>DATHSW010000341.1:0-7896 GCA_035463855.1 Candidatus Deferrimicrobiaceae bacterium | reverse complement strand
GAGAGCCCCGGCATCATGGAGACCACGCCCACGATGGGGCTCTCGACGTAGGGCATCATCCGCCGGGGCATCTGGAAGAAGATGACGAGCACCGAGAGCAGCGCCACGCCCAGGTAGAAGGCGATGACGATATAGGGGTGCTCGATGGACCAGCGGCTGATATTGCCGCGGCCGCGCACGGGTGCCGCACCTGGTCGGGTCGCGTCAGGGCTCAATGCATGCCTCCTCCACGACCGCGCCGCATCTGCCAAGCGCCCAGGGGTGATCTGGATCCTCGACGACCTCGACGACTCCATGCAGCGTGGTCGTCTTGCCATCGTAGATATGTACGACGTACGGATGCGTCCCCGGACGATGAAAGATGGCCCAGATGGGACCGGACCCGGGGATCTGGAAGATCTGGTGTTGCTCCCCGTCTCCGCCAAACTCCACGTGGACCGGTTTGTCCACGCGCTTCACGAAGCTCACGCGGTGCCCCGCCACCGCGGAGAGCACGTGTGGCTCGATCCTGGTGGCGCGGATCACGACCTCGACGTCCGCGGACCACGCGGGCCCGATCCAGGTCACGCCGGCCGCCAGCACGGTCGCGACGGCGGCTGGCACGAGGGCCCAAGCGACTCGTTGCGGCAATGAAAGATCCCTCACGGCTCTTCCTCCAGCGTCGGCCTCAGCGTGACGGTCCGGCCGTCTCGCCAGATCGACACGTCGACCGAATCCCCGATCCGGCGGCGGGCGAGCTCCTGGTGAAAGTGGTGCAGATCGATGATCGGCTTCCCGCCGACCGACGTGATGACGTCGCCGGGTTCGAGCCCGGCCGCCTGGCCCGCGCCCCCCTCCTCCACCCGGATCACCAGCGCGCCCCGGTCGATGGGTAGCTCGTTGGTATAGGCCAGCTGCCGCGTCAGGCTGACGGCAGCCAGACGGAGCGAGGGCCGGACCACGCGCCCGTGCGCGATCAGCTCGCGGATCACCGGCTTCGCCATGCCGACGGAGATGGCGAAGCCAATCCCGTGGGCGGAGGCGATCACCGCGGTGTTGATCCCGACGACCTGGCCTCTGAGGTTGAGCAGCGGGCCCCCCGAGTTGCCCGGATTGATGGCGGCATCCGTCTGGATCAGGTTGTGCAGCGTCGGCAGGCCGGGTTGCTCCATGGAGCGCCCGAGGGCGCTCACCACTCCCGTGGTCACCGTCGGGCCCCCCTCGATCCAGAGCGGGCTTCCGATGGCCACGACGGTCTCCCCGACCGCGAGTCTGGGCGAATCGCCCAGGGGGAGCGCGGGAAGGCTCTTGCCCTCGATCTTCAGGACCGCCAGATCGCTGAACCGGTCGGCACCGACCAGGGCCGCCCGGAAGACGCGGCCGTCCGTCAACGCCACCTTGATGTCCTCGGCCCCGTCCGTTACGTGGTTGTTGGTCAGCACGTGACCCTGGCGGGCGATGATGAACCCCGAGCCCAGTCCCCGCGTCGGCACGGGCTGATTGAACTGGTCCCGCCCGATCTGACGCGTGGTGATGCTCACCACGGACGGCAGCACGCGGGCCACCATGGCGGGCACTCCGACTCGCCCCTCGACGTGCGACCGGGCCTCGGCCCAACCGATCCGTAAGATCACCAGTGCTGCACCGGCGACAATCGTCGCCAGCCGGCACCACCCGCGCACACTCATGAACGTCCCCCTCCCCTACCCGGTGCCCAAGGCGGGCACCGAGAACCCACTCCCTCGAACGGGCGCACCGGTCCTGCTGGAAGCACCCGTCGGCCGTGAGGCCGCGTGACGGAACTAGGAAGGGAAGGGACGCCTGGGCGGAGGGTCGGGCCGAAGCAGCAAGACCGCGTAGGCCCTGTAGGGCAGGTCGACGGACAGGGGGGAGATCAGGGCAACGACGAGGACGACAACGGCGACGCAGAGGACGGCCAGCCCCAGGCAGAGCTCGACGGACATCCCGTTGGCCATCTCGTCGTCGTCGCACAGGCACAAGCCTGCGGCCAGAGTCAGCACGATCAGGGCGATTGGGAGCGCCCTTCCCGGCCAGCCGTCTATCCGAAATAGCCGTCCCATGACCGTCTCCGTACCCGGTGATGCAACTGACCTGCCACTCCCGCTCGACGCTCGGCTCATCCCAAGCTATCGGTTACATGGGGCTCTGAGGCCCGCTCCCCCGGGTTGGCCATCATCCGGATGGCCACGCGTGGGGCACCATCGCCCCTCATGGGACCAGCACGCCACAGCTCGCGCGGATGACTCCAGTGAACACGAGCCCCGCGTAGGCCCGTCCATCCTTCGCCTTCGGGGACGCTGCCGCTCCTCGCACACGGCACCGGCACGCAGTCCGACCCATGTGACGACGACGCTACCCGTGTGGGCGATTCACGTCGATCCCGTCCCGCGCGAGATCAGCCTCGATCGCCCGGACCGCTACCGTTCCGGGAGGATGCTGGTACCAACCGGGGTCCTCGTCGTAGCCCTTCAAACGGTCCCGAACCTTCACGATCGTGAACAGGCCCCCCATCGAGATGTAGTCCCCGAACGGTCCCGACGCGCCCTTCATCGAGATGGTATTCGGGGGATACGGCATGACCTCGGCCATCTTGCCCATGTCCATGCCGGTGTGGCCCATGGTCATGTACGCGGGCAGGAGCGGCCGGATCTTCTCTTCCAGATCCCCGGGCTTCATGCCCACCATGTTCGGGAACTCATGTCCCATCTGGTTCATGACGTGGTGGGTCATGTGGCAGTGGAACGCCCAATCGCCCGGCGCATCCGTGATCAGCTCGAGGTTGCGGGTCTGTCCTACCGCGACCAGGACGGTCGTCTCCGGCCACTGGGCGGAAAGCGGGATGTCTTCGCCGTCGGTCGCGGTGATCCGGAAGTGATGCCCGTGGATATGCATCGGATGGTGGTCCATGGCCCCGAGGTTGCCGACGCGAATCCTGACCCGGTCCCCTGTCTTGCACACCAGCGGCGCGGTCGACGGGAAGACCTTGCCGTTGATCGTCAGGACGTTGAAGTCATTCATTTCGAGGGTGTTCGGGCGCATCGTTCCCGCCTTCACCGACCATTCACTGACCATGAGCGAGAAGTCGCGATCGACCCGATGGTCGGGTGAGGGATTCCGTGGGTGAACGACGAACATGCCGATCAGCCCCATCCCCATCTGCGTCATCTCGTCGTGATGGGAGTGGAACATGAAGGTGCCGTGCTGCCGCAAGGTCCATTCGTACTTCGCGGTTTCCCCGACCTTGATGTACGGCTGCGTCAGACCCGCCACGCCATCCATCCCGTTGGGGAGATACAGGCCGTGCCAGTGGACCGAGGTGGCCAGCGGTAGCCGGTTCGTCACGTAGATCCGGATGCGCTCCCCCTCCACCGCCTCGATCACGGTACTGTTGACGCGGCCGTCGTAGCCCCAGCACCTCGCGCGCAAAGCCGAGTCGAACGCGTGATCGACTTCCTCGGCGACCAGATGAAAGACCTTCACGCCGTCGACCACCTTGAAGGGGAGAGCGCCACCGTTCGGCACGACCACCGGCTGGTAGTGCTCTCCCGGCAATCCTGGCGGCAACGGGACCACGTCGATCGGGCCTCCGCTGTAGGTCTTCTGCCAATGGGGGCGGGTCCCTTGCGACCTCGGCTGCGCCGCGCCCCCATGCCCCTTCGCACGGCCTTCCTTTGCCCATGCGACGCCACCCGCGAGCGAGGCGGTCCCGATACCCAGTATCTGCCGCCGAGAGAGCCTAGTGGCCATTCACACCCTCCTTGCTTCTCCCTTTCTCGACCGTCGTGCCCACCCGGGATCCATTCGACGTCGGTAGCCGGCCGCTCGAAATCAGCGCCAGGTCCGTCCGCGCCAGCCAGTACTCCCGAAGCACCTGCACGTAGGCGGCGCCGGTGTCGATCTGTCGTTCCCGATCGCGCAACAGCTGAAAGATGCCGATCTGCATCGCGTTGTACTGTAGCTGCGCCTCGTTGACGATCCGCTCCTGCAGCGGCAGCAGGATGTCGCGGTAGTAGAGCGCCCGGTCCCGCGCTCCGAGCATGCGGTCCCGCACCGCCCGGGCCGTCGCGCGGATCCGCACGGCCAGGGCGTAGTATTCCTGCTGGGCGCGCCGCAGCTCCGCCATCGCCCGGCCCACCCTGGCTTGCCCCTGATCGAAGAGCGGAATGGGAACGGAGAGCACCGGACCCACCTTCCAGCCCTCTTCCCTCTCCGCTTCCACTCCAACCTCCGTCTCCGGGATCAAGGCGGTCGCTCGGTCATAGCCCAGCTGCTGGCCCGCGATGACGATGCGCTGTCGGGCCTGCGACAAGTCGATGCTCCGGGAGAGCGCGACCCGCTCGACACCGTTCACCGGCAGGGGCTCGGCCGGGATATCGGGCAAGCGCCCGTCGATCTCCCAGCCGGTTTGCTTTCCCCAGGTCCCCATCAGCTCATTCAGGTGCTCGCGGCTCTGGCGGGCTGCGGTCTCGGCGGATCTGAGCGCGAGTTTCGCGGTCTCCGCCACCGCGCGATCCCGCGCCAGGTCGAGATCCGTGACGTTCCCCGCCTCGTGCAGCCGGCGGCTCACGTCCCACGAGGCGGCGAGCGCCTGGACGACCGTCTGCCGCAGCTCCCGCATCTGCTCGTTCGCCTGGTGCTCGTAAAACGCCCGCCGAACCTGCGCGGCGAGGTCGACCACGACCCCGGTGACGCGGAGCTTCGCGTCCTCGAACCGGGCGGCGGCCACCCGCTTGCGGAGCGGGACGTACAGCGCGTCCAGGAAGCTCACGACCACGCCGAGCTGAAGATCCGGTCGGACTCCCGACAGCGGAAACAACACGGCCGCGTCGAGGACTGGGTTCCGGAAAAGCCCGGCCTGGACCAGATCGGCCTGGGCCAGCCCGAGGTCAGCGTAGATGGCCTGGAGGTCCCGATTGTTCAGCATCGCGATCTGTACCGCGTCGTCAGCGGTGAACTTCTTCCCCAGCAGTACCCGCAGCCTCTCCGCAGCCTCTCTGTCGAGCTCCGCGCCTCGGTTCCACACGATCGTCGTCGCCGCGCGCTCCTCGACCGCCGCGCCGACCTCGGCGAACCCAGCGTTGAGGTTCACCGAGGCACAGCCGCTGAGCCCGACAAGCAGAAGACATGGCCAGCCGATCCTTCCCCCCGCCATCCGTTGGCCCCCGTACATGTCTATTGCAGCTTTTCGATGCCGATGATCGCCCGGCGCTGCACGTCGATCGTGAAGCGCACCTTGTCCCCAGGCTTCAGTCCCGCGAGAAGGGAGACCGGATCGACCCGATAGCCCATGGTCATCGCCTCCATGAATCCCTTGATCTCTCCATGCTCGACGACGATCTGGCTCGCATTCGGAACCGTGGTGATCACTTCTCCCTCGCCGACGGCCGTCGACGAGCTCCCCGTCTCGGTCGGGCGCGAGCCATGCCCTTCGTGCGGGGCCATCGTGACGGGCGAGACCGGCCGCACCGACGGGATGTCCGCCCGGGAGTAGGCCAGCGTCCGGGGGGGAGCCGGCGCGGGCGCCACGGGCGCCTCCGGATGCGCCGGGTGGCTGGCGGCCAGCGGCGCCATCTCATAGCCCGCACACCCGGCCAGCAGCAGCGAGGCGACGACCAGCCGCCCCATCAGTCGCCCAGCCTGTCGATCTTCGTGATGGCCCGGGCGTCGGTGTCGATGGTGAAGCGCACCTTGTCGCCGGGCCTGACCTTGTCCAGGAGCGAGAGGGGATTGATCTTGTAACCCATGGTCATGGCTTCCATGAAGTCCTTGATCTCTCCGTGGTCCAGGACGATCTGCTGCTTCTGTGCCGCCAGGGCGACAACGGTGCCCTCTCCGGTCACGAACTTGGGCTTGGGCTTCAATTGCGGATGCTCGCTGGCGACGTGCGGCCCGCGGTGGCCGGATAGCGTGTGGGCGTAGGCGATCACCGCCCAGCGGTCGCTCATCGACAGCTCGCCCTTCCAGCCCGGCATCGCGGAGCCCTTCGACCTGAACGGCTCGACCAGGCCCCCTTCGCTGACCCGCCAGATCCAGAAATTGCCCGGCATCTCCGCCACCATCTTGGCGTCGCTGAGGTCGGCCGGCTTGAGCGGAAGATTCACCGAGCCGGGCCCCTTGCCGTCCCCCTTCTCCCCGTGGCAGAGCGCGCACTTGGCGGTGAAGATCTCCTTGCCCTTGGCGAGCATCGTGGGGTCTGTCCACACGTGGGTCGGGATGTGGGCATTGGCGTACGCGGCGGCGATCGGCGGGTGGTCGTGATCATGCTGGGGGCCCCCGGGCTTGTCGGTATGCCCGGCAGACCCGGACGTCTTGGCGGGCGGCTGCTGCGCCTGAGCGCTGCCGACCGCGGTGCCCGCGAGCCAGGCGGCGGAGACCGCGAGCCCGACCGTGCCGATGACGACAAGGATTCGCATACGAGTCACAGATTCCTCCTGTTCGATGGATGGACTACGCCTAGGCGGACCGACCCCCCGGAGACAGACTTCGCGATCAGGGCGTGGCGCGATTAGGGACGGGAGCGACTAGATCAGGAGGGATGCGTGCAGCAGGAACAACGGTGGTCGACTGGCCGGTCGACTGGACACGCTCGGCGCCCCGCCACCCGGTCGGACCGGAGCCGGGCTGGGGATCGAAATGGCCATCAGCGCATCGGAGCTCGGGCCCGCCTGGGCCTGCGCCGTATTGGCCACGCTGACGGCGTCGCACGCGATCTGACCCTTGCCAGCATGGTGATCCATCTCGTGACCATGCGTGGACGTGGTGGCCGGTGCCACGAGATCGGTGAACGCCGGCAGCTCGCACGCGTGCCCCAGCACGAGCAGTGAGACGAGGATACCGACGAACCACCTCGCCAACGTCCTGCCGTCCAAATGCGACATGCAGCGCAGAGTACTGGGTGCCCACGCCGGTGTCAAGAAATCGCCCTTCCGTTACTTCACGCAGCTCCAGGCATGCCGGAGAGTCAATTCGGGTGCTGCGACTGCGGACCTCGGGACGACTGTTTTCCTTCCATTGAGGCACCTCCTTCTTCCCCGCACCCGCGCCCCGCGTGGCATGCATGTTACACGGATAAACGGGCGAGGGCCGATGATGGCCCTATCGCCGGACAACGTACGGCCCTTGCCGTTGCCGGCAAGGACCGCCGTATCTGGATCCGAGTGGCTGGACCTAGAAGTCCCCGTGAGACATGGGCGGGGCCGCCGCCGGCTTCTCCTCGGGCAGGTCGGTGATCAGCGCCTCCGTCGTCAGCAGCAGGGCGGCCACCGACGCCGCGTTCTGCAGCGCCACCCGCTCCACCTTGGTCGGGTCGATGATGCCGGCCTGGATCATGTCCACGAACTCGAGCGACTCCGCGTCGAAGCCGCGGGCCACCCCCTTCTCGGCCTTGACCTTCTCCACGATCACGCTGCCCTCGAGCCCCGCGTTCTCCACGATCTGGCGGATGGGCTCCTCGAGCGCGCGCTTCACGATCATGGCGCCGACCTTCTCGTCGCCCTCCAGCTTCAGGCCGTTGATGACCGTCGCGGCCCGCAGCAGAGCGACCCCACCGCCGGGCACGATCCCCTCTTCCACCGCCGCGCGGGTCGCGTTGAGCGCGTCCTCCACGCGGGCCTTCTTCTCCTTCATCGCCGTCTCGGTCGCGGCGCCCACCTTGATGATGGCGACGCCGCCCGCCAGCTTAGCGAGGCGTTCCTGCAGCTTCTCCCGGTCGTAGTCCGAGGTGGTCTCGTCGATCTGGGCGCGAATCTGCTTGATGCGCCCCTCGATCGTCGCCGTCTTGCCGGCCCCATCGATGAGCGTGGTGTTGTCCTTGTCCACCACCACCTTCTTGGCCTTGCCCAGGTCTTCGAGCGTGATGTTCTCGAGCTTGATGCCGAGATCCTCGGTGATGGCCTT
>DATHSW010000340.1:0-36808 GCA_035463855.1 Candidatus Deferrimicrobiaceae bacterium | reverse complement strand
AGGAGGCCAAGGCGGAGGGGCTCGACGGCGAGGCCGGCACGCGGCTCCGCGAGGAGCGCCGCCGGCTCGAGGAGCGCTACGCCGCCGAGGCCGAGGCCGTGGTCGGCCGGGCGGCGGCGTGGGACCGGGTCGTGGACGAGGCGGGTGATCGCGGGCCCCTGCTCGAGTGGTTCAAACAGCGGCTCGCGACCCGGGCCTATCTGCGCACCGTCATCGACGACCTGAGCGACGCGCTGGGAGAGCGTCAGGACCAACATGTCTCGCATCGTCGGCATTGACCTCGGGACGACCAACAGCCTGGTCGCCCACGTGGAGGGCGGGATCCCCCGGGTGATCCCCGACGCGGAGGGCCGCGCCCTGCTGCCCTCCATCGTGGGATGGACACCCAACGGGGTGGTGGTCGGCGAGGCGGCCCGGCGCCAGCTCGCCCGCAACGCGGCACGGACCGTCTACTCGGTGAAGCGGCTCATGGGTCGCGGCTACGAGGACGTGAAGGACGAGCTCGCGCGCCTGCCCTTCCCGGTGACCCCCCAGGCCGAGGTGGTGAGCATCCGCATCGGCGACCGCGAGGTCACCCCACCCGAGGTGTCGGCCCACGTGCTGCGCGCGCTCAAGCAGCGGGCCGAGGCCCACCTCGGCGAGCCGGTCGAGCAGGCGGTGATCACGGTGCCCGCCTACTTCAACGACGCCCAGCGCCAGGCCACCAAGGACGCCGGGCGCATCGCCGGCCTCGAGGTCCTGCGCATCGTCAACGAGCCGACCGCGGCGTCGCTCGCCTACGGGCTGCAGAAGATGGCGGAAGGCGTGATCGCGGTCTACGACCTGGGCGGAGGCACCTTCGACATCTCGATCCTGCGGGTGAAGGACGGGGTCTTCGAGGTGCTGGCCACCAACGGCAACACCCACCTGGGCGGTGACGACTTCGACCAGGTGATGGTGGACTGGCTGCTCGCCGACATCCGGACGCGCCACCGGGCTGATTTCTCGGGCGACGCGGAGGCGTTGCAGGAGATCCGGATGGGCGCGGAGGCCGCCAAGTGCCGGCTCTCCTTCGACGAGCGCACGGTGCTCACGATCCCGTTCGAGCGCTTCACCTACCGCCGCGACATCACGCGGACCGAGCTGGAGGCGCTGGTGGATCCGCTGGTGGCCACCACGCTGGGCCCCTGTCGCCAGGCGCTGGCCGACGCGGGGCTCGAGCCCGAGCAGGTGGACCAGGTGGTGCTGGTGGGCGGCTCGACGCGCATGCCGCTGGTGCGGCGGCGGGTCGAGGAGCTGTTCGGCCGCGCCCCGCAGAGCCGGCTCAACCCGGACGAGGTGGTGGCGCTCGGCGCCGCGGTGCAGGCCCAGATCCTGGCCGGGGGCATCACCGACATGCTGCTGCTGGACGTGACGCCGCTCTCGCTCGGCATCGAGACCCTGGGAGGCATCGTGAGCGTGCTGATCCCGCGCAACACCACGATCCCGACCCTCGCCAAGGAGTACTTCACCACCTCGGTGGACGGGCAGACCACGGTGGACCTGCACGTGCTGCAGGGCGAGCGCGAGCTGGCCAAGGACAACCGCTCGCTGGCCCGCTTCGACCTGGCCGGAGTGGATCCGATGCCGGCGGGCATGCCGAAGATCGAGGTGACGTTCCTTATCGACGCCAACGGAATTCTACAAGCGCAGGCGCGCGAGCTCCGGAGCGGCAAGGCGGCGAGCATCGAGGTGAAGCCGACCTACGGCCTGACCGAGGCGCAGGTGGAGCAGATGGTGGAGGACTCGTTCACGCACGCGGAGGCCGACGTCGACGCCCGTCTCCTGATCGAGGCGCAGACCGAGGCCGACACCGTGATCAACCACGTGGAGCGCGCGCTCCGCCAGGCGGGTAGCATCGCCACCGCGGCCGAGCGCACGGCCATCGAGAAGGCACTGGCCCGGCTGCGCGTCGTGCGGGCGGGCACGAGCCGGGACGCGATTCGCGAGTGCACGATCGCCCTCAATCAGGCCACCGCGCCGCTGGCCGACCGGATGATGGAGGCGGCCATCAAGGGCGCGGTCACCTCCAAGCGGGCCGACCAGCTCCTGGAGAATTCATAGATGGCGGTGCACAAGGTGACGTTCCTGCCGCTCAACAAGACGGTCGAGGTCGACGACCGCAAGTACCCGCTCGCCGACCACGGCCGGCCGGGGTCGCTGCTCGACATCGCCCTGGCCAACAACATCCACCTCGAGCACAACTGCGGCGGGAGCTGCGCCTGCACCACCTGCCACGTCATCGTGCGCGAGGGCGAGCAGAACCTCTCGGCCATGGAGCAGGACGAGGAAGACCGCCTGGACACCGCGGAGGGGCTCACCCTCCATTCCCGGCTCGGGTGTCAGGCGGTGGTCAAGGGCGACGTGGTCGTGGAGATCCCGAAGTAGGGCGCGCCGCCGCCGAAGGCGGGCTACCATTGGAGGACCGGCCATGAAGTGGAAAGACGCCGAGGACATCGCGCTGGCCCTGATGGACGCGCACCCGGACGTGGACCCGCTCACCGTGCGCTTCACCGACCTGCACAAGTGGGTGGTGGCCCTGCCCGGGTTCGCGGACGACGCCAAGGGCTCCAACGAGGGCATCCTGGAGGCGATCCAGATGAAGTGGCACGAGGAGTATCGGGACCGCTAGGCTACCAGGTGATCACGTGATCATGAGCGAAGATCAGATCGAGCAGGCCCGCGTAGTCGAGATCGCCCGGAGCGAGGCGTCGCATCGTGACGCCGGCGGGCAGCGACGGCGCGGTCGCGCCGTCCAGGAGGACCACCGTGACCCGCGCGCCGGCCTCCCGGAGATTGGATTCGATCACCGCGCCCGCGAGCGCGGCCGAGTCGCCCTTCAGCAGATGCAGGAAGGCCGCCATCAGAACACGAGGAAGCGCGTGGCCCGGGGCAGCATCGCGGCCACGTCCGCCGCCGAAACCGGCACCACCGGGTGGCGGTCGCCGTTCCAGTCGGTCCGGGCGGGCGGGGCGCCCTCCACGTGGAAGGGCACGCCGAGGTTACGGAGCGCGGCGCGGAACTTGGCGATGTCGTCGCCGTCCACGAGGTCGTCGGTGTCGTCGTCGAGCAGGTGCACCGCGGGGCCGGTCAGCACGATGCGGACCTCGTTCTCGCCGGCCACGATGCCCAGCGCGATGCGCATCGCCTCGTTGGCCCGGTGCGAGGCGCGCGGGTCCTCCGAGATGAGGACGAGCGTGGGCTGGCTCGGGCTCGGCACGCTAGTTGAGGGCGACGAAGCGGTCGGTGCCGTTGATCACGTCGGTGAGCACCACGAGGCCGCAGTTGGTGGCGTGCTCCGAGAGGGGCCGGCGCCGCTTCTGGCAGCCGTAGGCGCACACGAAGAGCTTGAGCCCGCGGCCGGCCAGAGCCTGGAGGCGGTCGTCCTCCACCGAGGCCACCGCGTCGTCGATCAGGTACAGGTAGACGTCCGTGTCGCCGTCCAGCGCCGCCCGGGACAGCCCGAGAGCGGTCTCGAGGTTCGGGTGGTCCGGCGCGGTGGAGAGCATCAGGCCGAGCTTCCGTCTGGCCGAGGCCATGCGGGCGCAGCGTAGCATCGCGAAAGGGGAGCGTCAATGAACCGACGGGTCTATCTCGATCACAATGCCTCCACCCCGGTGCATCCGGAGGTGGTGGAGGCGATGCTGCCGTACTTCAGCGAGCGTTTCGGCAATCCGTCGAGCGTGCACGGCTTCGGCCGGGAGGCGCGGGAGGGCCTCGAGACCGCGCGCGAGCAGGTCGCGCACTTCCTCCGGGTGGGCAAGGAGGAGATCGTCTTCACCTCGGGCGGCACCGAATCCGACAACCTGGCGATCAAGGGCGTCGCGATGGGGCGCCGCCGCGGCCACGTCATCACGTCGAAGATCGAGCACCACGCGGTGCTGCGGGCGGTGCAGAGCCTGGAAACCCTCGGTTTCGAGGCGACGTACCTGGACGTGGACGGCGACGGCCTCGTGGACCCGGAGGCGGTGCGGCGGGCCATCCGGCCCGACACCGTCCTGATCTCGGTGATGCACGCCAACTCCGAGGTCGGGACCATCCAGCCGGTGGGGGAGATCGGCGCGATCGCCCGCCAGCACGGGATCCCCTTGCACGTGGACGCGGTGCAGACCTTCGGGAAGGTGCCGCTGGACCTCGACGCGCTCGACATCGATCTGCTGTCCTTCTCCGGCCACAAGATCTACGGGCCGAAGGGCGTGGCCGGGCTGTACATCCGGAAAGGCACCAAGATGGTCTCGGTCCAGCACGGCGGCGAGCACGAGCGCCGCCGCCGCGCCGGCACCGAGAACGTGGCGGGAATCGTCGGGCTCGGCCGGGCCGTCGAGATTCGCGGCCGGGACATGGCCGAGGAAGCCAGCCGGCTGACCGCGCTGCGTGACCGGCTCTGGGAGGGCATCCGCGCCCGGGTGCCCGACGTCCGGCTCTCCGGGCACCCGACCCGGCGGCTGCCCGGCACCTGCAATATCTGTTTCCGGCACGTGGAGTCGGAATCCATCGTACTCGGCCTGGATCTGAAGGGCATCGGGGTGTCGGCGGGCTCGGCGTGCACGTCCGGGAACGTGGAGCCCTCGTACGTGCTGGTGGCGATGGGGGTGCCGGTGGAGTGGGCGATGGGCGCGGTGCGGCATTCCCTCGGGCGGTGCACCACCGCCGAGGACATCGACTACGTGGTCGAGTCGACGGTGCCGCTGGTGGCCCGGCTCCGGAGCGCGATGCCGGTCCGGGCCTAGACGGCCGGGCGGCCCGATGCAGTACAGCCCGGTCCTCATCGATCACTTCCGGAATCCGCGGAATGCTGGCATCATGCGGACTCCGGACGGGGTGGGGGAAGGGGAGTCCAAGGAGTGCATGGACCTGGTCCGCTTCCACCTGCGGGTGCGGGACGGGCAGGTCGTGGAGGCGCGCTTCCAGGCGTACGGCTGCGGGCCGACCATCGCGGCGGCGAGCGCGGCGACCGAGGTGGCGACCGGCTGCGCCCTGGAGGCGCTGCTCGAGGTGCCCGCCGCGCGGGTCGAGGCGGCGGTGGGGGGGCTGCCGGAAACGCGCCGGCACGCCGCGGAGGTCGCGGCGCTGGCGCTGCGCGCGGCGGCGCGCGACGCGCTGAACCGGATGGTCACAAGGAGCGGACGGCATGCTTGAGCGGATGCGACGGGACGTGAGGACGGTGCTGGAGCGCGACCCGGCGGCGCGGTCGGCGCTCGAGGTGGTCCTGTGCAGCCCGGGCGTGCACGCGATCTGGATCCACCGCGTCGCCCACGCGCTCTGGCGCGGCGGGTGGCCGCTCACCGGCCGCTGCGTGTCGCACGTCGGCCGCTTCCTGACCGGCATCGAGATCCATCCGGCCGCCGTCCTCGGCCCGGGCCTGTTCATCGATCACGGGATGGGCGTCGTCATCGGCGAGACCGCCGAGGTGGGCGAGAACGTGAGCATCCTGCAGGGCGTGACCCTGGGCGGTACCAGCCTCAAGCGGGAGAAGCGCCACCCCACGATCGGCGACAACGTGATGATCGGGGCGGGCGCCAAGGTGATCGGCGGCTTCACCATCGGGACGGGCAGCCGGATCGGCGCCGGCTCGGTGGTGGTGCGCGAGGTGCCGGAGAACTGTGTTGTGGTCGGGGTGCCGGGTCGCATAACATTCCGGAACGGCGAGCGGGTGACCGGCGGGATCGACCTCAACCAGACCGACCTGCCCGATCCGCTGGCGCGCACGCTCGAGCAGATGGTGGATCGGATCCACGTGCTGGAGGCCGAGATCGAGCGCCTGAAGAGAGCGGCCGACGCCCCCGCGGGGGCGCCCGCGGACTGACCCGAGCTGCGAGGAGGCCAGAGCGACGTGCAACCCAAGGACACGATGGACGTGAAGGAAGTCTCGCGGTACCTCGCGATGGACGAGAAGACGGTGGCCCAGATGGCGGCCGACCGGCTCATTCCGGCCCTCGAGCACGAGGGCAAGTGGCTCTTCTCCAAGAAGTCCATCGACAAGTGGCGCGGGCGGCGCGCCGCGCGCTGATCGCCCTCGCCGGACGGTCGTGATCGCCCGCGACCGGGCGTGGGCGCTGCTCACCGAGTTCACCAAGTCCGAGAGCCTGCGCAAGCACGCCCTGGCCGTCGAGGCCTCGATGCGGGCCTATGCCGAGCGTTACGCCGCCGACGCCGAGGCCTGGGGCGTGGCGGGCATGCTCCACGACTTCGACTACGAGATGCATCCCACCGCCCCCCGTCATCCCGCCAAGGGGGCCGAGATCCTGGTGAGCCGGGGCGTGCCCGGCGACGTCGTCTACGCGATCCTGGCCCACGCCGACTACTCCGGCTACCCGCGGCGCTCGCAGCTCGACCGCGCGCTCTACGGCTGCGACGAGCTCTCCGGCTTCGTGACCGCCTGCGCGCTGGTGCGGCCCGGCCGGGCCATCGCCGGGCTCGACGCGGCTTCGGTGCGCAAGAAGCTCAAGGACAAGGGCTTCGCGCGCACCGTGAACCGCGACGACGTCTACCGCGGCGCCCTCGAGCTGGGCGTCGACCTCGACGAGCACATCACCTTCGTGATCGGGGCGCTGACCCGGGTCGCCGGTGAGATCGGGCTCGGAACGTAAACCGGGACGCCGAGGAGCGTCCGCGGACCGGGGACGTGTGGAGGGCGAGGCTGGTGGGCGCGGATCGGGGGCAGGGGCGCCGCGGGAGCGGTTGTCCGCGGACGGGGGGAGTGCGGGGGCCATGTCGGGGCCCCCGCAGATGAAGAGCGGGTCGAGAACCATCCTCCACGTCGACATGGACGCGTTCTATGCGTCGGTGGAGCAGCGGGACCGGCCGGAGCTGCGGGGGCGGCCGGTGATCGTGGGGGCGGATCCATCGGGGCGGGGCGTGGTGTCGGCCGCGTCCTACGAGGCCCGGCGCTTCGGCGTGCACTCGGCCATGCCCATCGGGCGCGCCGCGCGCCTCTGCCCCACCGGCGCCTTCCTGCCGGTGGACATGGACAAGTACGCCGGTGTGTCCCGCGAGGTGATGGCCATCCTCGCCGACTTCACGCCGCTGCTCGAGCCGGTCTCCATCGACGAGGCGTTCCTGGACGTGACCGGCACCGAGGGTCTGCACGGCGACGGCCCGGCGGTGGCGCGGGCCATCAAGGGGCGCATCGCGGCGTCGCTGCGCCTGACCGCGTCGGTCGGGGTGGCCGCCAACAAGTTCGTGGCCAAGGTGGCCTCTGATCTGCGCAAGCCGGACGGGCTCGTGGTGGTGGCCCCGGGCACGGAGGCGGACTTCCTCGCGCCGCTGCCGGTCTCGCGGCTCTGGGGGGTGGGTCGCGTGACCGCGGAGGGGCTGGAGGCCATGGGGCTGTCCACCATCGGCCAGCTCGCCGCCGTCCCTGCCGAGTATCTGGAGGCCCGGTTCGGCCCGGGCAGCCGCGGCCTGCAGGAGCTCGCCCACGGCCGCGACGAGCGGCCGGTCGAGCCGTTCGCGCCGCCCAAGTCCATGGGCGCCGAGGAGACCTTCGGCCGCGACCATCGCGACGCCGAGCGCCTGGCCGCCACCCTGCGCGAACAGGCCGAGCGCGTGGCGCGCGAGCTGCGCGCTCAAGGCTACGCGGGCCGCTGCGTGACGCTCAAGCTCCGCTTCGCGGACTTCTCCACGCTCACCCGGCGTCACACCGACGATCCCACTCAGGACGGGCTCGCGATCTACCGTCGCGCCCGCGCCCTGCTCGATCGCATCCCGCTCCGGCAGCCGGTCCGGCTGATCGGGCTATCCGTGTCCTCTCTGGGGCCCGCCGCCGCCGGCCAGCTCTCGCTGCTCGCGCCGGACGCCCCGCGCCGGGAGCGGCTGGCGCGGGCCATGGACCGCGTCACCGCGCGCTTCGGCGAGGAGTCGCTCCGCCCGGCCAGCGTCGTACGGCGGCCCCGGCGCTCGCCGTCCTCGGATGAGCCGCCCCGGGGCGGCTCGTTGCCTTCGGCATAGGCTTGGGCTAGACTCGCTGAACAACGGTTCATTTTTCCAGGTCGGAGAGGCCCATGGAACGCCCCATCGCCTACGACAAGCTGGCCCGCGAGGATCGCCTGGTCCGGATGCGGGCGCGCGACGTCGCGCAGCTCAAGATCGAGCAGGGGCTGCCGCCCTTTCCGGATCTCCTGTCTCGCGACTCCATCAAGGAGCGCGTGCACGGCATCATGGTGGGCGAGCTGCAGGCGATGGAAGGGGCGGGCCGCACCGTCTACGATTTTCCCGACGCGCCGTGGGAGTTCACGATGGACATGGCCCGGCAGGTCTGGGACGAGTCCCGCCACGTGGAGATCTACATCCGCCTGCTCGAGCACCTCGACGGCTACATCGGCGAGTTCCCGGAGACCACCATTCTGTGGCGCTGCGCCTGCGCGGAGGACGCGGCGGCCCGCGTGGCCGGGGTGAACCGCGGGCTCGAGGGCCTGGCCTGCGACGTGTTCAACCAGCTCGTGCACATCGCGCGCAAGATGGGCGATCCGATCCTGGAGCGGGCGGTGGACTACGTCCTGGCGGACGAGATCACCCACGTCCGCATGGGCTCCAAGTGGCTGACCCGGCTCACCGAGGGGGATCCCGAGCGGCGCCGCCGCGCGATCGAGTTCCAGGAGACGATCGACGAGCGCTTCAACCTGGGCGGCATCCGGCGCGACGGGCCGCACGAGCTCGTGCCGATCTCCATCGCCACCGAGGCGCGCCGCGAGGGCGGCTTCACCGACGAGGAGATCGCGCGCCTCATCAAGACCACCCAGCGGTCGGCCGTCTACTAGCCGCCCGCTCCTGCCGCATGACGCATCCGCTCGCGGGACACCTCGAGGTCGACGAGTCGGCGAAGACCGTCCGCCACTACCGTTACGCGGTCGAGCGGATGACGCGCATCCTGGCCGGCTGGATGGCGCTGACCCCGGAGCTGTCCGCCAAGCTGCTCATGGGCCGCCACGTCTGGGACAACGCGCAGCACGCGGACGCCTGGGGCAGGCGCCTGCCCGAGCTGCGCGCGGCGGCCCAGGTGTCCGAGCCCGCCAACGCGCGGCTGGTGGCCTTCCTGGACGCGGTCGAGGCCGCCGAGCGGCCCGAGCAGACCATCGAGCGCGTGGTCGCGATCTACCGCGTGCTCAAGCCGCACCTGCTCGCGACCTACGAGGTCCACCTGGCGAGCGCCAACGCGGTCTACGAGCCGCCCACCTGCCGGATCCTCACCCGCTGCATCGAGGACGAGCGGCGCCACGTCGCGGCCGGGGAGACGATCCTGCGGCATCTCCTGCGCGCCCCCGAGCAGGAAGCGCGGGCCCGCGCCTGCGAGGCGCGGCTCTGGCGGTTGCTCGAGGCGGCGGGCGGCGTGACCGGGGCGGGTCCGGTCGCGCGCGCGCGCACCGCCGCGGCGCCGCCCGCGCCGCTGAGCGACGATGCCGCCGAGTTCATCCGCCTCGAGCAGTCGGCCGGCACGTGGCCGATCGCCCCCGCGCTGGCCCAGGCCCTGAGCGGCTTCGGCGATGCGCTGATCGCGGGTGACGCGAGCGTGGCGCGGCGCTGGCTCGCCCCCGAAGTGGAGCTGGGCCCGGATCTCCAGACACGCCTCCGCGGGGCGCAGGTCAGTCGCCAGTCCATCGTCGCGTGCGCGCGCGTGGGCGAGCAGCGCCTGGTGAAGCTCCGCCTCGACGGCGCCCGCGACGGCGTCACGCTCCTGCTGCGCTGGGTGCCCTCCGGTTCCGACTGGCGCATCGCCGCGCTCGAGCCCGTGGCCGCCGCCCCTCCCCGGCCCGCCTAAGCGCCCGTGCTGCGAAGCGTGCTGGTCGCCAACCGGGGGGAGATCGCCCGCCGGATCATCCGCGCCTGCCGGGCCCTCGGCGTCCGGTCGGTGGCGGTCCACTCCGACGCCGACGCGGGCTGGCCGCACGTCGCCGACGCGGACGAGGCGGTGGCGATCGGGCCCGCGCCCGCGCGTGGGAGCTATCTCGACGTCGAGCGCATTCTCGACGCGGCCCGGCGCACGAACGCTCAGGCGATCCATCCGGGCTACGGTTTCCTCTCCGAGAACTGGCGCTTCGCTCAGGCCTGCGAGGCGGCGGGGCTCATCTTCGTCGGCCCCTCGTGGCGGGTGATCCAGCAGATGGGCGACAAGGTGGGCGCCCGCCGGCTCATGGCGGCCGCCGGCGTGCCGGTGGTGCCCGGCAGCGACGGGCCCCTGGACTCGGCCGAGGCCGCCCGCGCGCTGGCGGCCCGCGTCGGCTACCCGGTGATGCTGAAGGCGGCGGGCGGGGGCGGGGGCATCGGCATGGTGAAGGTCACGGACGAGACGGGGCTGGCGGCCGCGTTCGTCACCGCGCAGCGGCGGGCCCAGTCCGCCTTCGGCGCCGGGGCGCTCTTCCTCGAGCGCTATCTCGAAGGGGCCCGCCACGTCGAGGTGCAGGTCTTCGGCGACGCGACCGGGCGGGTGCTCCACCTGCACGAGCGCGAGTGCTCCATCCAGCGCCGGCATCAGAAGCTCGTGGAGGAGAGCCCGGCGCCCAATCTGCCCGCCGCGCTCAAGGCCCGGCTCACGGAGGCCGCGGTGGCCGGCGCACGCGCGGTCGGCTACGTCAACGCGGGGACGATGGAGTTCCTCGTCCGCGGGGACGAGTTCTACTTCCTCGAGATGAACACCCGGCTGCAGGTGGAGCACCCGGTGACGGAGGAGGTGACCGGGCTCGACCTGGTCCAGACCCAGCTGCGAGTCGCCGCGGGCGAGCCGCTGCCCTGGACCCAGGCGCAGGTGACGCAGCGGGGGGCCAGCATCGAGTGCCGCATCTACGCCGAGGATCCGGCCAAGGGCTTCCTGCCGTCGCCGGGGCGGCTGACGCGCCTGGTGCTCCCGCAGGGCCCGGGCGTGCGTCTCGAGTGCGGGGTGGCGGAGGGCGTGGAGGTGTCGGTCCACTACGACCCGCTCCTCGCGAAGCTGATCACCTCGGGCCGGACGCGGGACGAGGCCATCGAGCGGATGCGCGCGGCCCTGGCCTCGTTCGTGGTGGAGGGGGTCAAGACGGTGATCCCGTTTCATCGGCGCGTGATGGAGAGCCCCCTGTTCCACGCGGGCGCCGTGCACACACAGATGATCGAGCAGGGCGTCTTCGGCTGAGGCGCTCCCGCTCAGGATCGGTGCCGGATGGAGACGAATCTCACCGAGACGACGATCCGGACGATGACCGCGGCGGGGTTCTGGCGCAACGAGGGCCTCGAGCTCTACCTCGATCGCTGGGCCCGAGAGCGTCCGACCAAGACCGCGCTCGTCGACGGTGAGCGCCGCTACACCTGGGAGGCCCTCGCGCGGGCGGTGGACCGGGTGGCCCACGGCCTGCGCGCGCACGGGGTGGAGCAGGGGAGCGTCGTCTCCTGCCAGCTGCCCAACTGGAACGAGACCGTCCTGATCTTTCTGGCCGCGCTGCGGCTGGGCGCGGTGCTCAACCCGATCCCGCCGACCTATCGGGCCCACGAGGTCCGGTTCATGCTCGGGCTGCTCGGCTCGCAGGTCGCGGTGGTGCCGGCCACCTTCCGCGGCTTCGGTCACGCGGACATGCTCGCCTCGCTCCGGCCCGCGCTGCCGCGCCTGCGGCACGTGTTCGTGGCCCGCGGGGTGGGGCCGGCGGGCACGACGCCCTTCGCCACGCTCACCGACCAGGCCTGGGAGGCGCGGGCGGGCCGGGGCGCGCTTGCCGGCACCGATCCCAACGCGGTCCACCACGTGGTCTTCACCTCCGGCACCACCGGCGAGCCCAAGGGCGTCATGCACACGCAGAACACGATGCAGTCCACCATCTATCGCCTGATCGACCGGCTCGAGTTCTCGGACCGCGACGTGGTGCTGATGGCCTCCACCCTCGGTCATCAGACCGGCTATCTCTACGGCTACTGCCTGACCATGCTGCTCGGCGCGACCGCGGTGTGGCTCGACGTGTGGAGCGCCGCGGAGGGGGCGCGGCTGATCGAGACCGAGGGCGTGACGTTCACGATGGGGGCGACCCCGTTCCTGCGGGACCTCACCTACACGGACGCCCGGCGCGACATGGGCTCGCTCCGCCTGTTCATCTCGGCGGGCGCGCCCATTCCGCGCCCGCTGGTGCGGGATGCACGGGCGCGCCTGGGCTGCGCCATCTCGGCGGGCTGGGGCATGACCGAGAACGGCCTGGCCACCTGCAACGGGCTGCGGGATCCGGAAGAGAAGGTGGTCGGCAGCGACGGCTCCCCGCTGCCCGGCATGGAGCTGCGGGTGGTGGACGGCGACGGTGCGCCCGTCCCCGCCGGCGTCGAGGGCGACCTGCTGGTGCGCGGGGCGGCCCAGTTCGTCGGCTACTTCCAGCGGCCGCAGTTCACCGCGGAGGCGCACACCGCCGACGGCTGGTTCAAGACGGGAGACCGGGGGACCCTCGACGCCGACGGGTACCTGGCCATCACCGGGCGCTCGAAGGACCTGATCATCCGGGGCGGCGAGAACATCCCGGTCGTGGAGGTCGAGAACCTGCTCTACACGCATCCGAAGATCGCCGGCGTGGCCATCGTGGCGATGCCCGATCCGCGACTCGGGGAGCGGGCCTGCGCGGTGGTGATCCCGCGGGAGGGGCAGGCCCTCACGCTCGGCGAGATCGTGGCCTTCCTGGAGCGGCACCAGCTGGCGCGTCAGAAGCTTCCCGAGCGTCTCGAGCTGGTCTCGGAGTTCCCGATGACGCCGAGCGGGAAGATCCAGAAGTACCGGCTGCGCGAGCTGGTGAACGAGCGCATCGCGGCCGAAGGGGGCGGCGGTGGGTGACCGCTTCTCGGTCGAGGGCCGCGTGGCCCTGGTGACGGGCGCGGGCCGCGGCATCGGCCGGGCCATCGCGATGGCGCTGGGCGAGGCGGGGGCGGCGGTGGCCTGCGCGGCGCGCTCCCGCGATCAGGTGGAGGCCGCCGCCGCCGCGATCGCCGCCGCGGGCGGCCGGGCCCGGGCTCTCCGGCTGGACGTCACGCGCCCCGAGCAGATCGTGGCGGGGGTGGAGGAGGTCGCGGCGGCGCTGGGACCGGTCGACGTCCTGGTCAACAACGCGGGCATCACGATGGAGAAGCCCACGACGGAGGTCACCGACGAGGACTGGGACACCGTCCTGGCGACCAACCTCACCTCGATGTTCCGTTGCGCGCGGGCGGTCGCGCCCGGCATGATACGGCTCGGGCGCGGCAAGATCATCAACGTCGGATCCATGTACGGGGTCCTCGGGGTGCCCCGCTACGCGGCGTACTGCGCCAGCAAGGCGGCGGTGGATGGCCTGACCCGGAGCCTGGCCGCGGAGTGGGCCCGGCACGGCATCCAGGTCAACTGTCTCGCGCCGGGCTACGTGAACACGGACATCCCGCGCGCGGCGATGGCGGACGAGAGGACGCGCGCGCTGTTTCTCTCCAAGGTTCCCGCCCGGCGGATCGGCGAGCCGGAGGAGGTGGGCGCGCTGGCCGTCTACCTGGCCTCGCCCGCGTCGGACTTCATGACGGGACAGACGGTGTACCTCGACGGCGGTCAGACCATGGCGTGGTGAGGCAGGGCATGGTGAGGACGAGGAGGACAAGAGGATGGACCTGAATCTGGCGGGCAAGAGCGTGATCGTGACCGGCGGCGGCTCGAACATCGGGCGCGCCATCAGCCTGGCCTTCGCGCGGGAGGGCACGCACCTGACCCTCGCCGAGATCGACGAGGGCCAGGGGCAGAAGGTCGTGGCCGAGGCGAAGAGCCGGGGCGCGGCCTCCGCCGCGCTGGTGCAGACCGACGTGACGCGCTGGGAGTCGGTCCAGGCGATGGTCCGCGAGGTCGAGGGCCGCCTCGGCCGGGTGGACGTGCTGGTGAACAACGTGGGCTGGACCTACGACCGCCTCTTCGTGGAGAAGGAGCGGAGCGAGTGGGAGCGCGAGATCCAGCTCAACCTCTGGGGCATGATCAACTGCACCCGCGCGGTGCTCGACGGCATGATCGCGCGCAAGGCCGGCGCCGTGGTCAGCATGGGCTCGGACGCCGGGCGCATGGGCGAGTTCCGCGAGGCGGTCTACGGGGCATGCAAGGCCGGGGTCATCGCGCTCTCCAAGAGCCTGGCCCGCGAGGTCGGCCGCCACGGCATCCGGCTCAACGTGGTGTGCCCGGGCATGACCATCCCCGCCTCGGACGAGGACTTCGGCGAGCGCAGCATGTGGGCGGCCGACGTCAACCGGGCCTTCAGTACCCCCGAGATGCAGGCCCGCATCGCCAAGGCCTATCCGCTCCGCCGCATCGGCAAGCCCGAGGACGTGGCGCCCGCGGTGCTCTTCCTGGCCTCCGACGCCGCCTCGTTCATCACCGGGCAGACGCTGTCGGTGAGCGGCGGCTACACCATGATGTGAGACGGGAGACGGCCATGGACTACCAGACCATCACGTACGCGAGCGGCGGCGGCGTCGCGCGCGTCATGCTTAACCGCCCGGACCGGCTGAACGCCATCAGCCCGGAGCTGCTCCGGGACCTCGACCGCGCCTGCGACGCGGTGGAGACCGACCCCGGCGTGCGCGTCGTCACCCTCACCGCGGCCGGCCGGGTGTTCTGCGCGGGCGCCGACCTGCGCACGGTGAAGGAGCTGTCCCCCGACGCCCGGCGCTGGGATGAGTTCATGGGGCTCTGGCATCGCGTCTTCGACCGGCTCGAGGCGCTGCCGGTGCCGGTCATCGCCGGAGTGCACGGCTTGGCGCTCGCCGGCGGGCTCGAGCTGGTGCTGGTGGCCGATCTGGTCGTGGCCGACGAGGCCGCGCGTCTCGGCGACCAGCACGCCAACTTCGGCCTGGTGGCGGGCGGGGGCGGAAGCCAGCGGCTCCCCCGGCTGATCGGGGCGCGCCGGGCCAAGGAGCTGATGCTGCTCGGCGGCTGGCTCACCGCGGCCGAGGCCCTCGCCTGGGGCCTGGTCAATCGGGTGGCTCCGGCGGGTACCGTGCCGGCGGCGGTCGAGGAGATGGCGGGGACGCTGGCGGCCGGCAGCGGCTCGGCGAACCGGACCGTGAAGGCGCTGGTGAACCGCGCGTTCGACACGGACCTGCCGGAGGGGCTCGCGCTGGAGCGCCGGCTGGTGGCCCAGCACATGCGCTCGGCCGACGCCGCCGAGGGGCTGCGGGCGTTCGCCGAGAAGCGCAAGCCGGTCTTCTAGGAGGCCTCATGGACCTCGCGTTCTCGCCCGAGCAGGACGAGCTGGTACGGACCCTGCGGCAGTTCGCCCGTCGAGAGCTGGCCCCGCGCTCGGCCCACTGGGACAAGAGCGGGGAGTTCCCCTGGGAGGCCTGGCGGCGCATGGGCGAGCTGGGGCTGCTGGGCCTGCGCGTGCCCGCCGCCTACGGCGGCCAGGAGGCGGACTTCACGACCTTCGGGATCGCGATGGAGGAGATCGGCCGCGGGGACTTCAGCTGCACCTACGGGCTGCAGCTCGCGGGCCTGGCCGGCGAGATCCTGGGCCGGAGCGGCGGCGAGGAGATCAAGGCCCGCTGGCTGCCCCCGACCGCCCGCGGCGAGGCGGTGGTCGCGCTCGCGCTCACCGAGCCGGGCGCCGGATCGGACGCGGCCAACCTCGCGTGCCGGGCCGAGCGGGACGGTCCCGACTACGTGATCACCGGGGAGAAGTCCGGCATCAGCCTGGGCATGGCGGCGCAGGCCGCGGTCGTCTTCGCGCGCACCGATCCGGCGGGCCGCGCGCGCGGGGTGACCGCCTTCCTGGTACCGCTCGACCGGCCCGGCGTCTCGCGCAGCCCGCTGCGGGACATGGGCACCCGCGCCATCGGCCGGGCCGTCCTGGCCTTCGACCACGTGCGCCTGTCCGCGTCCCACCGGCTCGGCGAGGAGGGCACCGGCTTCTACCAGGTCATGCAGGGCTTCGACTACAACCGCATCGGCATCGCGCTCGCCTGCCTCGGGGTGGCCCAGCAGTCGCTCGAGGAGACGATGGTCTACGTGAAGGAGCGCCGGGCCTTCGGCCGCGCCCTCGCGCGCTTCGAGGGTGTCTCCTTCGCCATCGCGGAGGCGGCCACGCACGTGGAGGCCTGTCGCTGGCTCTGCTACCGCGCGCTCTGGCTGGCCGACCAGGGTCGGCCCCATACCAAGGAGTCGGCGATGACCAAGTGGTGGGGGCCGCGGCTGGCGGTGGAGACCATCCATCAGTGCCTGTTGCTGCACGGCCACTACGGCTACACCGACGAGCTCCCGTTCGAGCAGCGGATGCGCGACGTCATCGGTCTCGAGATCGGCGACGGGGCCGCCGAGGTCATGAAGATGGTCGTGGCCCGCGAGCTCATGGGGCGCGAGAGCCTGCCCTACTAGCCGCGCGACCGGGCAACCTCCCGGGCCGGGGCCAGCCCTGGGGTCAGGTCTTACATTCCGACTTTTCCGGCTCGCGGGAGGGACCCCTACCCGCTCGAAATGTCGGAATGTAAGACCTGACCCCGGCCGCGGGTTCGCCGCGACTCGCCCGCGCGGATGTGAGAGAATTCGGCGGCCTCGCGGGAGGCCGCGAGAATCTCCCCGGCGGTACGACAAGGAGCGTTCGATGCCTGAGGACGTCAAAGCGCACATCACCGGCGTGGTGTTCCAGATCACCAGCAAGCCGGGCGACGCGGTGGCCGCGGGGGACGCGGTCATCGTGCTCGAGTCCATGAAGATGGAGATCCCGGTGGAGGCCCCGCGCGCCGGGAAGGTGCGCGAGATCAAGGTCGCCGAGGGACAGACGGTGCAGGAGGGAGACACCGTCGCCGTCATCGACTGACCTCAACCGCGAAGGAGACGCGATGTCCATCGCGCTGGTCCGGGAGCACTACGACTATCACCGCTGGGCGAACCGCCGGCTCTTCGACCTGGCCGCGGGGCTGGGTGACGCGGTCACCCGCGACGTGGGCAAGCACTGGAGCTTTCCCACGCTCAAGGGTATGTTCGCCCACATCTATGCGGCCGACCAGGTCTGGCTGGCGCGCTGGAAGGGATCTTCCCCCGCCCGGCTGCTCGGTGACGCGGATGTGTCGACCATGGCCGATCTCCGCACCAAGTGGGACGCCCTCGAGGCGGAGCAGCGCGCCTTCGTGGACGGCCTCGGCGAGGCCGATCTCGCCCGCCCCCTCGTGTACAAGAACACCGAGGGCAAGGAGTTCCGGGTGGCCCTTGGGGCGCTGCTCCTGCACGTGGTCAACCACGCCACCCACCATCGGAGCGAGGCCGCGACCATGATCACCCTGATCAGCGGCTCGCCCCCCGACACCGGGATCAACACCTACCGCACGGTGGTCGTGAAGGGCTGATCCCGGTGGGCATGAAGGAGCTGGCGGACGAGCTCCGGGCGCGGCGGCAGCGGGCCGTCGCGATGGGTGGGCCGGAGGCCGTCGCCAAGCAGCACGCGGAAGGAAAGCTGACCGTCCGCGAGCGGCTGGACCTGCTCTTCGACCCGGACTCCTTCCAGGAGATCGGGGTGCTCGCCACCCACGCCAACATCGTCCCCTCCATGAAGGGGCGCGAGACCCCGGCCGACGGCGTGGTGACCGGCTTCGGCAAGGTGAACGGCCGGCTCGCCGCGGTGATCGCCTACGATTTCACGGTCATGGCCGGCTCCATGGGGCGCACCGCCGAGGTGAAGTGCAACCGGGCGCGCGAGATCGCGCTCACCAAGCGCATGCCGATGATCTGGCTGATCGACTCGGCCGGGGCCCGCATCCAGGAGGCGATCGGCTCCACCTTCGCCGGCTCGGGCTTGCTGTTCCGCGAGGAATCCATCATGTCCGGGGTGGTGCCGATGGTGGCGGCCATGATGGGGCCGGGCGCCGCCGGCACCGCCTACATTCCCGCCCTCGCCGACTTCGTGCCGATGGTGAAGGGGACGAGCCACATGGCGCTGGGGGGCCCGCCGCTGGTGAAGGCGGTGGTGGGGGAGGACGTCACGCCGGAGGAGCTGGGCGGCTCCAAGGTGCACACCGAGATCTCCGGCGTGGCCGACCTCGAGGTGGCCGACGACCGGGCCTGCGTCGCCGCGGTCAAGGAGTACCTCTCGTACTTCCCGTCGTCGAACCTCGAGCAGCCCCCGGTGCTGCCGTGCGACGATCCCGCCGATCGCATGGACGAGGCCCTGCTGAGCCTGGTGCCGGACAGCGCGCGGCGCGCCTACGACATGAAGAAGGTGATCGGGCACCTGGTCGATCACGGCCGCTTCTTCGAGATCAAGCCGGGCTGGGCACGGAACCTGATCACCGGTCTCTGCCGTCTGGGCGGGCGCCCGGTGGGCATCGTGGCCAACCAGCCGATGGTGCTGGGCGGGGCGCTCGACGTGGACGCGGCCGACAAGGCGGCGCGGTTCATCATGCTCTGCGACGCCTTCCACATCCCGCTGCTGTTCCTCCAGGACGTGCCCGGCTTCCTGGTGGGCTCGAAGGTGGAGCGGCAGGGGATCATCCGCCACGGGGCGAAGATGCTCTACGCGGTGAGCGAGGCCACCGTGCCGAAGGTCACGGTGGTGGTGCGCAAGGCCTACGGCGCCGGCTACTTCGTCATGTGCGGGCGCGCCTACGAGCCGGATCTCATCGTGGCCTGGCCCACCGCCGAGATCTCGGTGATGGGCCCGGAGGGAGGCACGAACATCATCTTCCGGAAAGAGATCGCCGCCGCGGCGAGCCCGGACGAGGAGCGGGCGCGGCGGGTGGAGGAGTTCCGCCGGCTGATCAACCCCTACATCGCGGCGGGCGGAGCCCTCATCGACGACGTCGTGGATCCCCGCGAGACCCGGCCCCTGGTGATCCGCGCGCTCGAGATGGCCCGCACCAAGAAGGTCGAGCGTCCCTGGAAGAAGCACGGCGTGATGCCGGTCTGAACCCGGTCCAACAGAGGAGGAGACTGCCATGCATCTCGGGATCTGCATGTTCGCCACCGACTACGCGATCCGGACCGACGAGCTGGCCCGCGCCGCCGAGGAGCGGGGCTTCGAGTCGCTGTTCGTGCCGGAGCACACCCACATCCCGACGAGCCGGCGCACCCCGTTCCCGGGCGGCGGCCAGCTCCCCAAGGAGTACTCGCACACCTTCGACCCCTTCGTCTCGCTGATGGCGGCGGCCGCCGCGACCAAGCAGCTCAAGGTCGGCACCGGTATCTGCCTGATCATCGAGCGCGACACCATCACCACCGCCAAGGAGGTGGCGAGCCTCGACCTGCTCTCGGGCGGGCGCTTCCTCTTCGGCATCGGCGCCGGCTGGAACGCCGAGGAGATGGAGAACCACGGCACCGAGTACAAGAGCCGCTACCAGCGGATGCGGGAGCAGGTGCTGGCCATGAAGGAGATCTGGACCAAGGACGAGGCCCAGTTCCACGGCCGGCACGTGAACTTCGACCCCATCTGGGCCTGGCCCAAGCCCGCCCAGAAGCCGCATCCGCCCGTGCTGCTGGGTGGCGAGAGCGGCTATACCCTGCAGCGGGTGGTCGACTTCGGCGAGGGCTGGTTCCCGCGGGGCCGGGCGGGGGACGTCATCCTGGCCGGGCTCAAGGACCTGCAGGCCCGCGCCGCGCGCGCCGGCCGCGACATGAAGACGATCTCGGTCTCGGTCTTCGGGGCCAAGCCCGACGAGGCGACGCTCGACACCTACGCGGGCGCGGGCATCACCCGCTCCATCCTGCGCCTGCCGTCCGAGGGGCGCGACGTGATCCTGCCCCTGCTCGACCAGTACGCCAAGCTGATCCGCTGAAGGCGCGCAATCCGGTTTCGGGGGGAGGTTGGGAAGGGGGGCGTTAGCCCCCCTTCCCAGCTAATTCTCGACGAACGCCCGGAGGGCGCGGCCCCGCAGCGGGTGGCGCAGCTTGCGCAGCGCCTTGGTCTCGATCTGGCGGATGCGCTCGCGGGTCACCGAGAAGCGGCGCCCCACCTCCTCGAGCGTGTGCTCGCCGGCCTCGCCGATGCCGAAGCGCAGCCTCAGGATCTCCTTCTCCTTCGGCGACAGCGTGCTGAGCGCCCGCTCCACCTGCAGGGTCAGGTCCTGGGTGATGAGGTTGTCGTTCGGCGACTCGGCCCCCTTGTCCTCGAGGAAGTCGCCCAGCTCCGAGTCGTCCCCGATGGGCGTCTCGAGCGACAGCGGCTTGCGCGAGGACTCCAGGATCAGCCGCACCTTGCGCGCGGGCACCCCGGTGCGCTGGGCCAGCTCTTCCGGGGTGGGCTCGCGGCCCATCTCGTTGACCAGGGAGCGGTTCACCCGGGAGATCCGGTTGAGCGTCTCCACCATGTGCACCGGGATGCGGATCGTCCGCGAATGGTCCGCGATCGCCCGCGTGATGGCCTGGCGGATCCACCACGTCGCGTAGGTCGAGAACTTGAAGCCGCGCCGGTACTGGAAGCGGTCCACCGCCTTCATGAGGCCGATATTGCCCTCCTGGACCAGGTCCAGCAGCGACAGCTCGCTCCCGAGATAGCGCTTGGCCACCGAGACCACCAGCCGCAGATTGGCCTCCATCAGCTCCTTCTTCGCCTGGCGCACCACGCGGTCGTGCTCCTCGATCTCGCTGAGCGACGCGAGCAGGGCCTTGCGGGGCACCCCGGCCTTCTGCTCGAGCTGGCGCAGCTCGGCGCGGCTCGTGCCCGCCACGAGCATGCCCTTGACCAGCTGCCGGATCTCGGTGACGAGCTGGTCGGCCAGCGCCGGCTTGAGCGGCAGCTTCTCGAGCACGCCCTGGATGGACACGCGGTTCTGCGCGATCCACTTGTTGTAGTTGGCGCGCGTGGTCTTGCTCCGCCGCTTGTCGCCCAGGGCAGCCTGCAGCCGCTCGATCTCCCGCTCCAGCCGGCGGATGCGCGCGAAAGCGGCCAGGCTCGAGCGGATCTCGCTCGGCGAGGGCTCCCCCCCCTCGGGCAGCAGGATCACGTCTTCGAGCGGTACTTCCTCGCGGCGCACCCGATCCACCAGGGCCAGCAGCTGGCCGGTGGCGAACGGCACGCGGCCCAGGGCGCGCCGGAGCGCGATCTGGCCGACCTCGATACGCTGGCCGAGCGCTACCTCTTCCGGGGCCTTCAGCAGGGAGACCTTGCCGATCTCCTTGAGGTACAGGCGAACCGGATCCTCCGCGGGCGAGGCCGACGGCCGCAGCGCCTCATCGGACAGGGCCGGCGTGCTCTCGGTCTCGATCGCGCTGTCCACCACGCGGTCCAGCTCGTCGTCCACCGGAGGCGCGCCCGCCTTGCTCAGCGCGCTCAGGGGCCGACCGCGTCGCTTTGGCTCGGTCGCGGTTACCCGGAATTGGCTCGTCTCGGTCGCCAGCACGGTGTCACTCTCTCTGAAAGTCATTACGGCCTCTCGTATCCGTCAGGTGTCTCCGGTAATTCTTTCCGCCGATCTCTCTCCAGGCCTCGCCCTCAGCTCTTTAGATGTCGATTCCCGGGCCGCGGTTTCAGGCGGCGTCGCCGGGCCCGGCTCACTCGAGGAACCGGCAGGACTCGGGCCTCGTTCCTCGGGCGTTGCTAGCAGACGCGCCGCGCGGCCCCGGTATTCATCGGGCCAGGGGGAGCTCCGGTCTCGGATCCGGAGCGTGAGAGAAAACGGCGTGGCGGCGGGGGGTTACTTGGACTTGCTCAGGACGAGGTCGAATGTGGGGAGCACGTAGTCCTTCATCGCGACCAGCCAGGATCGCAGGGGCGGGATCCCGAAGTCGGCCGGCCTGACCCGGCTCTCCCCGCGTGCCCAGAGCGTGCCATCGCGCAGGCGGACCCGTCCCGTGTAGGTCACCGGGCGCTCGGTCCCCCGCATCGTCAGCACGCCGTGGATCGTCAGGAGCACGTCCGAGTTCTGGGCCACCGACGCGAACGAGCTCTCGACCTTGTCGATCCGGTACGTGATCTCCGGATGGCGCTCTCCGTCGAGCTTTCGCCGAAGATCCTCGTCCCGACCCGCCTTTCCGGTGCGCAGGCTGGCGACCGGCACGGTCAGGATCCCCTTGACGGGCTTCTTGAGGTCCGAGATGTCCAGCTCGATCTCGCCGGCGGGCGCGTCGCTGGATCCGCTGAAGTTGCCCCACACGTGAAAGGCGTCGAAGCCCACCCGGCTCTTGCCGCTCTCCACGATCCAGCGCTCGGTCTCGGCCCGGGCCGGCCCCGCCAGCAGCGCTCCAAGCATCACGGTGGTCAGCAGCGCCGCGGCGGGTCTCGTAGGCATAGGCCGGTTACCATGTCACGGCCGTCGCGGCCGGTCAACCAGGCAGGAGGGAAATTTGTTGACACCGCCGGACCCCAGTCTTACCGTGTAAGTGCCCGCCATGATGAGCGATTGATGGCAGTCTCCCCCAGCGCCTCCTACAGCTTCACGGTCCGGCTCGAGATTCGGAACAAGCCCGGCATGCTGGGGCGCGTCACCTCCGTCATCGGCAAGGCCGGGGGAGATATCGGGGCGGTGGACCTGGTCGAGATGAGCGGGGAGCGCGTCCTGCGCGACATCACGATCAAGGCCCGGGACAGCCGGCACGCCCACGACATCATCGATCGCCTCAAGGGCACCGTCGGGGTCCGGATCGCCAATATCTCGGACCGCACCTTCCTGATGCATCTGGGCGGCAAGATCGAGATTCACAGCAAGGTCCCGATCCGGACCCGCGACGACCTCAGCATGGCCTACACCCCGGGGGTGGCCCGAGTCTGCCTCGCGATCAAGGACGACCCGAGCCGGGCCTTCACGCTGACCATCAAGCAGAACGCGGTGGCGGTGGTCACCGACGGCACCGCGGTCCTGGGGCTGGGCGACATCGGACCCGAAGCGGCCATGCCGGTCATGGAAGGCAAGGCTATGCTCTTCAAGGAGCTGGCCGGGGTGGACGCCTTCCCGATCCCGCTGGACACGAAGGATCCGGGCAAGATCGTGGAGACGGTGAAGATGATCGCCCCCGCCTTCGGGGGGATCAACCTGGAGGACATCTCCGCCCCGCGCTGCTTCGAGATCGAGGAGCGGCTGCGGAAGGAGCTGGACATCCCGGTCTTCCACGACGATCAGCACGGCACCGCGGTGGTGGTGCTGGCCGCGCTCCTCAACGCGCTCAAGATCGTCAAGAAGGACATCCGCCGGATCAAGGTGGTGGTCTCCGGTGTCGGCGCCGCCGGGACCGCGACGATCAAGATCCTGCTCGCGCTGGGAGCCCGGAACATCATCGGGGTGGACGAGCACGGCACGATCCATCGCGGCCGACCGGTCGGCATGGACTTCATGAAGACGTGGGTGGCTTCCGCGACCAATCCCGGCAACGTCAAGGGCCGCCTGGCCGACGCCATCCGGGGCGCGGACGTGTTCATCGGGCTCTCGGTGCCGCGGGTGTTGACGGTGCGGGACGTCAAGCACATGGCCCGCGACCGTATCGTCTTCGCCATGGCCAACCCGGTGCCCGAGATCCAGCCGGAGGAGGCCGAGCGGCACGTGCGGGTGATGGCCACCGGGCGCTCGGACTATCCGAACCAGATCAACAACGTGCTCTGCTTCCCCGGCTTCTTCCGGGGGCTGCTGGATTCCCGGGCCCGGCTCGTGAACGACGAGATGAAGATCGCGGCCGCTCACGCCATCGCCTCCTGCGTGGGGCGCGCCGAGCTCGGCCCCGAGTACATCATCCCGAGCGTCTTCAACAAGCAGGTGGCGCCCGCGGTGGCCCGCGAGGTGGCGAAGGCGGCCCAGAAGACGGGCGTGGCCCGCCGCCGCCGCCGCGCCGACGCCCCCGACTGGGTGTAGGCGGTGGGCGGCGTGCGGCCCCCGCGCTGGTCGCTGGTCATTCCCGCCTACAACGAGGCGTTGCGCCTGCCGGGCTATCTCAAGGAGATCCAGGCGTACTTCGAGGGCCGCGACGAATCCTACGAGGTGATCGTGGTGGACGACGGCAGCCGTGACGGGACCGCCGAGCGGGTGCGCGAGGTGGCGGCCGGGCGGGCCGGGGTCGTCGTGCACACGCTCGACCGGAACCGGGGCAAGGGCCACGCGGTGCGCGCGGGCATGGCCCGGGCGGCCGGGGAGCTCCGGCTCATGACCGACGCGGACGGCGCCACGCCCATCGCGGAGGCGGCCCGGCTCGAGGCGGCGATCGCGGCCGGCGCCGACCTCGCGGTGGGCTCGCGCGTGCTCCCGGATCCCTCGGTGATCCGCCAGGTGCGCCTGCATCGCAAGCTCTCCGGCCACGTCTTCAACTTCCTGGTGCGGCGGCTGGGGGTGGCCTCGGTGGTGGACACCCAGTGCGGCTTCAAGCTCTTTCGCGGGCCGGTCGCGGACGCGCTGTTTCCACTCCTCACCACCGACGGCTTCGGCTTCGACGTCGAGCTCCTGATGCTGGCCGAGCGCCTCGGCTTCCGCGTGACGGAGGTCCCGGTCAACTGGGCCGATCAGCCGGGCTCCAAGGTCGGCGTGCTGCGCGAGGGCCCGCGCATGGTCTGGGAGGCGCTGGCCGCGCGGCGACGCCTGGCCGGGCGCCCCGGAATCGGACCGACCGGGGGCCGGCGGCCGTGATCGCGCGGCGCGCGCAGGAGATCGAGCCGTTCCTGGCGGTGGAGGTCTTCCAGCGCGCCCAGGCGCTCGAGCGGCAGGGGGTCGACGTCATCCACCTGGAGTTCGGGGAGCCGGACTTCGACACGCCCCCGGTGATCCGGGAGGCCGCGGAGAAGGCGCTCAAGGACGGGCGCACCCGCTACGCGCATACCCTCGGGATCCTGCCCCTGCGCGAGGCGATCGCCGAGCACTACCACACCCGGTACGGAGTGACCGTCTCGCCCGACCAGATCCTGGTGACCGCGGGCACCTCGCCCGCGATGCTCCTGCTCTTCAGCGCGCTGCTCGACCCGGGCGACGAGGTGATCCTCTCCGACCCCTACTACGCCTGCTACCCGAAGTTCGTGAAGTTCTCCGGCGGCGTGCCGGTCTACGTGCCCGTCGAGGAGTCGGACGCCTTCCAGTTCCGGCCCGAGGCGGTGGCGGCCCGCTTCACTCCGCGCACCAAGGGCCTGCTCGTCAACTCGCCGGCCAACCCGACCGGCACCGTGCTGAGCGCGGAGCGGCTGGCCGCCCTCTGCCGCCTCGGTCCCTGGGTGATCTCCGACGAGATCTACCACGGGCTCACCTACGAGGGGCCGGAGCACACCGCGCTCGAGTTCACCGACCGCGCGTTCGTGCTCAACGGCTTCTCCAAGGCCTTCGCGATGACCGGCTGGCGCGTGGGCTACCTGATCGCGCCCCGCGAGTTCATGCCCGCGCTGACCGCCATGCACGGCAACTTCTTCATCTCGACCAACGAGTTCGTGCAGTGGGCGGCCCTCGCCGCCCTGCGCGAGGCGCAGGACGAGAGCGCCCGCTTCCGGCGCATCTTCAACGAACGGCGCGGGGCCATGGTGGCGGGGCTCCGGAGCATCGGGCTGGGGGTGGGCGCGCCACCCACCGGGGCCTTCTACGTCCTGGCCAACGCCCGCCGCTTCACGAGCGACTCGCTCGCCTTCGCGTTCGAGATCCTCGAGCGGGCGCACGTGGGCGTGACGCCCGGGGTCGACTTCGGGCGCAACGCGGAAGGCTATCTCCGCTTCTCGTACGCGCAGTCGCTCGAGCGGATCCAGGAGGCGATGGGCCGCATCGGCCGCTTCCTGTCGGAGCGCCGGTGACCTCCGCGGCCTGCGTGATGTGCGACAGGTGCGGCGGCAGCGGCGGCGAGCTGCACATCGCCGATCTCGACCTCTCGCGCGTGCTCCTGCACGAGGACCAGTTCTTCCCCGGCTACGTGCTCCTCGTGCTGCGCCGGCACGTCACCGAGCTCTACGACCTGAGCGCGACCGAGCGGGCGACCTTGATGGAGGAGGTGAGTCGCGTCGCCCAGGCGCTCGCGCGGGTCTTCCGCCCCGTCAAGATGAACTACGAGCTGCTCGGCAACCTGGTGCCGCACATCCACTGGCACCTGGTGCCCCGCCTGGCCACCGACCCCGGGCTCCGCGGGCCGATCTGGGCGGTGGAGCACCGGCCCGCGCCGCTGGCTCCCGCCGCCGCGCGCGAGCGGATCGAGACCATACGCCGGGCGCTCGCCTGATCGCATGGACCCCGCGTACGCGGCGGTGCACGCGGAGGAGGACCGTGCCCACTGGTGGTTCCTCGGCCGGCGGGCGGTCATCCTCGCCGAGATGGCGCGCCGGCTGCCCGCGGGCCGCGGGCGCCTGGTCGAGCTGGGCTGCGGCAGCGGCGGCATGCTCGAGGCGCTCGGACGCTTCGGCACCGCGATAGGCGTCGAGACCGATCCCGTCCTTCGCGCCCGCGCCCGCGAGCGCGGTCTCGACGTCCGGGCCGGCGCCCTGCCGGACGCCATTCCGCTCGAGAACGGTCGCTGGGACGCGGTCTGCCTCTTCGACGTGCTCGAGCACGTGGACGAGGAGGCGAACGCGCTGGCCGCGTGCCGGCGCCTCCTGGCCCCGGGCGGACGGCTCTTCGTGACGGTGCCGGCCTACGCCTGGCTGTGGAGCCGCCACGACGAGCTGCTGGGCCACCGCCGTCGATACACGGCGGGCCGTCTGCGCCGCGCCGCGGAGGAGGCGGGATTCGCGGTGGAGCGCCTGACGTACTTCAACACCCTGCTGGCGCCCGCCATCATGGCGGTGCGTCTCGCGCGGGCGGCGCTCCGCCGGCCCGGGCACGATCTCGACCGGCCGGCGCCGCTCGTCAACCGAGCCCTCGCCGCCTGCTTCGCGGCCGAGGCCCGGCTCCTCGGGTGGCTGTCGCCGCCGTTCGGGATCTCGATCCTGCTGGTGGCCCGGCGCGCGGATCCATGACCCGCGGGCACCGCTGGGCGCTCGCCGGCCTGCTGATCGGGCTGGCCGCGGTCATGGTGGTGTGGCTCGGGGCGGATCGCCGGCCGCCCGAGTGGGACCACGCCAACCACCTCGAGCGCGCGGTCTCCTGCCACCGGAGCCTCGCCGCGGCGGGGGGCGGCTGGCTCGGGGAGATCATCGCCCAGTCGAGCTTCTATCCGCCGATCGTGACGTGCGCGGCCGGGCTGCTCTACTTCGCGCTGCCCATCGTGCCGCTGACCGCCCAGGCGGTCATGTGGGCCTTCCTGGTGATGGGCGCGCTCGCGCTCTACGGCCTCGGCCGGCGCCTGATCGACGCCGATGCGGGCCTGCTGGCCGCGTTCCTCTTCGCCACCGCGCCGTTCGTGGTGTTCTCGCTGCTCAACTTCCAGCTCGACCTGCCGCTGGCCGCCATGGTGGCGCTGGCCCTCTACACGCTCGCCCGCACCGAGGAGCTCGCGCTCCGCCGGTGGGCGCTCGCGCTGGGGGTGGTGCTCGGGCTCGGCATGCTGACCAAGCCGCCCTTCGCGGCCTATCTCTCGGGGCCACTCCTCTGGACGGCCGGGCGGGCGCTCCGCGCGCCGGACCGCCGCGCCCGCCTGCTGCACCTGCTCGGGGCGGTCGGGGTGGCCGCGATCCTCGCGCTGCCGTGGTACGGGCCGCGCCTGGTCGGGCTGCCGATGCAGATCATCAACCGCTCGTTCAAGCAGGCGGCCGAATCGGGGCACGCGCCGGCGCTCAGCGGCTCCTCGCTCCTGTTCTATCCTCAGTGGATCATCCCGCAGTGGGGCCTGCTGGCGACCGGGCTCCTGCTCTGGGGCGTCGTGGCGCTCGCGCGCCGGCCCCGGGCCCGCGGCCTGCTCTGGGCCGCGCTCGCGCCGTTCCTGATCTTCCTGCTGATCCAGAACAAGAACCTGCGCTACTCCCTGCCGCTCCTGCCCGCGGCGGCGCTGGTGGCCGCGGCGGGGGTGAGCGTGCTCCCGCCGCGCGCGCGGCGGGGTCTCGGCTGGGCGTGCCTGCTCGCGGGCGCCGCGCAGGTCGGATCGGCGGCCTTCGCGCTGCCGCCCCCCACCGTGCTGGCGCCGGTGGTCTCCTCGATCGCGTTCTCCTGGCCGCCCGACGGGCGGGACTGGCGCCATCGAGAACTCCTCGAGGCCATCCTGCGGGCCGCGGGGCCCGGCGAGGCCCGCGTGGCGGTGGTCCCCAACGACAACTTCTTCTCGGTGTCGAACTTCCGCTACGAGGTGGAGCGCGACCGGCTGCCGCTCCGCCTGAGCCGCGCGTGGGACCAGGCCCCCCTCGGGGTGGACTTCGCCATCGTGAAGACGGGCGACCAGGGGCCCGACGCAGCCTCGGCCAAGCCCGACCGGATCATGGCGGCGCTGGGCGGCGGCGACCCGTGGCTGGCCGCGGCCTACCCGGTGATCGCGCGCGCGCCGCTGCCGGACGGGAGCGAGGGGATGGTGCGGATGCGCCGCCTCGAGCCCGTCCGCGCGATGCCGCCGGCCGAGCTGGCGGAGCGGCTCCGCCGCGGCGTCGGCGGGCTGCTGGCCGACGTGGTGCGCGACGCCCAGGGCCTCCGCGTGACGCTCGACTACCGGGACGCGGCGCTCGCGGCGGGCCGGGTGGACACGGTGACGGTGGAGGCCCAGTCGGCCCTGGTGGGAGAGTTCGCGCGGCGCAAGCCGCCGCTGCGCATCGGCCCGGTGCGCCTGCGCGTCCGCGACGTGCTCGTGAACCCGGGCCGCCTCGCCGCCACCGGCGCCGTCGAGCTGCTCGACGTCGGCGCGCTCGCGGTGGAGCGGCTCGGGGTGGCCGAACGGGACCTGGCCGAGTTCATCGCCCAGCAGCGCGGGCTGGGTGGGCTGCGCGCCACCATGGAAGACGGCTGGATCCACGCGCGCTGGGCGCTGCCGGGCCCCTCGCTGTCGGCGCGGCTCTCGGTCGCGGCCGGCCCGCCACCCCAGCCGTTCTCCCTGCGGGCCGCCGACGTCCGCTACGGGGGCGTGCGGCTGCCGCCGCTCCTGGTGGACTGGATCGTGAGAAACTTCGACCCGACCCCGCGCCTGCGGCGGCTGCCCATGCCGGTGTCGCTGGCGCCGATCCGCATCCAGGGCGGTCGCCTCGAGGTGGGCGCGGATCCGGTTCCCACCGCCACCACAAAGGAGTCACGCTGATGGCCGAGAGCCTCGCCGAGAAGAAGGCGCGCGCCGGCAAGATCCTGGCGCGCCTCGCGAAGGCGTATCCAGACGCCCGCACCGCGCTCACCTTCAGCACGCCGCTCGAGCTGCTGGTGGCGACGATCCTGTCGGCGCAATGTACCGACGAGCGCGTCAACGCGGTGACCGCCGGGCTCTTCCCGCGCTACCGGCGCGCCGCGGACTGGGCGGCGGTGCCGCTGCCGGTGCTCGAGCGGGAGATCCATTCCACCGGGTTCTTCCGCGCCAAGGCCCGGTCGCTCCACGGGATGGCCCAGGCGCTGGTCGAGCGCCACGCGGGCCTAGTGCCACGCACCCTGGAAGACCTGGTCGCGCTGCCCGGGGTCGGCCGGAAGACCGCCAGCGTGGTGCTGGGCAACGCCTTCGGCATCCCGGCCCTCGCGGTGGACACCCACGTGTTCCGGGTGTCGCAGCGGCTGGGTCTGGCCCGGGGCGACGATCCCGAGAAGATCCACGACCAGCTCTGTCAGGTGCTCCCGCGCCCGCGCTGGACCCAGGCCAGCCACCTGCTCATCCTCCACGGCCGGCGGATCTGCGCGGCCCGGAAGCCGGCGTGCCCCACGTGCCCGATCCTGGCGCTCTGCCCCTGGCCGGGCAAGACCAAGGCGGCGCCCGCCCGTCCCGGCGCACGCCGGCGGGGGTAGGGGAGTTGACCGCGGGAGGTCTTTCTTTTATGATTACCCGTTGCTATTTGCCAAGGCGTTCGACGGTCCAATCCGGACGGAGATCATGACGACGGTAATGCCGAAGGAAGAGGAAGTGGAGCGCAAGTGGTTCCTGGTCGATGCCCAGGACCGGGTGCTGGGCCGGCTGGCCACCCAGGTGGCGACCGTCCTGCGCGGCAAGCACAAGCCCCAGTTCTCGCCGCATCTCGACGTGGGCGACCACGTGGTGGTCATCAACGCCGAGAAGGTGCACCTCACCGGGCGCAAGCTGACCGACAAGATCTACCGCTGGCACAGCGGCTACATCGGGGGCCTGCGTGAGGTCAGCGCGGAGCGGATGCTCAAGACGCATCCCGAGCGCGTGATCGAATGGGCGGTGCAGGGCATGCTCCCGAAGGGCCGTCTCGGCCGTGCGATGGCCAAGAAGCTGAAGGTCTACAAAGGGGCGGAGCACCCGCACGCCGCCCAGAAGCCCGAGCCGCTCGCCCAGCGCGAGCGCGCCCGCTGAGGAGCCCAATGGCCGTCGTCACCCGCTTCTACGGAACCGGTCGCCGCAAGACGTCCGTGGCCCGTGTCTGGCTACAGTCCGGCAACGGACGCATCCTGGTCAACCGCCGCCCCTTCGAGGACTACTTCCCGCGCGAGACGCTGCGCATGGTCATCGCGCAGCCGCTCCAGCTCACGAACACCCTCGGCCAGTTCGACGCGGTCGTGAACGTGGGCGGTGGCGGGCCCACCGGGCAGGCGGGCGCGGTGCGCCACGGGATCGCGCGGGCGCTCCTGCAGTTCGACGACAAGCTGCGCCAGACGCTCAAGCGGGCCGGCCTCCTCACCCGCGATCCGCGGATGAAGGAGCGCAAGAAGTACGGCCAGCCCGGCGCCCGCTCCAAGTTCCAGTACTCGAAGCGGTAGCCGTCCGCGAGGCCGCCATGTTGAGAGTCGCGGTCACCGGGGCCAGCGGGTACATGGGGGCGGAGCTGCTCCGCCTCCTGTCCGTCCATCCCAAGGTGCGCGTCGCCGCGGTCACCTCCGAGCGGCTGGCCGGCGAGCGCCTCGACCGCGTCTACCCGCACCTGCGCGGGCTCAGTGATCTCGTGCTCCAGGAGATCGACGGGGACCGCCTGGCCGACGAGGCCGACGTCATCTTTCTCGCCCTGCCGCACATGGAATCCCAGCGGCTGATGCCGACGCTCCGGCGTCACGGCAAGAAGGCCATCGACCTGTCGGCCGACTACCGACTGAAGGACGCGACGCTCTACACCACCTGGTACAAGGCGCCCCACGAGGACGCGGGCGGCCTGGCCGAGGCGGTCTACGGCCTGCCCGAGCTGCACCGCAAGCAGGTCGCGGGCGCCTCGCTGGTGGCCTCGCCGGGCTGCTATCCGATGGGCGCGGTGCTCGCGACCGCGCCGCTGCTCAAGAGCGGGTACGGGAGCGTCGAGGGCATCGTGATCGACGGCAAGTCCGGCGTGACCGGGGCGGGCGCGCAGGGGCGCAAGGCGGACCCGATGTACCTCTTCACCGAGGCGAACGAGAACGTGCAGGCCTACGCGATGGCCACCCACCGGCACACCCCCGAGATCGAGCAGGAGCTCTCGGCGCTGGCGGGCCGGCCGGTGGTGGTCGCGTTCACGCCCCATCTGGTGCCGCTCAACCGCGGGCTCTTCACCACCGCGTCGGTGCCGCTCACCCGGGCGGCCACCACCGCGGAGCTGGTGGGCCTCTACCAGGAGTTCTACGCGGGCGAGCCGTTCGTCCGCGTGCTCGACGAGGGCGGGCGCCCGACCACGCGCTCGGTGGTGGGCTCGAACTTCTGCGACGTCACGGTGGTGGCCGATCCGCGCACGAAGCGCGCGGTTTGCGTGTCCGCGCTCGACAACCTGGGCAAGGGCGGCTCCGCCAACGGCATCCAGAACCTCAACATCATGATGGGGTGGGACGAGCGGACCGGTCTCGACGCGCCTCCGGTGTATCCGTAGCGCGCATGCCGGACTTCCAGTGGCTGGAGGGAGGCATCACCGCCGTGCCCGGCATCCTGGCCGCCGGCGTCGCGGCCGGCATCAAGCCCAGCGGCAAGAAGGACCTGGCCCTCGTCTATTCCTCCTCGCCCGCCCGCGCGGCCGCGGTGTTCACCACCAACCAGATCAAGGGCGCGCCGGTGCTCGTCTCGCAGGAGCACCTGCGCGACGGCCGCGCCCAGGCCATCCTGGCCTCGGCCGGCTGCTCCAACGTGTGCACCGGCGAGCAGGGGGTGAAGGACGCGCGCGAGATGACGCGCATCACCGGTGAGCTGCTGCGGATACCGCCGCGGCAGGTCCTGATCGCCTCCACCGGGGTCATCGGCCAGCCCCTGCCCATGGACAAGATCCGGGCGGCCCTGCCGAAGCTGGTGAAGGGCCTGTCGCCGCAGGGCGGGCGGCTCGCGGCCGAAGCGATCATGACCACGGACACGCGCCCCAAGGAGGCGGCCCTCCGGGTGGACGTGGCGGGCCGGCCGGTGACGATCGGCGGCATCGCCAAGGGCGTGGGCATGCTCGAGCCCCACCTGGCGACCATGTTCTGCTTCCTCGCCACCGACGCGATGGTGGCGCGCGACTCGCTGCCGCGGGTCCTGCGCCGGGCCGCCGATCGCTCGTTCAACCGGATCACGGTGGACAGCGATCAGTCCACCAGCGACACGGTGGCGATCCTCGCCAACGGGCTGGCCGAGAACGCGCCGCTCGAGCGCGGGGGCAAGGGCCTGCGCCGGTTCGCGCGGGCCCTGGAGGCGATCACCGAGCGGCTGGCGCGCATGCTGGTCGAGGACGGCGAGGGCGCGACCAAGCTGGTGGAGGTGGCGGTGCGGGGGGCCCGCACCCGCCGCGAGGCGGTGATCGCGGCCCGGTCCGTGGCCAACTCCCCTCTGGTGAAGACCGCCATCAACGGAGCCGATCCGAACTGGGGCCGCATCATGATGGCGCTGGGCAAGAGTCCGGCGCGGGTGGCCGCCGACCGGGTGGCGATCACCATCGGGGGCGAGCTCCTCGTGGAGAAGGGGATGCTGCGGCCGGGGGCCCGGCTCGACCGCATCCACGAGGTGATGGGCGGCCCGAGCTACACCATCGCCATCGATCTCGGACTGGGGCGGGGTGAGGACTCCGTGTGGACAGCGGACCTCAGTGAGGAGTACGTTCGAATCAACGCGAAGTACACGACCTAACACGCACGGTTCCGAGCTTCGGTCTCCGCCGCCCTCGTCGGCTGGCGGGGAAGTGTCGCGCCCCTCTCCGAGGGCCGGCCGCTCGGGTCCGGAGGCCAACCGAACGACGACGGAAAGGACGGCAGCACCATGGCAACGCTCACCATGAAGGAGCTCCTGGAGGCCGGGGTGCACTTCGGCCACCAGACCAAGCGCTGGAACCCGAAGATGCAGAAGTACATCTTCGGCGAGCGCAACGGCATCTACATCATCGACCTGCAGAAGACGCTCAAGAAGTTCCGCGAGGCCTACGCCTTCGTGCGCGATCTCGCCGCCGACGGGGGCATCGTCCTCTTCGTGGGCACCAAGAAGCAGGCCCAGGAGACGGTGCTCGAGGAGACGACCCGCTGCGGGCACTTCTACGTCAACCACCGCTGGCTGGGCGGCACCCTCACCAATTTCACCACGATCCGGAAATCCATCGCCCGACTCAAGAAGCTCGACGAGATGAGCGAGACCGGCGAGTACGAGCGGCTGCCCAAGAAGGAAGTGATCGGGCTCGAGCGGGAGCGGGCCAAGCTACAGAGCGCGCTGGTCGGCATCAAGAACATGGACCGACTGCCCTCCGCGGTCTTCATCATCGACCCCAAGAAGGAGTCGATCGCGGTGGAGGAGGCTCGCCGGCTGGCCATCCCCATCGTGGCGATCGTGGACACCAACTGCGACCCCTCCGGGATCGACTACCCGGTGCCGGGCAACGACGACGCGATCCGCTCGGTGCGCCTCATCACCTCCCGGATCGCCGACGCGATCATCGAGGGCAGCGGCAGCCTCGCCAAGCAGGAGGCGGAGGAGGAGATCCCCGCGTCCCCCGACCTGCCGGTGGTGACCGAGGCCGAGATGACGAAGTCGGCGGAAGCCGGCGTCTGAGCGGGGCGCGTCCATGGCCTCGTCCGCGGAACAGGTGAAGGAGCTCCGGGAGCGCACCGGAGCGGGAGTGATGGACTGCAAGGCGGCGCTCGAGGCCTCCAAGGGCGACATGCAGGGGGCCGTCGAGCACCTCCGCAAGAAGGGGCTCGCCGACGCGGCGAAAAAGTCGCATCGCGAGGCGCGCGACGGGGTGGTGGCCTCCTACATCCATCCCGGCAGCAAGATCGGCGTGCTGGTCGAGGTCAACTGCGAGACGGACTTCGTGGCGCGCACCGACGACTTCCAGCAGCTCGTGAAGGACGTCGCGATGCAGGTGGCCGCCGCCAATCCCTCCTACGTCTCCCGGGAGGAGGTGCCGGGAGCGGTGGTGGAGAAGGAGCGGGAGATCTACCGGCAGCAGATGGCCGACCAGAAGAAACCGCCCCAGGTCATCGACAAGATCATCGAGGGCAAGCTCGAGAAGTTCTACGCGGAGTCCTGCCTGATGGAGCAGCCCTTCATCCGCGATGCCTCCGGCAAGACGCGCCTCAGGGACATGGTGGACCAGGCGACGTCCAAGATGGGGGAGCGGATCGTGGTGAAGCGCTTCGCCCGCTTCCAGGTGGGCGAGAGCTAGGTCTCCCATGGCCGTCCCCGGCGCGGCTCCCGCGTACCGGCGCGTCCTGCTCAAGATCTCGGGCGAGGCGCTGGCGGGTGGCCAGGGCTACGGCATCGATCCCGACGTCATCAGCCGCATCGCCGAGGAAGTCGCGGAGGTGGTGCGGCTGGGCGTGGAGCTGGCGGTGGTCATCGGGGGTGGCAATATCTTCCGGGGGATCGCGGCCAGCGCCGGCGGCATGGACCGCGCCACCGGCGACTACATGGGCATGCTGGCCACCGTCATCAACGCGCTGGCGCTCCAGGACTCCATCGAGAAGGCGGGCGTGCCCACCCGGGTGCTCTCGGCGATCGAGATGCGGGCGGTGGCCGAGCCCTACATCCGCCGCCGCGCGATCCGGCATCTGGAGAAGGGCCGCGTGGTCGTGTTCGCGGCGGGCACCGGCAACCCGTTCTTCACCACCGACACCGCGGGGGCGCTGCGCGCGGTGGAGATCGGCGCGGAGGCGCTCCTCAAGGCCACCAAGGTGGACGGCATCTACACCGCCGATCCGGCCAAGGACAAGGCGGCGGTGCGGCTCCCGCGGGTCGGCTACATCGAGGTGCTCAACCGCGGCCTGCAGGTGATGGATACCACGGCCATCTCGCTCTGCATGGACAACAAGCTCCCCATCGTGGTATTCGACCTCACGCGCAAGGGCAACATCCGACGTATCGTCACGGGCGAGCCGGTCGGCTCGGTGGTCGCCGCCGACGTGAGCCCGCCGAAGAGGTAGGCCATGACCCAACCAGCGGTGTTGAAGGATCTCGAGACCCGGATGCAGGCGGCGATCGACGCCCTCACGCGGGAGTTCGCGAGCGTCCGCACCGGTCGCGCCAACGCCTCGCTCCTGGACGGGGTGCGCGTCGAAGCGTACGGCAACTTGACGCCGATCAACCAGCTCGCCTCGGTGTCGGTGCCCGATCCGCGCACGATCGTGATCCAGCCGTGGGACGCCTCGCAGATGAAGGAGATCGAGAAGGCGATCGCCAAGTCCGACCTGGGGCTGACCCCGAGCAACGACGGCAAGGTGATCCGGCTCACCGTGCCCACGCTGACCGAGGAGCGGCGCAAGCAGCTCGCCAAGACGGTCGGAAAGTTCGCGGAAGACGCGCGGGTGGCGATTCGCACTGCGCGGCGCGAGGCCAACGACAAGCTCAAGGCGCTCGCCAAGGACAAGAAGGTGTCCGAGGACGAGGAGCGGCGCGGCCACGACCAGATCCAGAAGACCACCGATCGGTTCACCGGCAAGATCGACGAGCTCGCCAAGAAGAAGGAACAGGAAGTGATGACCGTCTAGCCGCGGGGTCCGCGGGCAACCGGGCCGCGGACTCCCGTTTACTTCTTCAGGCTCTTCATCTGCGGGGGCCCCGAAATGGCCCCCGCACTCCCCCCGTCGGCGGACACTCGTCTACTTGTCAGGTCCGCAATTCCGCGAAATCGCAGCGGGTTTCTGGCCGTATCCGGGTGTTTTTCGTGGCAATTCGGGAGGGGCTCACGTAAGATGCCCTGATATGGCGGCGAAGGCCGGGATCTCCGGGGCGGTGCCCGAGCTGTCGACGCTCCCCGAGGACGATCTCAAGCGGCGCGTCCTGGCGCGGCCGCTCCCGCGGCACGTGGCGGTCATCATGGACGGCAACGGTCGCTGGGCGACCAACCGCGGGCTGCCACGCGTGGCCGGGCACGGCGAGGGCGTGAAGTCGGTGCGGGCGGTCGTGCGCACCGCGGGCGAGCTCGGCATCCAGTTCCTCACCCTCTACGCGTTCTCCTCGGAGAACTGGAACCGGCCCCATCAGGAGGTCTCCACCCTGATGACCCTGCTGGAGCGCTCCATCGAGCGCGAGCTCCCGGAGCTCATGGAGCGCAACGTGCGCTTCCGGGTGATCGGTCGGCCCGACGGAGTCCCCGCGCGGGTGGGGGAGCGCATCCGGCGGCTCATCGACACGACGTCGCGGAACACCGGCCTCACCCTGGTCATGGCCTTCAACTACGGCGGCCGCGACGAGCTGGTGGACGCGGTGCGCGCGCTCGCCCGCGACGTCCAGAGCGGCGCGCTGCGCCCCGAGGACATCGACGAGGTCCGGGTCGCGCGCGCGCTGTACACCGACGGCATTCCCGATCCAGACCTGCTGATCCGCACGAGCGGCGAGCTGCGCCTCTCCAATTTCCTCCTGTGGCAGGTGGCCTACACCGAGCTCTGGATGACGCCCACCCTCTGGCCGGACTTCGGGGCCCGCGAGTTCTGCCTCGCGGTCGCCGACTTCCAGCAGCGGAACCGCCGCTTCGGGAGAGTCTGATGTCCCAGGCGCAGCGCGTGCCGCTCCCGCGACCGGTGGAGCAGGCGGTGCCCGCCCACCGCGGCGGGCTGCTGCGGCGGCTCCTCAGCA
>DATHSW010000339.1:0-3286 GCA_035463855.1 Candidatus Deferrimicrobiaceae bacterium | reverse complement strand
GTCGAAGCGCCCGCGGATCAGCGCGAGGGCGTCGGAGGCCGGGCGCGCCAGGTCGCCGAGAGCGCGCAGGTCGGCCAGCGCCTCCGTCAGCGCCACGGCGGCCTCGCCGTCCAGCTCGCTGGTCTTCCGCGCGAAGACCTTCACGAACGCGACGGCCGCGTCGAGCCACTGCCCGAGCGGCGCCGGGCTCGCCTCCGGCACGAGCGCCAGCAGCTCGTTGGTCCACGCCTTGAGCCGCTCCGCGTGCGCCCGCCGCTCGCGGTCGCGCGCCCGCTCCTCGTCGCCGCGCTCGGGATCGTCCGCGCGCGCCTGGAAGCTCTCGATCAGCCGCCCCAGCGCCGCCGCATACGTCTGCCGCCCCCACGTGGCCTGCGCCCGCGCCAGCAGCCGCGCCGCCTGCCCCGCCGTCAGCCCCTCGCCGGGTGCTGAGAAGCCCACCCGCACATCCCCGGACTGCAGCATCCGCCGCAGCCGGCTCGCCGCCAGCCCGCCCGCCACCCACTCGCAGAAAGCCAGCAAGGCCCGCCCCGGTCGCGTCAGCGCCACCGGAATGCCGGGCCCGATCGTCACCGGCCACCCGTGCCGCTGCGCTTTCTCCCACACCAGCGCCGCCTGCTCCGGCATGGGGCAAGCAATCTCCACCCGATCCAACCCCTCCGGAATCTCCCTCTCCCCGGCGGGGACAGGACTCCCCAAACTCTCCCTCTCCCCTCCGGGGAGAGGGCCGGGTGAAGGGCCCCCTGCGATCCGCCGGAACACCTCCTCCACCTCCGCCTCCCGCCCCCCCGCGCAGAACATGGTGAGCGTGTCATCGCCCGCCGCCGCCCCCGTCGGGCTCATCAGCAACGCCAAACGCTCCGCACTCGACCCCGGCGCCGCCGCCACCGTCTCCATCGGCGCCGCGAGCCCCGCCATCCGCCGCGGGACGTCGAGCCCCGGCAGCTCCAGCGCCCGCGGTATCACGCGCGCGCCGGGCAGCGCGTCGAGCAGCCGCCGCTCGAGCGGGCTCCAGATGATGGTGGGCAGCTCGACGCGCAGATCGCCGGCCTGGATCGGGCAGACGTCCAGGTGCAGGAGCGCCTCGCGATATACCTCGGCACGGTCCGCGAGCCGCCGCGCGGTCAGGTGCTGCTCGTAGCCCGCGAGCAGCGCCTGCAGCTCCGCGTGCTTGCTCGCGCTGCCGAAGGCCTCGCGCGGCAGCGCCGCCGCGGTGAGGCCGGCCATGCGCAGCTCCGCGAGGGTGGCCCAGAGCGCCTCCGCCATCTGGGGCTGCTCCGCCAGCCCGCGGAAGTAGGTAGGCACGGTGGACGGCAGCTCGAGCAGCAGGCGCATGATCAGCGCCGGCCCGACGCCGTCGGGCGCCGGATCGACGCCGCGCTCCACCAGGAAGGGCGCGGCCATCGGCAGCGCCACGTCGAGCGGCGTCGCGAAGCGCACGTTGGCCCAGCCGCTGCCGTGCAGGGCCAGCCGCTCGCCCAGCGTGTGGCCGAGCGTATGGGTGGGCACGATCACCCACTTGGCGCGGGTGCGCTCGGTGCGGCAGAGCTCAGCGAGCTGGGTGAGGAAGGGGGACACGCGCGAGGTCACAGGAAGGCGCGATCCAGAGGGACGAGGAACTGGATCCCGGGAATCGTGAGCCGGCTCAACCGGTCGTCGTTGGTGATGAAGAGATCCACGCCGATCTGCGCAGCACAGGCCAGCTGAATGGCATCCGGCGGCCGAATGCTGCGGTTGCGTCGGATCTCGGCGTATCGGCGGGCGGTCTCACGGTCGAACGCAATCAAGCGGGCCGTCCTGGAGAGGACATCCTCATATCGCTGCCGGAGGGATTCGTTGCCTCGCTCGGCTGGCTTCACGAGCACCTCACCCAGCGTGAGTGTCGAGGTGCACAGCTCATCGGCCCGCTCAAGCATGCGCTCCCTGAGCAAGACCACGCGATCGGACTGGGGCCCGAAGTCTTCCAGGAGATAGATGAAGAGGTTGGTGTCCCAAAAAACCCGACTCACTCCCATCCCTCGCGCAGGCGGCGGACGTACTGGTCGGCATGCTCGTCTGCCCACAGCTCTCTCCCGGAGCCGCGCAAGGCCAGCAGAGGATCGGCCTCGGGCCGGATCTCGCGATGCGGCGCGTAGTCTCGCTCGTACCAGTCCAGGAGCGGATGGTATCTCGGCGGGATGCCCGCGCGGGACGGGGTCATCTTTGCCCCGCGTCGCTTCTCGTCCGCAGGGTCCCCTGGGCGGTAGAGTCGGCGGCGGTTCGGTGCCGTCTCGAACAGCATGCGATAGCGTCCCGGGTTCGGCGGGCGATTCGCCACGCAGTGCAGGACGGCATGGACGTAGACTCCCGGCCGGAGCTCGGGCGTCAGGCCTTCGCGCCGGGCCCGCTCTACGATCTCGGCCACGCTGAAGTCGGCCTGGTCCGCATTCTCCCGATGAAGGAGAGCGGTGGCGATCCAGACTTCGTCGGCAACCTTTAGCTCGTGCCTCGCTTTACCCTGGATCCGAGGAGATTTTGTCTGTCTCATGAATACAATGTATGTTTGACAAGGACAAAATGTCAAGCCATTCACAGCGGAACCCTTCGAGTTTCATGGGGGGATCGGGCGGCGTGGGCCGCCGCGGCGCCCGTCGGCTAACGCGTGGGGAGGCCGCCGTCCAGGCGCCCGCCCGCCTCCGGGCAGCTCTCCGGCGCGAGCAGGAACAGCCCCTCGACCACGGCCGCGACCCCGGCGACGTCCGGGGCCTGGCCGGTCATGAGCGCGCGCTTCTCGCACGCGGTGGGCGTGAGCCGGTCGGAGGGAAGCGCGGGCGCGGTGGAGGCGCACCCGGCCAGCAGCCCCGCCGTCAGCGCGACCGCGCAGCTCCGCCGGCCGCGAGCCAACGCGAGCTCCGGGCGGCCGTCAGCGCGCCCCGCGCTCCTGCGCCAGGACCGCGGCGAACGTCTCCACCAGGCCCTCCAGCTCGGCCTCGCCCATGGGCGTGGAGAGGCAGCCGAGGCCGGTGACCGACATCAGCACGCCGCGCTCCATGAGCCCGCGGACCACGCGGTGCAGGCGCGCCTCCTCCTCGGGCGTGGTGCGGGTGCTGCGGTAGTCGATCAGCTCGCGATCGGTCGGGTGCACGCGGAAGAGCGAGCCCAGGCCGGTGACCGCGCCGGGCACCCCCGCGCGCTTGAAGCAGGCCTCGAGGCTGCCGCGCAGCTTGGTCCCCAGCTCGTCGAGCTTCGCGAAGGCCTCGGGCGTCAGCAGGCGCATCGCGGCGAGGCCGGCGGCCATGGTGACCGGGTT
>DATHSW010000338.1:0-8018 GCA_035463855.1 Candidatus Deferrimicrobiaceae bacterium | reverse complement strand
GCCGCTGCTGCCGCCCGACGTCCCGCAGCACTTCGTCCCGGCGCGCGGCGCCGCGCCCGCGGGCGCCACCCTGCTCTACCAGCCCATGCTCTTCGGCGCCGCGCAGGTGCGGGTCGCCGACGCCCGGAGCAAGGTGGACGTGAGCCGCGATCTGGCCGTCGTCACCCCGATCACCGGCGACGCGGTGCCGGTGAGCTGGGAGCAGGCCGCGCCGGTCGGCTTCACCTCGTCCGATCTCCTCCCCGCCCCCGAAGGGGACGCCGGCTTCGCCGAGCTGCCGGCGCCCGCGGGCCGGAAGAAGAGCTACGACGGCTGGGCCAAGGACTTCGCGGGGTGGCTGCTGCAGTCGCAGCGCATCGAGCTGCTGCGGAGCCCGTCGCTCAAGGCGGTCTCCCGGCCCGACGAGTCCGAGCGCGACTTCCGCGTGCGTCTGCAGGAGTCCACGCGCGAGGCCCGCGACCAGGCCGCGGACAAGCTCCGGCTCAAGTACGCGCCCAGGATCGCGGCGCTGCAGGAGCGTCGCCGCCGCGCCGAGCAGGCGGTGGCGCGCGAGAGCGAGCAGGCCAAGCACCAGGGGCTGCAGACCGCGATCTCGGTGGGGGCGACGATCCTGGGGGCCTTTCTCGGCCGCAAGTCCGTCAATGTGTCCACCATCGGCCGCGCCACCACCGCCGCGCGCGGCGCCGGGCGCGTCTTCAAGGAGACCCAGGACGTCGGGCGCGCCAAGGAGACGGTGGCCGCGGTGGACGAGGCGATCGCCAAGCTCGACGAGCAGTTCAAGGCCGAGGCCGACGCGCTCGGCGCGAGCACCGACCCGCTGACCGAGGAGCTCGAGACGCTCGCGCTCAAGCCCACGCGGCAGACCATCGCGGTGCGGCTGGTCACGCTGGTCTGGGCGCCCTACTGGCGCGATCGCGCCGGCGCCCTCACGCCGGCCTGGGAGTAAGTCGAGCCGGCGGAAAAGGCGCGTGGTGTATCGTGGGTGATACACCATGCGTGCGCGGTCCCTCGTCACTCTTCTGGCGCTCGCATGTCTCCTCTCTCTGGTCTCCCCTTCGCTTTCTCCCGGCCCCTACCCTCTCCCCAGAGGGGAGCGGGAGAAGCTGGCGGGGATCGTGGTGCGGATCGTGGATGGGGATACCGTGCACGTGCGGCTGGGGGAGCGCCTCGAGAAGGTGCGGTATATCGGCATCGACACGCCGGAGACGCATCACCCGACGCGCGGGGAGGAGCCGGGGGGCCGGGCGGCCACGGCGGTCAACGGCCGGCTCGTGGGCGATCGGGTGGTGCGGCTGGAGCCGGACGTGCAGCTCCGCGATCGCTACGGGCGGCTCCTGGCCTACGTCTGGGTGACGCGGCCGGACGGCGCCGAGCTGATGGTCAACGCGGAGCTGGTCCGGCTCGGCTACGCGCAGGTCCTCACGGTGCCGCCGAACGTGCGGCACGCCGAGCTGTTCCGCAAGCTGGCCACCGAGGCGCGCGAGAATCATCGTGGTCTGTGGGCGCGGCCTCCGGGCTCGCTGAGGGTATACTGAGCGTCCCATGAAGATCGGTCGCGTCGAGATCCCCGCGCTGGCCCGCCTGGCCCCGATGGCCGGCATCACCAATGCGCCCTTTCGGCTCATCGCGCGGGAGTGCGGCAGCGGGCTCACCACCTCCGAGGAGATGGACGCCTCCGCGCTGCTCACCGGCCATCCCCACGCCGACGCCATCGCCGCCTACTACCCCGAGGAGCGGCCGCTCGCCATGCAGCTCCTGGGCAAGGATCCCGACCTGCTCGCGCGGGCCGCCGAACGCTGCCAGGGCCTGGGCGCCGACATCGTGGATCTCAACATGGGCTGCCCGATGCCCAAGATCACCGGCAAGGGCAAGGGCGCCGCGCTGATGCGCGACGTGGCGACCACCGCGCTCGTGCTGCGCGGGCTGCGCAAGGCGGTGAGCGTACCGCTCACCGTCAAGATCCGCGGCGGCTGGGACGACGAGCATCTCAACGCGGTCGAGGTCGCCCAGATGGCGGAGGCCGAAGGGGTGGACGCCATCACGGTGCACCCCCGCACGCGCTCGCAGCGCTTCACCGGCAAGGCCCCCTGGGCCATCATCCGCGAAGTCGTGGACGCGGTGAGCGTGCCGGTCACCGGCAACGGCGACGTGCGCTCGATGGCGGAGGCGCGGCGGATGGCCGCCGAGACCGGCTGCGCCTCGGTGATGATCGGCCGCGGCGCCCTGGGCAGCCCGTGGATCTTCGACGACCGCTTCGAGGCGCTCGGCCGGGAGGACCAGCGCGCGTACAAGGCCCGCGTCATCGCGCGTCACGTGGCTCTCATCCGCGAGCACTACGGGGAGAAGTACGCCCTGGTGCAGATGAAGAAGCACCTGGCCTGGTACACGGAAGGGCTGGGCCGGGCATCCGAGTGCCGCGCGCGCATCTTCCAGACCCGCTCGCCCGGCGAGGTCTGGGAGGTCTTCCAGTCCTACTGGGAGCGGCCCCGCCCGGAGATCTCCCAGACCGCCTCGACCTTGTCGCCCCGCATCGCGTAGATCCGGTCGTAGAGGTTGATGGTGGGGTCGCAGTGCGGGGGGAAGAACTCGATGAGCTGCCCGAGCTTCGGCAGCCGCCCCGGCTCGGCGGTCATGAGCCGGCCGTGCTCGTCGCCCGCCCACGAGTACTCGACCCCCGGCCACTCGACTGCTTCCGGCACGAAGGGCCGGTCGGTGGAGAAGGCCTTGAAGCCCGCGTCCACCATCGCCATCTCCTGGCTCGGCACGCTGACCACGGTGCTGAGCACGGTGAGCGCCATCTCGAAGTCGTCGTAGGCGGCCCCGCGCGGGCCGCCGATGCGCCGGTAGTCCAGATCCATCACGCAGTAGGAGCCGGACTGCAGCTCGGTGAGGCCGTCCAGCTCGACGTCGATGTTGAAGGTGCCGCTCGAGCCGCCGGTCACGATGTCCACCGCCATGCCGTGCTTCTCGAACAGCTCGCGCGTCTTCATGAGCCGGCCCATCCAGCGCCGCGACGTCCGCCGCCGCTCCTCGAAGCCCACCACGTGCGCGCAGTGCCCCGCGTAGCCCTGCAGCCCGCGCAGGTGGAGCGTGGGCTGCGCCATCACCTCGCGGCCCAGGTCCCGCGCGGGCTCGCCGGGCTGGACGCCGGTGCGCCGGCCGCCCACGTCCACGTCCACCAGCACGTTGAGCACGAGCCCCGCCTGCTTCATCGCCTCGCCCAGCTCGCGCACGTTGTCGGGATGATCCACCACCACCAGGGTCTCGGGCTGGCGGCGCAGCACCCCGATCAGGCGGCCGATCTTCTCGGGCCCCACCACCTCGGTGGTGATCAGGAGGTTCCGCACGCCGGCGGCGGCCATCACCTCGGCCTCGCCCACCTTCGCCACGCAGACGCCGATCGCCCCGGCCGCCACCTGGCGGCGGGCGATCTCGGGGCACTTGTGGGTCTTCGCGTGCGGGCGGAGCTTCTTGCCGGCGGCCTTCACGTGGGCCGCCATCTTCTGGATGTTGCGCTCGAAGCGGTCGAGATCCAGCAGCAGCGCGGGCGTGGGGAGCTCGGAGCGATTCATGGCGCAGGGAGCATACCACGCGCCGGGCTCGCCCCGGCCGGGCCCGCGAGGCTAGTGCGCGCGGGCGCGACGGGCGTCGGTCTCGGCGCGAGTCGCCAGCTGGGCGGCCACGGATCGCGCCTGGCGCTCGACGTCACGATCGCCGAGCCGGCCGAACGCCTCGGCCGCCGCGAGCACGCCGTCGCGCGACGCCTGCCGGCGCGCGCGTAGCAGCGCGGTCAGATAGGCGCGCCGGGCGCGGGGCGCGAAGACCTCGGGCGTCCCGGTGGCCCGGCCCGCGCGCAGCGCCGCGTCGCCGGCCGCGATCATCCCCGGCCAGTCGCGGCTCACGTGGGCCGCCACGTAGGCCTCGCGCCACGCGGCGGTCGCCGCCTGCGTCTGTCCCTGCGCGAGCGCCCGGTCCATCTCCGCGATCCGGGCCGCCCAGTCGCCACGCCCGGCCTCGGCCGACGCTTCCGGGATGAGCGGGAGCGTGATGATCCCGATCAGCAGGAGGATCAGGGGGAGCGATCCGGTCCGCGTCTGGTGTCTCATGCCGGCCTCCTCGCTGGAATGAAGCATCCTGGCGGGAGGCGAGCATCGCCCGTGCCACGGCCGAACTCCGCGAAAACACGGCGAGCGCGTGGGGGCCGCCTCCGTGCGGGAGCGGGCACGACGCCCGATGGCGGCAGAATGCCTGCCCGGCGCTCAGGGCGGCTCGACGCTCACCCGATCCGGCAGCTCGTTGACGTCGTCGGGGCGGCGGGGGAAGTGCCGCCGCAGCGCCGCGCCCACCTCGCTCACCGCGTGCACGAGGCCGTCGCGGAATCGCTGCTCGCGGAAGTGCGCGAGCGCCGTCTGCAGCAGCCCGTCCCAGTAGGCCTGGCCTACCCGCTCGTGGATCCCGCGGTCGCCCAGGACGGCGAGCTTGTGGTCCTCGATGCTCACGTAGATCAGCACGCCGTGCCGCGCCGCGGTCCGGTGCATGCCGAGCCGCTCGAAGACCAGCGCGGCCCGCGCCAGCGCCTCCCCCGGGCAGCGCGCGTCGAGATGCACCCGGATCTCGCCGGAGGTCGCGGCCTCGGCCTCCGCGATGGCCGCGGCCACCGAGGCCAGATCGGCTTCGTCGAGGAAGCGCCGCACCCACCGCGGATGACGCGCCATCACCAGCTCCCGCTCGAGCCGCCGCCGCCGAAGCCGCCGCCGCCCCCGCTGAACCCCCCGCCGCTGCTGCCGCCGCCGCTCCGGCCGCCGAACCCGCCGCCGCCGATGAAGGGCCCGCCCCAGCCCGCCGAGCTCCCGGTCCACCCCCGGCGCCGCGCCGCCGCGCTCTGCACGCGGTTCTGCACGACGATGAAGATCAGCACCAGCACCACGAACAGCGCGGCCAGCTCGCGCCAGCCCAGATCGCCCGGGCGGCGCTCCGGGCCCGCCGACGGCGGGCGCGCGTAGGTGCCGGCGATCGCGCGGTCGATGGCGTCGAGCCCCGCCGCGATGCCGTCGGCGGTGCGCCCTTCCCGGAAGCGCGGGGCCACCACGTCGCGGAGAATGGAGGACGCGACCGCGTCGGTGAGGCTGCCCTCGAGCCCGTAGCCGACCTCGATCCGCATCTTCCGGTCGTCGAGGAAGACGAGGAAGATGACGCCGTTGTCGAGGCCCTTCCGGCCGATCCGCCAGGCCTGGGCGAGGCGGATCGAGTAGCCCTCGAGGCTCTCGCCCTCCAGCGAGCGGAAGACCGCGACCACCACCTGGTTGCGGCTGGTGGCCTCGCGGGCGATCAGCTGCTGCTCGAGGCGGTCGCGGTCGGCGGGGGCGAGCGCGCCCGCGTAGTCGTTGACGCGGCGGTCGGGCGGCGGCGGGACGCGGAGGGCCGCCGCGCCCGGCGCGGCCAGCAGGGCCAGCAGCAGCGTGGCGAGCACGGCGCGGCGGAGCAACGGCACCCTCCCGCTCGAAGCGCCCGCTAGAACTTCACCTTCGGGGCTTCCTGACTGCCCGGCGCCGCCTCGAAGTAGGCCTTCTCCTTGAATCCACGCAGCGACGCCACCAGGCTGCCCGGGAAGAGCCGCAGCCGGGTGTTGTAGTCGCGCACCGCCTCGCTGTAGCGCATGCGCTCCACCGCGATGCGGTTCTCGGTGCCCTCGAGCTGGCTCTGGAGCGTCAGGAAGTTCTGGTTGGACTTGAGATCGGGATAGCGCTCCACCGTGACCAGCAGCCGCGCGAGCGCGCCGCTCAGCTCCTGCTGGGCCGCCTGGAACTTGCGGAACGCCTCGGGATCGTTGACCAGCTCCGGAGTGGCCTTGATCCCGGCCACGCTCGCGCGCGCCTTGGTGACCTCCTCGAGCACGGTCCGCTCCTGCGCCGCGTAGCCCTTGACGGTCTCGACGAGGTTCGGGATCAGGTCGGCGCGCCGCTGGTAGACGTTCTGCACCTGCGCCCACTTCTCGTTGACCGCCTGCTCCTGGGCCACCAGCTGGTTGTTGATGCCGATGGCCCAGCCGATCCCGCCGAGGACGATGAGGACGATCACGCCGAGAACGATCAGTCCGGTTTTCATGGGGCCAGTATACCCCCCGCTCAGAGATCGTTGCCGGAGTACGACTGATTGAACGACTTGTTGCAGAGGGGGAAGTCGGGAACGATGTTCTTCAGCAGCGCGTAGGAGAGCGGACGCCAGTTGAGGAAGGACGGGTCCATGATCTTCACGCGATGCAGCCGCCCCTGGCCGTCCGCCATCACCCAGTGCACGATGGCGCCCCGCCAGCCTTCCACGAGCCCGAAGGCGGGCGCCCAGGCCGGCAGCGGGCCCAGGGGCGCGGCCAGCGGCCCCGCAGGCAGGCGCGTCACCGCCTCCCGGATGAGCCGAACCGATTCCCGCGCCTCCTCGACCCGCACCAGGGTCCGCGCCTTGACGTCGCCCGACTCGAAGACGGGCACCCGCACCTCGAGGCTCCCGTAGGCGGCGAAGGGATGGTCGCGCCGGACGTCAGCGTCGATGCCCGACGCGCGGGCCACGTAGCCGAGCACGCCGTGGTCGCGTGCGGTGCGTGTGGTCAGGCGGCCGGTCCCGTCGAGCCGGTCCATCACGAGCGTGTTCTCGAGCGCGAGCCCGACGATCTCGTCGAAGTCATGGAGCGCGGCGTCCAGCTCGGTGGCCAGATCCAGGCCGGCCGGCAGATCGTGGCCGACGCCGCCGGGGACGACGCCGCCGCGGAGCAGCCGGTTGCCGGTGAGGCGCTGGTTGAGCCGCAGCAGCCGCTCGCGGATCCGGAAGCAGTGGGAGTGCGCCACCGCGTAGCCGGTGTCGTTGGCGATCATGCCGAAATCGGCCACGTGGTTGTAGAAGCGCTCCATCTCCAGCAGGATCACGCGCAGCCAGCGCGCGCGCTCCGGCACCGCGGTGCCGGCGGCGGCCTCCAGCGCCTGGCAGAAGGCGAGCGAATGCCCGATGGTGGTGTCCCCGGACACGCGCTCGGCCAGCTCGACCCCGGCGGCCGCGTCGCGGCCCTCGAAGAGCTTCTCGGTGCCCTTGTGCGTGAAGTACAGGCGCGACTTCATGTCGATGATCGTCTCGCCCACCACGCTGAAGCGGAAGTGGCCGGGCTCGATCACCCCGGCGTGCACCGGGCCCACCGGGATCTCGTACACGCCTTCGCCGCCCACCTCGGTGAACGGGAAGGCGCGCCCGTCGTCGGTGAACTCGCGCGCCGTCGCGTCTTTTCGAAGGGGGAAGTAGTCCGCCGGCCAGAAGGCGTGGCGCACGAGCGGACGGGGATCGGGGTGGCCTTCGGCCACGATCCCGAAGAGGTCGTAGATCTCCCGCTCGAAGCGCGAGGCCGGGTAGTGGAACGTGGCCAGCGAGACGATCGCGGGGGCGGCGGCGGGCACCGCGGCGGTGGCGTGGACGAGCCAGTTCTCCCGCTCCGGGGCGAACAGGTAGGCGACCTCGAACACCCCCCGATCGGCCCGGCGGTCGCCGGCGGCCATGAAGACGAGCTCCGCGCCGAAATCCGTGCGCAGGAGCGCGGCCAGCGCGGGGACCGCGGGCGGCGGGACCCGGCAGTGGAGCTCGTTGCCCCGCACCAGGCGGAGGTCGGTCACGCGTTCGGCGTGCTGCTCGGCGAGGACGGTCATGAGCTGGGACAGGCGGGTCATGGGCCGACGATCTCCACGATCTGGCGCAGCAGCGTCTGGAGCGGCGCGGGCAGGGTGACGCCGAGGACGAGGAGGGCCGCCACGCAGACGCCGAGCGGGACCAGCGGCCAGCGGTTCCCCTCGCCCACCGCCACGCCCGCGGTGGGCGCGCCGTAGAGCATCCGGTTGAGGTGGCCGATCATCGAGACGAACGCGACCGCGAGCAGGGCCAGGACCAGGCCCATCAGCCACGGCCGGCCCGCGGTGAAGCCGGCCCGGAAGAGCGCGAACTCCGAGATGAAGAGGCCGAAGGGGGGCAGGCCGATCACGGCCAGG
>DATHSW010000337.1:0-46419 GCA_035463855.1 Candidatus Deferrimicrobiaceae bacterium | reverse complement strand
CGCGTCTTCATCCCACCCGGGTCGGAGCCGTGGTCGGGCTCGGTGAGGCCGAAGCAGCCGAGCGCGGCCCCGGACTGCAGGCGCGGGAGCCACTTGTCCTTCTGGGCGTCGGAGCCGTAGCTGTAGATCGGGTACATGACGAGGCCGCTCTGCACGGAGGCGAAGGACCGCAGCCCCGAGTCGCCGCGCTCCAGCTCCTGCATGATGAGCCCGTAGGCCACGTTGTCGAGGCCGGCGCAGCCGTAGCCCCGGAGCGTGGCCCCGAACACGCCCATCTCGCCCAGGTCCCGCGCCAGCTCCAGCGGGAAGGTGCCGTCGCGATGGTGCTGGCTCACGATGGGCAGGAACTTCGCCTCCACCCAGTCGCGGACGGCGTCGCGCATCATGCGCTGCTCTTCGGTCAGGAGCTCGTCGACCCCGTAGTAGTCCACGCCGCGAAACTTTTCCATACGCCTGTCCTTCTCGAGCCGGAGTTAGAGGTTGGTGGGGTGGGCGGGACGGTCCTCGCCGAGCGCCTCGTTCAGCGCGCGGGCGAGCTGCTGATCGTGCTCGTGGCTCATCGCGAAGATCCGGCACTGGGCGACCTTGCCGGGCAGGTACTTCAGCAGCTCCTTGAGCGGCTCGGCCGAGACGCTGCGGTCCGCCGCATCGTACACGTAGATCTGCCGGTCCTTCATGCCGATCGGGTTCAGGGGCCGCGGGTCCTGCTGAGCCATGTCGATCTTGAACGGGAAGTCGCGGAGCGCGGGCGGCAGGAGATCCTTCACCCGCTGCTCGACCTCCTCCACCTTCATGAAGCTCTGCCCGCGCCGCGGCTCGAAGAGATCGAGGACGACCTCGTGGGACATCCTCCACTTGAGCCGCCGGTCGAGGATCTGCCGCCACTCCCGGCCGAGCTCCCGGCGCTCCCCGTCCTCGGCGTGCGCCCAGCGGCCGACCTCTTCCAGCAGCGTCCACTCGGTCATGTCGAGATACGGCTGGAGCTCCTTGTTGAGATCGTGAGGGAAGATCAGCCGCATGGTGTCGCGGAAGATGTCCTTGAGGTGCAGTTCGATGCCGCGCGTGGTCCGGTGGTAGTACACGTTGGTGTAGAGGTAGAACCGCGCGTTGAGGAACATGATGAAGGCCTGGATGCCGCCGCGATCGAGGGTCAGCCCCTTCTCGCTGAAGAAGGAGTAGTACATGATGCGCTCGATGTCGATCGGGCCCACCGCGACCCCGCACATGTAGGAGTCGCGGAGCACGTAGTCCATGTTGTCGGCGGTGTAGATGCCGGAGAGCAGCGGCTTGAGGTGCGCGAGCCAGCGCGGGTGCTCGGCGGTCGGCGAGGTGTAGCTCTTGCCCATGAGATAGCAGATCCACTCGGGGTCGATGCGCTCGCCGTCCTCGAAGGGCCCCGACGGGCTGCGCCGGAGGCCGCGGATCAGATCGCCCAGCTCTTCTCGGATGATGCGTTGCCCCACTTTCTCGTGGGTGAGGTCGAAGTCGGCCAGGAAGTTGTCGTCGAAGAAGTGCCCGAAGGGGCCGTGCCCCACGTCGTGGAGCAGGCCCGCCATGCGCAGCAGCTCCTCGAGGAGCGGGGCGGAGGGCGCGTCCGGGAACTCGGCCTTGAGCGAGGCGTGCAGCTGCTGGGCGAAGCGCCCGGCCAGATGCATGGCGCCGAGCGAGTGCTGGAAGCGGCTGTGCTCGGCGGCCGGGAACACCCAGCGCGCGGACTGCAGCTGCGGCACCCGGCGCAGGCGCTGCATCCAGGCCGAGTCGATCAGATCCTGCTCGGTGGCCTCCCCGGGCATGCCGTCGGGCCGCGTGTAGAGGATGTACTGGTGGATGGGGTCGGCGATGAGACCGCGGCCCTGGTAGGTGTCGACGCCCTTCATGGCTAGAGCCTAACCTACTTGTCGGAGGTGCGATAGAAACGGTAGCGGTCCATCGGCCGCACCGTGATCGCCTCCGTCCCGCCGGCCCGGCGGACGGTCACCCGCACGTCCTGATCCATCGGCGACTGCCAGAGCTCGCGGTAGAACTCCTCGCGGCTCGTCACCGGGCGGCCGTTGAGCTGGACGATGACGTCGCCCGGGCGCAGGCCGGCCCCCCGGGCGGGGCTCGAGGGCGACAGGCCGGCCACCACCACCCCGCCGTCCACGGACTCGGTGTAGAGGCCGAGCCAGGGCCGCGGCGCCCGGCTCGTGACGCGGCCCTGCGCCAGCAGCTCGTCCTTGCCGGCCAGGAACTTCTCGATGGGGATGGCGAGGTTCACGTGAGGCGCCTCGCCCAGCCGCAGCGAGGTGACCCCGATCACGCTGCCCGCCGCGTTGACGAGCGCGGCGCCGCCGAAGGCGGCGTTGTACGGCGTCACGATGAACGCGCGGTCCAGCCTGTACTCCCAGGCGGCCGCGAACGGCCGCACCGCCTGGACGCGGCTCGGGATGGCGACCAGCGCGCCGTCGCTGGACACGCCCACCGTGCCGGTGACCTCGCCCGCCGCCACCCCCGTCGAATCCCCCAGGCTCGCGGCCGGCCACGGGCCGCGGCCCTCGAGCCGGGCCACGCCCACGCCGACCTCGAGGTCGAGCCCGGTCAGCCGGGCCGGCACCTTGCGCCCGTCGCGCAGCGAGACCTCGATGCGCGCGGCGTCGAGCAAGACGTAGCTCACGGTCAGCAGGTAGCCCTGGTCCGCATCGAAGATCACGCCGCTCCCCCAGCGCTCGACGCCGAGGGTGGCCGCCGACGGCCGCTCGCGCGGGACCTCGACGCGGATGCCGACCACCGCCGGGGCGACGCGGCGGACCTGCGAGGGCAGCGGAGAGACCTGGCGGGGATCGAGGCGGCGATCGGCGTCGCGCGGCGCGGCCCCGGCCGGGGCGGCCAGGATCAGGCCCAGCAGGGCGCCGGCGGCCCAGCGGCTCAGCGCGCGCGGCACGCGGTCACCGCGCGGTGTACTGCGCCTCGTAGTACTGCCGGAAGGCTCCCGACTTGATGGGCTTCCACCACGCCTCGTGCGTCCGGTACCACTCCACCGTCGCGGCCAGCGCGGCGTCGAAGCTCGTGGCGGGCGTCCAGCCGAGCGCGTGGACCTTGCCGGAGTCGAGCGCGTAGCGCCGGTCGTGGCCGGGCCGGTCGGCCACCGGCGTGATCAGGCTCTCCGGCTTGCCGAGCAGGGCCAGGATCCGGCGCGTGAGCGTCACGTTCTGCACTTCCGCGGCGCCGCCGATGTTGTAGATCTCGCCCTCCACGCCCTTGCGGAGAACGAGGTCGATGGCCGCGCAGTTGTCCAGCACGTAGAGCCAGTCGCGGACGTTCCGGCCGTCGCCGTAGAGCGGCAACGCCCGGTCCTCGAGCGCGTTGGTGACGAAGAGCGGGATGACCTTCTCGGGGTACTGGTAGGGCCCGAAGTTGTTGCTGCTGCGCGTGATGAGCACCGGCAGCCGGTGGGTGGTCCAGTAGGCGCGGGCCAGGAGATCCGCGGCCGCCTTGGAGGCCGAGTAGGGATTCGACGGGTTGAGCGGATCGCCCTCGCGGGCCGCGCCCTCCGCGATGCTGCCGTACACCTCGTCGGTGCTCACCGCGAGGAAGCGGCCGATCCGGAGCTCCCGCGCCGCCTCCAGCAGGGTGAAGGTCCCGGTCACGTTGGTGCGGAGGAAGTCGTCGGCCCCCAGGTTCGAGCGGTCCACGTGGGTCTCGGCCGCGAAGTGCACGACCGCGTCCGCCCCGCGCATCGCCTCCCGCACCACCGGGCCGTCGCAGATGTCGCCCTTGACGAAGCGGTAGCGGGGATCCGATTCGACGTCGCGCAGATTCTCCAGGTTCCCGGCGTAGGTGAGCTTGTCCAGGTTGACGATCGAGTCGCCGGGATGGGTGGCCAGGACGTGACGGACGAAATTCGAGCCGATGAAGCCGGCGCCCCCGGTGACGAGGAGCTTCATGCTATCCCCGCGAGACGTCCCAGATGTCGGCCCCGGCGAAGTCCCAGGGCAGCCGCCCCTCCTCGGTCTGGTCGGGATCCGGCGAGAACTGGACGTCCACGAGGTAGATGATGCGGCCGCGGGACGCCGCGAGGTTCTTCACCCCGTGGGCGACCCCGGGCGGGATCCGCAGCAGCCGCGTCTGGCCGTCGCCCAGCACGATCCGGCGCTGGGCCCCGCGGCTCTTGCTATGGGCCCGGACGTCGAGCAGGATCACCAGCATCTTGTCGCCGGGGGGCACGAACCACACGTCGGTCTGCCGGCGATGCAGGTGAAACGCCTTGATCACGCCCGGGTCCATCTCGCTGTAGTTCACCTGGCGGCACTCGAAGCCGGGCAGGGCGGCCGGCATGCCCTGCTGCAGCCGCGCCAGCTCCAGGAAGGAGCCGCCGTCGTCGGTGAACCGTTTCAGGTCCACGAGCTCGACCCCCTCGATCTCGGGCGCGGGCCCGTAGCTCTGGAGCGCGAACGCCCGCTTGGCCGCGTCGCTCAGCTCGACCGGATCGTTGGACGCCATCAGATCAGCCCCACCTCGCTGCGGTCGCCCAGCATGAAGTTGAAGGAGCGCGGCTTGGACGCGGTCCGGTAGATCGACACGTTGCGCCCGATGAGGCTCGACTCGATGCGGCCCCCCACGTCCGTCACGCTCGCGCCCTCCAGGATGATGGAGTGCTCCACCTCGCTGGCCCGGAGCACCACCCGGTCCCCGATGGACGTGAACGGCCCCACGTAGGCGCTCTCGATGACCGCGTCGCGGCCGATGATCGCGGGCCCCCGCACCGTGCTCCTGATCACGCGGGCCCCCGCCTCGATCACCACGCGGCCGGCGATCTCGCTGTCCACCACGGTGCCGTCGGTGCGCGGCAGCAGGGTGTCCAGGATGATCCGGTTGGCCTCGAGCATGTCCTCGAGCTTGCCGGTGTCCTTCCACCAGCCTTCGATGACGTGGGGCCGCACGACGTAGCCCTGGTCGATGAGCCACTGGATCGCGTCGGTGATCTCGAGCTCGCCCCGCGCCGACGGCTTGATGGCCTTGACCGCCTTGAAGACCGTCGCGTCGAACATGTAGACGCCGACCAGGCCCAGATTGGACGGCGGCTGCTTCGGCTTCTCCACCAGGCGCACGACCTGCCCGTCCTTCAGGACCGCGACGCCGAACTGGGTCGGGTCGGGCACGGAGGCGAGCAGGATCTGGCAGTTGGGCTTCTCGTCGCGGAAGCGCGTGACCAGCGGCGCGAGGCGCTCGCGGATCAGGTTGTCGCCCAGGTACATGCAGAAGGGCTCGCCGCCGAGGAACGGCTCCGAGACGAGGACCGCGTGGGCCAGGCCGAGCGGCGCCTCCTGCTCGATGTAGGTGACCGAGACGCCGAAGCGGCGGCCGTCGCCGACCGCGTCGCGGATCTCCTGCTTGGTGTCGCCGACCACGATGCCGATCTCGCTGATCCCCGAGGCGGCCAACGCCTCGATCCCATAGAAGAGGATGGGCTTGTTGGCCACCGGCACGAGCTGCTTGGCCGAGGTGAACGTGATCGGGCGCAGGCGCGTGCCGCGGCCCCCGGAGAGGATTAACCCTTTCATTTCGCGGCCAATTATAGCAGTCTTAGCCTGCCTGACCCAGCACGCACCAGCGGCTTCGCTAGATCCGACCGGAATTGGTGCTATTATGAAGCCGTTGAAATTGCGGCCAATTTGCTCAAGGAGCCGGAGATGAAGACCCTGAAGGAGATGTTGGCCGAGGCCCGGCGCGTGGTGCCGGAACAGGGACCGGCGGACCTCAAGAAGCGGATCGACGCCGGGGAGCCGCTCGTGCTGATCGACGTGCGCGATCCCGACGAGTACCGCGACGGCTTCATCGACCCGGCGACCAATATCAGCCGCGGCTTCCTCGAGTTCCGCATCGCCGGCGCGGCCGCGGATCCGGCGACGCCCATCGTGCTGTACTGCCAGAGCGGCCTCCGCTCGATGCTCGCGGCCAAGGTCCTCAAGGATCTCGGCTACGAGAACGTCACCAATCTGCAGGGGGGCTTTCAGAAGTGGGCGCAGTCCGGCCTGCCGGTGGCCAAGGACCGCCCGCTGAACGCCGAGCAGATCCAGCGCTACAGCCGCCACTTCCTGCTGAGCCAGGTGGGCGAGAAGGGCCAGCGGAAGCTGCTGCGGTCCAAGGTGTTGCTGATCGGCGCCGGCGGCCTCGGCTCGCCGACCGCGGTGTACCTGGCCGCGGCGGGCGTCGGCACGCTCGGCCTGATGGACGGCGACGTGGTGGACGTGTCGAACCTGCAGCGGCAGATCCTCCACACCACCGCGAACGTGGGGCGGCCCAAGGTCGAGTCGGGCACCGAGATGATCCGGGCGCTGAATCCGGACGTCAACGTCATCCCGCTGCCGACGCGCATCACCGTCGACAACGTGATGGACGTCATCAAGGACTACGACCTGGTCATCGACGGGTCGGACAACTTCGACACCCGCTACCTGATGAACGACGCCTGCTATCTCGCGGGCAAGACCAACGTGCACGGCTCGATCTTCCAGTTCGAGGGCATGGCCACCGTGCTCGCCCCGAACCAGGGCCCGTGCTACCGCTGCCTCTACCCGACGCCCCCACCCCCGGGCCTCGTCCCCAGCTGAAGCGAGGCCGGCGTCCTGGGCGTGCTCCCAGGCATCATCGGCGTGGTACAGGCCACCGAGGCCATCAAGATGCTGCTCGGCATCGGCGAGCCCCTGATCGGCCGGCTCCTCACCTACGACGCGCTCGGCATGCGCTTCCGCGAGGTCAAGCTGCGCCGTGACCCCAAGTGCCCGCTCTGCGGCGAGCACCCGACCATCACCGATCTGTCGATCCACCGCACCGGCGACGCGGCGGCCTGCGACGTGAGCGACAACGGCCACCCCGCGCCCGCGGGCGCGCCGGCCGCGAAGGCGGGCGGCTAGCCCGCCGCTTCGAAGCGCCCGTCCGGGTTCACGTGGGGCTGATGCTCGCGGCGTACAGGATCGGTGCGACCTGCCGCGGGGCGTCGGGCGACCCGGCGATTCGCGTCACCTGCTGGATGAGGTCGGACGAAGCCATCACGTTCATGCGGCCTCGGATGATGGAGTGGCGCGCCTGGAGGGATTCGAACCCCCGACCCTCGGCTTAGAAGGCCGATGCTCTATCCAGCTGAGCTACAGGCGCGGCAGGAACTTACGATACACCAGCTCGATTCCGCGGTGGATGCCAGACACGGGCGCCACGCAAGTCCTGCGAGGGCCCGCAGGGACGACGGCCCTGGCATCCGGTTTGCCACTCGATATCTCCATGTCCGTCAAGGTCGGCCGGTGGGGAGTGAGTATCGCGGCCACGCTCGGCGCCGGCGCGGCGTGGCTTCTCGAGTGGCCGCCCGCCGTGAGCGCGGCGCTCGGCGCGCTGCTCGTACCGCTGGTGGCGGCGGCCGCCGGCGGCGTCTTCTCGGATCGCCGGACTTCTCCCGGCGCGGAACCGCCGCCGCGCGGGCTCTGCGACTGCGGCCATCCCATGAGCATGCACTGCGGGAGTGACGGCTTCGGCCCCTGCGCGGTCGCGGATTGCCACTGCGCCGGACGCGACCGCGTCGCCTTCACGCAATAGGCACAAGATGTGGGTTGACAGCCGCGTGCACCCACGATAGGCTGCGCACATCATTCACACCGGCTCGGAACCAGCAATTGCAGGCAGTGGCATCACCACCACTCGACCGCTGTCCGCGGCGCCTTCGGCGACCGAGATGACGGCGGAAGGTCTCCTCCTCGAGCTCCGAAGCTCACGCACCGATCTCGCGCGCCTGGTCGAGGCGGTCTCACGGGATCGGTTCACCCAGCTCGTGATTCCCCAGCGGAGCGTCGATGCGTGGGAGCGGCGGGAGCCCGAGACGTGGTCGAAGGTCCGCGGCTGGCTTGCCGCGCGGGGAGTCTCGATCCTGAAGGCCTAGCGGGGACGGCGTCCCCGCGATGAAGGAAGTGGTCGGGGTGAGAGGATTTGAACCTCCGACTCCCTGCTCCCAAAGCAGGTGCGCTACCGGGCTGCGCCACACCCCGATCCCGACCGCGTGAGCAGTATACGCTTGCGCTCTCGAGCCGTTCAACCCGCCCAGCGCCGCAGCAGCTCCCGCGCCTGGGCCATCGCGCGGCCTCGATGGCTCACCGCGTGCTTCGCCTCCGCCGAGACCTCCGCGAACGTGCCGCCGAGCGGCGGGTAGTAGAAGATCGGATCGTAGCCGAAGCCGCCCGCGCCCCGCGGCGCGTCCAGCAGCACCCCTTCGACCGTCCCTTCCATGATGGCTTCGCGGCCGTCGGGCGCGGTCACCGCGACCACCGCGCGGTAGCGGGCCGTGCGCCGCGCCGGCGGCACCCCCGCGAGCTCGCGCAGCATGAAGGCGTTGCGCTCCGGGTCGGTCAGGCCCTCGCCGCCGTAGCGGGCGGAGAGCACGCCCGGCCGGCCGCCGAAGGCGTCCACCTCGATCCCCGAGTCGTCGGCCAGCGCCAGCTGCCCGGTCGCGGCGGTGACCGCGCGCGCCTTGCCGAGCGCGTTCTCGGCGTAGGACGTCTCGCCTTCGGGCGGCAGGACGAGGCCGGGGAACTCGGAGAGGTCCTGGATGCGATACGGCAGGTCGGCGAGGAGGGCCGCGAGCTCCCGGCCCTTGGCCCGGTTGGCGGTGGCCAGGACCAGCCGGCGGTCAGAGGGTGAAGTGCTGGTCGCCACGCGCCTCGAGGGCGCGGCGCTGCAGGCCGATGAGCCGCGCGATGCCGTCGCCGGCCAGGGCCAGCAGCTCGTCGAGGCGCGCCTTCGGAAACGGGGTCTGCTCGGCGGTGCCCTGCACCTCGACGAAGGCCCCCGCGCCGGTCATGACCACGTTCATGTCCACCTCGGCGGTGGAGTCCTCGACGTAGTTGAGGTCCAGCACCGGCCGGTTGCCCACCAGGCCCACGCTGATCGCGGCCACGCAGTCGCGGATCGGCGAGCCGGCCAGCGTCCCCGCCTTCACCAGGGTGCCGATGGCGTCGCCCAGCGCGACGAAGGCGCCGGTGATCGCGGCGGTGCGGGTGCCGCCGTCGGCCTGGATGACGTCGCAGTCCACCCACACCGTCCGCTCGCCGAGCTTGGCCATCTCCACCACCGAGCGCAGCGACCGGCCGACCAGCCGCTGGATCTCCTGGGAGCGCCCGCTCGGGCCGTTCCGCTCGCGCGTCATGCGGGTATTGGTGGAGCGCGGCAGCATGCCGTACTCCGCGGTGACCCAGCCCTTCCCCTGCCCCTTGAGGAAAGCCGGCACCTTCTCCTCGAGCGAGGCGGTGCAGATCACCTTGGTGTCGCCGAACTCGATCAGGACGGAGCCCTCGGGGTGGCGCAGGTAGTCCCGCGTGATCGTGATCGGGCGGAGCTGGTCCGGCCGCCGGCCGTCGTGGCGCAGGTGGGTGGTCATCGCGTCGGCCCGCCCTTGGCCGGCTGGCTCTGCGCGGTGCGCAGGCGCTGATCATAGCGGCGCTTGTACTCGGCGAGCCCCGCGTAGATCGCGCGCGCGATCGCCTCGCGGTGCTCCGGGGTGGACAGCTTCCGCTCCTCCTTGCGGTTGGTGAGGAACCCGATCTCGATGAGGATCGCCGGCATGGCCGCGCCGCCCAGCACGTAGAAGCCGGCCTGCTTGACGCCCCGATTGACCAGGCTGAGCGACCTGCTCATCGAGTCCAGCACCGTCTCGGCCATGTAACTCGACTCCTCCTGGAACTCGGACTGGGCCAGGTCCCAGAGGATGCTCTTGAGCACGTCCGCCCGCTGGCGCGAGTTCGGCCCCTCGAGCTGGACCACGCCGTTCTCGATGGCCGCCACCTGGCGCGCGCCGCTGTCGGAGGCCTCGGACGAGAGGAAATAGGTCTCGACGCCCTCCGACACCGACTGGGGGTGGGCATTGGCGTGGATGGACACGAAGAGGTCGGCGCGCTGCTTGTTGGCGAAGTTGGTGCGGTCACGCAGCGGGACGAACAGGTCGCTGTCGCGGCTCAGCACCACCTTCACCCCGAGCCCGGCCTCGACCTTCCGGGCCACCCGGCGCGTCACGTCGAGCACGACTTCCTTCTCCTGGACCCCGGTCGGGCCCACCGCCCCGGAGTCGTGGCCGCCGTGGCCGGCGTCCAGCACGATCAGGCGGAGCGGCTGCAGCGCGCCGCGCCCCGGCTCGCCCGGTCCCCCTTCCTTGGGGCGATAGACGTCGAGCACGAGGCGATAGGGGTCCTGCAGGACCGTGTGCTTCACGTCGCCCGCGGTGCCCTCGAGCACCACCCGGAGCACCGCGGCGTCGCCGACCGGCTCGAGCCGGATCTCCCGCACGAGCCCGTCGCCGATCTCCTCGACGCGGGCGCCGGCGAGCGACAGGCCGGGCAGCCGCACCCGCACCTCGGCGTCGCCGGTGACCACCGCGTACGCGAGGCGCGCGCCCGTTTCGATGACGACGCGCGTGAACGAGGGATAGGAGCGGTAGCGCAGCTCCTCCAGCGGCACCGTGCCCTGCACCGGCCTGGCCACCGGCTTGCGCGGCTCGGTCACCGCGCCGATCGAGACCCCCGGCGCCAGCCGCGGCAGCCCTTTGCCCAGGAAGTCCCGCGAGACCAGCCACCCCCGTCCGCTCACGCGCGCCGCCGCGTCGAGGGCGACGGGCTGCCCGTCCACGGTGGCGCGCGGCTGCCCGCGCGTGAACTCGGCCACGCGCTTGCCCACGGTCAGGGTGCCCCGGTCGCCTTTCACCGACCAGGCGCCCTTGAGGAGCGCGGCCAGGTGGTCGGGAGCGATGTAGGCGTTGCCGTCGTCCATGACGGTGATGGTCAGGAGGCCCCGGCTGCCCGCACCGTCCCGGACCTCCACGGACTCCGGGCGCGCGGCCTGGGCGGAGCTGGCCGAGCCGACGAGGCAGGCCATCAGCACGAGGAGCGGCCAGACGGGCGTCGAGCGTCGTCGCGTCATGATCGAAGGGGGCGCGGCATTCGTCATTCTAACAACGGAGCGCGGGGGCAGCGAAGGATCAATTTGTGGTAGGCTCCGGCCACCATGGCGCTCCAGGTGCCCGCCGCCTCCTGATGGGCGAGTTCGGCGTTGGGCAGTCCGTCAAGCGGTTCGAGGACGTCCGGCTGCTGCGGGGAGAGGGGCGCTTTCACGCCGACGTGAATCTCCCCGGCCAGGTCCACGCGGTGCTCGTCCGCTCCCCCCACGCCCACGCGCGCATCCGCGCCATCGACACCGCGGCGGCCCGCCGCGCCCCGGGCGCGCTCGCCGTCTTCACCGGCGCCGACGTGGCGCGCGACGGCCTCGGCACCATGAAGATGACGCTCAAGCGGACGCGGCCCGACGGCTCGCCGATGTTCGCGCCCCCGCATCGCGGCCTCGCGCTGGACCGGGCCCGCCACGTGGGCGACCCGGTGGCGATGGTGGTGGCCGAGACGCTCGCGCAGGCCGAGGACGCCGCCGAGCTGGTGCGCGTGGACTACGAGCCGCTCCCCGCGGTGACCGACACCGCGGCCGCCGCCGAGCCGGGCGCCCCCGCGGTGTGGGACGAGTGCCCGGACAACGTCTCGAACCTGTTCCCATCGGGCGACGCGGCGGCGACCGACGCGGCCTTCGGGCGCGCCCACCGCGTGATCCGGCGCCGCTATGTCATCACTCGCGTGCACGCGCAGTTCATGGAGGCGCGCGGCGCCCTCGGAGTCTACGACCCGGGCGAGGAGCGCTACACGCTCTACGCCGACGTGCAGTATCCGCACCGCGTGCGGAACGCCCTCGCCAGCAACATCTTCAAGATTCCCGAGCACCAGATCCGCGTCATCGCGGGCGACGTGGGGGGCGCCTTCGGGACCAAGGGCTGGCAGTACGTCGAGCACCGGCTGGTCCTCTGGGCCGCGCGCAAGCTCGGGCGGCCGGTGAAGTGGCGGTGCGAGCGGCGGGAGGCGATCCCGGCCGACGAGCACGCGCGCGACAACGTGACCGACGCGGAGCTGGCGCTGGACGGCCAGGGCCGCTTCCTCGCCCTGCGCGTGCGGACCCTCGCCAACGTCGGCGCCTACGTCTCGTCCGACCGCAACCTGCTCGCCACCTTCAGCAACGTGGCGACGCTCGTCGGCGTCTACGCGATCCCGGCCGCCCACGTCGAGGTCCGCTGCCTGCTGACCAATACCAACGCCACCGCGCCCTATCGCGGCGCGGGCCGGCCCGAGGCCACCTACGTCATCGAGCGGCTGATCGACGACGCCGCCCGGGAGCTCGGCCTGGATCGCGTGGCCCTGCGGCGCGCGAACCTGATCCCGGCCGCCGCCCTGCCATACCGCACCGCCCTCGGCGTCACGTACGACTGCGGCGAGTTCGAGCGGTGCATGGACGCCGCGCTGCGGCTCGCGGACGTCGCCGGCTTCGCGGCGCGGCGGGAGGCGTCGAAGGCGCGGGGCCGGCTGCGGGGGCTGGCGGTGGTCAACGCGATCGAGCGGGCGGCGGGGCCGCAGCCCGAGTTCGCGGAGATCCGCTTCGCGCCGAGCGGCAGCGCCACCGTGTTCATGGGCACCAAGAACCAGGGCCAGGGTCACGAGACCACGTTCAAGCAGATCCTCCACGAGCGGCTCGGCCTGCCGCCCGGGGACGTGCGGTACGTCGACGGCGACACCGACCGCGTGGCCTTCGGGATGGGCTCGATGGGCTCGCGGTCGACGGTGATCGGCGGCACCGCGCTCTGGATGGCCGCCGACAAGGTCATCGCCAAGGGCCGGAAGATCGCGGCCCGGCTGCTGGAGGCGGCCGAGGCGGACATCGGCTTCGGCGACGGCAAGTTCTCGGTGGTGGGCACGGACCGGACGCTCTCGCTGAAGGACGTCGCCCGCGCCGCCTTCCAGCCCGCGCAGCTACCGCCGGGTCTCGAGCCCGGTCTCTACGAGACCGGCACCTTCTCCCCCAAGCAGGACACGTGGCCGAACGGCTGCCACGTCTGCGAGGTCGAGGTGGATCCGGAGACCGGCGCCGTGACGCTGGCGCGCTACGCGATCGCGGACGACGTCGGGACCGTCATCAACCCGCTGACCCTCAAGGGCCAGATCCACGGCGGGGTCGCGCAGGGCGTCGGCCAGGCCCTGATGGAGCAGGTCGTGTACGAGCCGGGCTCCGGCCAGCTCCTGACCGCCTCGTTCATGGAGTACGCCATGCCGCGCGCCGACACCTTCTGCGACATGGTCATCGAGAGTCACCCCGTCCCCACGAAGCTCAACCCGCTCGGGGCCAAGGGCGCCGGCGAGGCCGGCACGGTCGGCGCGCTGCCCGCGGTCATCAACGCGGTGATGGACGCGCTGGCTCCGCTCGGGGTGCGCCGGCTCGACATGCCCGCGAGCAGCGATCGGGTGTGGCAGGCCATCCAGACCGCGAGGACGGGCGGCGAGCGGGCGGCGAGCTAGACCGCGGTAGCGAATCTCCGCCGAGAGCACATCCTCGAAGTCCGCGCCGCCGCCCGGCTCGAGGAGCCTGGGGAGGGTACCGTGATCCGATCGCGAGCGCTGCTGGGAACGCTTGTGGGCGCCGCCCTGCTGATCGTCGCGGCGACCGCGGGCTGCGACCGGCTCGCGGTCTGGTCGGCGCCGGCCAAGGCGCCGAGCGCGGCGCGGACCGCCGCCGCGGTGGAGGCCGACAAGCTCTTCTGGAAGACCCTGCACGGCGGCGAGTACGACCGCATCCCGGACGCGCTCACCGCGGTCAAGGCCGCCTACCTCGAGAACCCGCACGACGCGGTGACCGCGGCGCACGTGGGGTGGCTGCACACCTGGCGCCTCGCCGAGCGGGCCCGGCAGGCCTCGCAGCGGCCCGACATCACGGACGACGCCGTGCTCGCGCGCAAGTATTTCGAGGAGGCGGTGCGGCTGGACCCCCGCGAAGCGCGCTACCTCGGCTTCTACGCCGGCCTGCTGATGGCGGAAGGCACGATCCACAAGGACGAGAAGCTGGTGCGCCGCGGCTTCTACGCCATGAAGGACGCGATCGCCGCGTGGCCCGAGTTCAACTACTTCACCGCGGGCTACACCGCGTCGGGCCTGCCCGTCGACTCCGACCGGTTCCGGGAGGCCCTCGCGCAGCAGTGGCTGAATCTCGACGTGTGCACGGGCGAGAAGGTCGACCGGGCCAACCCGGACTACGCGCGCTACATGCGGCTCGAGACCCGCGAAGGGGCCAAGCGCGTCTGCTGGAACTCCTGGATCGCGCCGCACAACTTCGAGGGGTTCTTCCTCAACTTCGGCGACATGCTGGTGAAGGCGGGTCAGCCCGACCTCGCGGTGGCGATGTACGGCAACGCCCGGCGCGCGCGCGGGTACGCGGCCTGGCCCTACCGGGCGGTGCTGGAAGCCCGGATCCGCGACGCCGCGACGAACGTGGCGGCGTTCCGCCGGACGGAGCCGGGCCCCGACGCGGCCACCCTCATGGTGCGCTCGACCTTCGCCTGCATGGGCTGCCATCAGCGGTGAAGCGACACCGCCCGCCGGGCCTCGTCTCGGCCCGGCGGGCGGCACCTGCAATTGGTGGAGGCGGTGGGCATCGAACCCACGTCCGGAAACCCTCGGCAACAGGCATCTACATCAATAGCCGGTTGACCCCTGCGTCTCGCCTCTCGGCCCCCCAACCGGCCGGGTCACCGATCAGCCAGCTCCTGTAGGTCTCGCCCCTCACCCCGGAGCAGGGTTTGGAGCCAGTCACCAGAATATGACGTCCTGACCCGGACCCTGGTCACCCGATCCGGAGGACGCTGACGGGTGTTAGGCCGCCAGAGCTAGCTGATTGTCGGCAGCTATAACCGTGCCCCCAGTTTTACGAGGAGAGAGCACCTCGTGATGCCGCCTGTGCGTCACTGATCCCCGTCGAAACCAGTCGCCCCCTTCTACGCCCGGGATCGGGCGCGTGATTCCTTTTCCATCTCCCGCCGGCTTTCGCGCTCGCGGAGGGACGCGCGCTTGTCGTGGAGCTTCTTGCCGCGGGCCAGCCCCAGCTCGACCTTCACGCGCCCTTCCTTGAAGTATAGACGAAGGGGGATGAGCGTCAACCCGCGCTCGGCGATCTTGCCGAGCAGGCGCGAGATCTCGCGCTTGTGCAGCAGCAGCTTCCGCCGCCGCTCCGGGTCGTGGTTGGCGTCGGTGCCGTGGTGATAGGGGCTGATGTAGCAGCCGACGAGCCACGCCTCGTTGTTGTCGATCGTCGCGTAGGCGTCCTTGAAGTTGACCTGCGCCTCCCGGAGCGACTTGACCTCGGTCCCCCGCAGGACGAGCCCCGCCTCGTACGTCTCGAGAATCGAGTAGTTGTGGAAGGCCTTGCGGTTGGTGGAGATGACCTTTTCGTCCGCCATGGTGCTCAGGCCCGGGAGGCCGCGGGCCCCTTGACTTCATGTCCGCCGTCCGTAAGATGGAGGCCTTGCCCGAGCCGAAGTGGCGGAATTGGCAGACGCGCATGATTCAGGGTCATGTGCCCGCAAGGGTGTGGGGGTTCGAGTCCCCCCTTCGGCACCAGTAGAATCCCCGCCGGAACACGCATCGTCCCGAGTGTAGGCCGGACTACGACAGCTCGGCCAGGGTGACGCGCCGGCCCAGCGACGACGAGCGCTGCGCCGCCTCCACCGTCCGCATCGCGGCGAGGCCCGCCTGCACGTCGACCGCCGGATGCCCCCGGCGGGCCGCCGTGTCCAGGAACAGCTCGAGCTCGTGGCGGAGCGGCTCGGGCCCGGAGGCCTTGAAGCTCTCCACCGCGCCCTCGGGCGCCTGCCAGCCCGACGGGGTGGGGACATGGCGATTGGCGAGCACGCGCACCTCCGAGCTGCCGAAGTCGGCCGCGAGGGTCCCCCGCTCGCCCACGATGACGCAGTCCCGCTGGGTGCCCGGGGCGAAGTAGCCGGCCTCCACGAAGGCCGGGACGTCCCCGTACTCCACGGTGCTGAACGAGCAGTCGTCCAGGCCCCGCCCGAGGTAGTCGCGCAGGGTGGCGGTGACCGCGGTGGCCTCGCGCCCCAGCAGATGCGCGAAGAGATCGAAGTAGTGGATGGCGTCCGTCTGCGTCACGCCCACGTCGGTGCGCGGCCGCTTGAAGCCCGCGAAGCGGCCGGTGCAGTAGCGCACGCGGCCAAGCACCCCCGCGGCCAGCCGCTCGCGCAGCACCGTGGTCACGGGATGGAAGCGGAAGATGTGGCCCACCTGCAGGACGCGGCCCGTCTCCGCGACGATCCCGGCCAGCCGCCGGCCCTCGTCCACGGTCCGGGTGAGGGGCTTCTCGATGAAGCAGTCGCGGCCCGCGCGCAGGCACTCCCCGGCCAGCAGGAGATGATTGTCGGCCGGCGTCACGATGTCCACCGCGTCCACGTGCGGGAGGGCCTGCCGGAAGTCCTCGACCGCGTGGTCCGCGGCCACGCCGGCCTTGACCGCGAAGGCGCGCCGCTCCGCCGAGACGTCGGCCGCCCACAGCTCCACCCCCAGCTCGCCGAGCACGCGCAGGTGCTTCTCGCCCCAGCGCCCCAGCCCGATCAGCAGGACCTTCATCGGCCGCCGCCCGGCTCGCCGCCCAGGTCCTCGGCGATCTCGTAGCGCAGGACCCGGTCCTTCATCCAGCGGACGACCAGGAGGTCCACGAAGGCGCGAACCGCGCGGTTGCCGATGCCGTACTTGGACTGGCCGAACCGGCGCGGCCGGTGATTCACCGGCACCTCGAGCACGCGGAACCCGCGCATCCGGAGCAGCGTCGGGATGAACCGGTGAAAGCCCTTGTAGAGCACGAGGTCGCGCAGGCAGTCGCGGCGGAAGGCCCGGAAGGTGCAGCCGCTGTCGTGGATGGTCTCGTCGCTGAGCCGGTTTCGGACCCGGTTGGCGATGCGCGAGGAGAGCCGACGCACCCACGAGTCGCCGGCGGCCCGGTTCACGCGCCAGCCGGTCACCGCGTCCCACTGATCGAGCCGGTCGAGCATCGCGGGAATGTCGTGCGGGTCGTTCTGGAGGTCGGCGTCCATGACCACCACGTGCCGCCCCCGCACCGCCTTCAGGCCCGCGTCGGTGGCCGCGGTCTCCCCGGCGTTGGCCTTCAACCGCAGGAGCCGCACCCGGACGTCCTTCTCCCGGAACTCGCGGACGATCTCGGCGCTGCGGTCACGACTGCCGTCGTCCACGAAGATCACCTCGTAGCGGAGGCCGGTCGGCTCGAGGACCTCGTGGATCTCGGGCCAGAGCAGCGGGAGATTCTCCTCCTCGTTGTACACGGGCACCACGATGGAGAGATCGAGCGGGGCGGCCATGGCCGCCGGGCGCGCGTCGGGCGCGCTCAACTGCGGGGCGGCGGCGGCACCCGCGGGGGCGCGCCTTGCCATTCCGGCGCCAGCGTGTGCGGCAGGCCGAGCCGGTCGAGGACGCGGGCCAGCGTGTGGACGACGAGGTCGTCGATCTGCTTCGGCCGATTGTAGAACGCGGGCATCGGCGGCAGCACCACCGCGCCCAGCTCGGCCAGGGCGGTGAGCACGCGGAGATGACCGAGATGCAGCGGGGTCTCCCGGACCACCAGGACGAGCGGCCGGCCTTCCTTGAGCGTCACGTCGGCGGCGCGGGCCATCAGGGTATCGGAGGCGCAGTGGGCCACCGCCGCGGCGGTCTTGATGCTACACGGAACGATGACCATGCCATCGGTCTTGAAGGATCCCGACGCGAGGGCGGCGCCGATGTCCCGGTTGCGGTAGCGGCGGGTGGCCAGGGCCTCGACGTCCGCGACGGTGTGATCGGTCTCCTCGACGATCGTGCGCCGACCCGCGTCGGAGATGACCAGGTGCGCTTCGACGTCGGGAATCCCCCGCAACAGCTCCAGGAACCGGATACCGTAGATCGCGCCCGAGGCGCCGCTGAGTCCGACGACCACGCGCCTCATAGCCGGAAGCGGCGCCGGTAGACCTCGTCCCGGGTCTTCCGGTAGAGCAGCTCCCACTCCGCGCTGCCCTCGGGCGCGGGCTTCGAATAGGTGCTGAGGGCCCGGCGCACTTCCTGGTCGATGGACTCCTCGAGCTTGGATTCGTCCTCCAGGACCCGGAACACCTCCGTGCGCAGCTGGCCGTGGGCCTTCTCGTCGTCCGCCTTGATCGCCAGGCTCTCGGTGGCGGTCAGGTCCGCTACGATGCGGTCGGCCAGGGCGAACAGGCGCTCGCGGCTCATCCGGGTCACAGCGTGAACCCCCGCTCCTTGGCGAGCTTGGTCTTCACCAGCGCGAAGAGCCGCTTGTAGTCGGAGGCCGAATCGCGGATCAGCTTGGCATTGTCCATGAGGAGGGTGCGCGCGTCGGCGTCGATCTTCTCCTCGGCCTGGAAGTTCTCGACCAGGATCCGCCGCACCACCTCGCGCGCCCGGGTCTCGTCCCGGACGTCGGCAAGCCTTCGCCCGACCAGCCGCTTGACCACGGCCTCCGCCATCCGCCCGGCGATCTCGTCCCCTCGCGCCATGTCCGAAGGGACAGGGTACACGCCGGCGAACTGGGGTGTCAAGTACAACTATACGGAAAATAGATCAAAAGTCTCGGTCGACACCGGGCAGAAGCAGGCGGAATCGAGATCCTTTTCCGGGCAGGCTGTCCACCTCGACGCGGCCGCCGTGGGCTTCCGCCAACGCCTTGACGAGGCTCAAGCCCAGGCCCAGGCCGCGGGTGGTGGCGGTCTCCGGATGGGGGACGCGGACGTACTTGTCGAAGATGCGCGGCAGCTGCTCGGGCGGGATCCCGACGCCGTCGTCCTCGACCGCCAGCTCGACCATGCCCGGCTGATCCTCGGCCGGACACGCGGAGAGCGAGACCTGGCCGCCCCGCGGCGAGTACTTGACCGCGTTCGACAGGAGGTTCTTGACCATGCGGTCCAGCGCGTCGGGATCGGCGCGGAGGGTGACGGCGGGGCCGCTCGGCGTCCACCGGAAGTGGTGCTCGCGGTGCTCGGCGGCAAACAGCTCGACGTTGCGCTCCATCAACTCGTCGAGATCGACGCGCTCGGGGCGCAGCTCGAGGGGGCGCCCGACCTCGATCCGGGAGAGATCCAGCAGCTCTCCGACGATGCGGCCGAGCGCGCACGCCTCGGTGTGGAGGTAGACCAGACAGCGATGCGCCTTGTCGGGGGGCAGCGCGGATCGGAGCAGCAGCTCGCTGAACCCTTGCAGGGCGGTCAGCGGCGTGCGCAGCTCGTGGGAGACCACCGAGAGGAACTCGGACTTCGCCTGATCCAGCTCGCGTAGGCGCGCGGTCGCCGCCGCCACCTTCTCCGCCAGCTCCTCGGCGAAGCGGAGCTGGCGGAGCGTGAGCCGGGCGTTCTCGACGGCCAGCCCGACGTGGAGGGCCAGCTCGTCAGCCGCCGCACGGGTCGAGCGGGACAGGTCGCCGCTCCATTCGACGGCCATCACCCCCACCACGCCGACCCCCGAGACGAGCGGCAGCGCGAGCGCGCGCAGCGGTGTCGGGCCCGGCGGCTCGTCGGCCCGCACTCGGGGATCCGCGCGCAGGTCCAGGCTGCTCACCCGCTGCCCGGAGGCGAGGGTGAAGGCCGCCGCCGAGTCCACATCGACGAGCGAACCGACGGGGACGCTCGCGATCTGCGCGGTGCGCACGTCGGTGCCGACCAGCAGGGCGAGCCGCCGGGCGCCCAGCGCGACGCGTAGCTCGCCGGCGACGCTCAGGAGCTTGTCGTCGAGCGCCCCGGCCCCGTCCAGCCCGCGCTGGATCGCCAGTACCGCTGCGAGCCGGGCGGCCCGGGCCCGCGAGCCGTCCACGAGTCGCCCCACGAGCAGGCCCGTGACCAGCGGGAGGCCCAGCGAGAGCAGGCCGTCGAGGGTCGCCGACGTGAGCCCGTCGCGCTCCACCGCGGGAAGGGCCACGGGCGCGTGCAGGAGCCCGGCCACCGCCCCGATCGAGCCACCCCCGACGGCGCCACGCGCCAGCGCGGCCCAGAGGGTCGGCACCAGGTAGAGGTGCCGGAGCACGGACGCCGGCCCTTGATCCGTCACGGCCATCGCCACCGCCACCGCGACGAGGAACGCGACCGGCCCCGCGATCATGGCGCGAGCGTCCGATAGGCCGCGAAGAACCCGAGCGCCGCCAGATACCCCGGCACGAGGCTACCGCTCCAGGCGCGGAGCGCGCAGGCGATGAGCCCGACCAGGCCCAGGTAGAACACCGCGCCCACCCGGGCTTCCACCGCGTGTGGCAGGGCGGGATCGAGCAGATAGCGCAGGAGCGACAGGCCGGTCGCCAGCGCCGCGGCGGGCCAGAATGTCACCCGGCGCCAGAGGAGCGAGAACACCGCGCCCCGGAACAGCCATTCCGCGGTGAGCGCGTTGGCGCCGACGTCGTAGGCGAGCGCGCCGAGGTAGGCGGACAGGCCGCTGGTCTGCAGGCGATACCCGAAGGTGCGCGAGGCGGTGACCAGCAGGTGCGCGCCGAGGAAGGCGCCCAGCGTGATTCCGGCGAGCGCGTGGGATGGACGCGCGCCGCCCAGGCCGGTGGCCCGCAGCTGCGGCCGCCCCCGCGCCTCCACCAGCAGCACCACCGGCACCAGGAGGAACGCGAGCGGCCCCAGCGGGCCGAGGCGCGCCACGATCGAGGCCACGACCATCGTCCCGCCGAGGCGAAGGACCGGGCCGCTCCATCCGGGCGCCGCGCCGGTCGCGAGCAGCCAGCCCAGCGCGAGCCAGCCGCCGTGAATCGCCCCGCTGGCGAGCGCGTGACCGAAGCCGGCCGGGCCCGCCCCGCGCCCCTCCAGTCCCAGGCCCCCGGCCGCCACCAGCGCCACCGCGCCCACGACCGGCGCGTAGGCCCCCGCCGGCTGCCGCGGCGGCGCCGCGGCGCCCGGCTCAAACGGCGCGCTCAGCAGCAGCATCGCCGGTCACCTGGACGCAGAGCTCGGTCAGGCGCGGATCGAGCGTCCGGCCCGCCTCCGCCTCGAGCCATCGCACCGCCTCCGCCCGCGACAGCCGCGCGCGATAGGGCCGATCCGACGTGAGCGCGTCGTAGACGTCGGCCACCCCCACGATGCGCGAGCCCAGCGGGATCAGCTCGCCACGCAGGCCGTCCGGGTACCCGCTGCCGTCGTGCCGCTCGTGGTGATGCCGCACGATGATCGCGCCGTCGGCGAAGAACTCGAGCGGCGCGACGATCTGGGCGCCGACGATCGGATGCCGGCGCATGACGGCCCACTCCTCCGCGGTGAGGGAGTCGGGCTTGCGCAGGACGCTCTCCGGGATCCCGATCTTCCCCAGATCGTGCAGCAGCCCCGCCTGGGCGATGGTGTCGGCGACCCGGGCCGGGACGCCCGCGCCCAGCGCGATCCGCCGCGCGAGCGCCGCGACGCGCTCGGAATGGCCGCGGGTGTAGACGTCCTTCGCCTCGAGCGCGTTCGCCAGTCCGATCAGGCTCTGGAAGCTCGCCTGCTCCAGGCGCCGGCACGTCTTGCGCAGGTCGATCGCGTAGTGCAGCGCCTGCTGGTAGGCGCCGCGCAGCCGCTCCTGCGCCTGCTCGAGCTCGCGCTCCCGCGCGCGCGAGGTCTCGTAGAGCGATCGGAGATCGCGCGCGTAGGAGAGGGCCTGGGAGAGCGTCACCGCGCCGGCCACACCGGGGCCTCCGGCACGAGGGAGCGGACGAGGGTCAGCAGCGCCAGCGGCGAGAACGGCTTCGTCAGGTAGTGATGCGCCCCCGCGGCCAGCCCGCGGCGCCGATCCTCGGCCTGGGCCGCCGCGGTGAGCAGGACGACGCGCGTGTGGGCGCACTCGGGGAGCTCGCGAAGCCGCCGGCAGGCCTCGAGCCCGTCGAGGCGCGGCATCCGCACGTCGAGCAGGGCCACGTCCGGGCGCTCGCGACGCGCCAGCTCCACCGCGGCGGCGCCGTCGGCGGCGTCGACGATACGCAGGTGCGGGTCTTCGAGCGTGAAGCGAACGAGGTCGACGATGGCGGGCTCATCATCGGCGATCAGGATGGTCATCATGCCGCCTCGGGAGTGCGAGGGGCATGCCACCACCGGAGTCGCGCGGAATCAGCGGGTTGGACCCCGGGCCGCGCGGGGAATGCCCGGCGACCTGGGCAGCGCGCGGGCGGTCCTGCCCCGCGCGGCGGGCAGGCGGCTAGCCGCCGATCGCGGCCACGAGCAGCCGCGTGAGCGCGCGCTGGTAGGCGGCGAGCGCGTCGTCGTAGTCGATCTCGTCCGGGCCGCCGGCCAGGCTGCGGCCCGACATGAGCTGCTCGGCGCGCTGGCGCGCGCGCTCGGCGCGGGCCCGGTCGATCTCCTCCGGCCGCTCCGCGAGCTCGGCCAGGATGATCACCCGCTCCGGCGTGACCTCCGCGAAGCCGCCGTGCACGGCCAGATGCACTTCCTCACGGCCCTTGCGATAGACCACCTCGCCGCTGCCCAGCGTGGCCAGGAGCGCGGCGTGGCCGGGGAGCACCCCGAAGTAGCCTTCGGTGCCCGGCGCCACCACCTCGTCCACCTGCTCGGAGACGAGCTGGCGGCTCGGCGTGGCGAGCTCCAGCAGCACTAGCGGGCCTCGCGCATCTTCGCCGCCTTCTCCTGCGCCTCCTCGATGCCGCCCACCATGTAGAAGGCCTGCTCGGGCAGCTCGTCGTGCTTGCCCTCGACGATTTCCTTGAACCCCTTGATCGTGTCGGCGAGCTTGACGTAGCGCCCGGGCTGGCCGGTGAACACCTCGGCCACGAAGAACGGCTGCGAGAGGAAGCGCTGCAGCTTGCGGGCGCGGGCCACGATCAGCTTGTCCTCGTCGGAGAGCTCCTCCATGCCGAGGATCGCGATGATGTCCTGCAGGTCCTTGTAGCGCTGCAGGATCGACTGCACCGCGCGGGCGGTGCCGTAGTGCTCCTGGCCCAGGATGATCGGGTCGAGGATGCGCGAGGTGGAGGCGAGCGGGTCCACCGCGGGATAGATGCCGAGCTCGGTGAGCTGGCGCGAGAGCACGGTGGTGGCGTCGAGATGCGCGAACGCGGTGGCGGGCGCCGGGTCGGTGATGTCGTCGGCGGGCACGTAGATGGCCTGCACCGAGGTGATCGAGCCCTTCTTGGTCGACGTGATCCGCTCCTGGAGCGCGCCCATCTCGGTGCCGAGCGTCGGCTGGTAGCCGACCGCGGAGGGCATGCGGCCGAGCAGCGCGGAGACTTCCGAGCCGGCCTGGGTGAAGCGGAAGATATTGTCGATGAACAGCAGCACGTCCTGGCCTTCCTCGTCGCGGAAGTACTCGGCCGCGGTCACCCCGGTCAGCGCCACCCGCAGGCGCGACCCGGGCGGCTCGGTCATCTGGCCGAAGATCAGCGCGGTCTTCTCGATGACGCCTGACTCCTTCATCTCGTGGTAGAGGTCGTTGCCCTCGCGGGTGCGCTCCCCCACCCCGGCGAACACCGAGATGCCGCCGTGCTGCTTGGCGATGTTGTTGATCAGCTCCTGGATGAGCACGGTCTTGCCCACTCCGGCGCCGCCGAAGAGGCCGGTCTTCCCGCCGCGGGTGTAGGGCTCGAGCAGGTCCACGACCTTGATGCCGGTCTCGAACATCTCGACCTTGGTGGACTGCTGGTCGAACGGCGGCGCGGGCCGGTGGATCGGATAGGTCTTCGTGCTCTTCACCGGGCCCATCTTGTCCACCGGCTCGCCGGTGATGTTGATGATGCGCCCGAGCGTCTCCTTGCCCACCGGGATCGAGATCGGCTGGCCGGTGTCGTTGACCGGCATGCCGCGGGTGAGCCCGTCGGTCGCGGCCATCGCCACCGTGCGCACCTGGCTCTCGCCGAGATGCTGGGCGACCTCGAGCACGAGCTTCGCGGAGTACGCGAAGACGTCGGTGCTGCCCGCCCCCGGCACCTCGAGCGCGCTGTAGATGGGCGGCAGCTTGCCGGGCTCGAACTCCACGTCCACGACCGGCCCGATGACCTGCACGATCTTGCCCTGGTTCATCCTGCGCTCCTTCTGGGTCTCTCGCGTTCGCGGCTGCGGGGCCGCGGACACTCGTTTAATTCTTTAAGCTCTTCAACTGCGGGGGCCCCGACATGGCCCCCGCACTCCCCCAGTTCCGTTTTCGGCGTTGCTTCGCGCTCGCTCCGACTATGCGCGTGCTAGGCTTCGACCGCTTGGCGCAGGGCTTCGGCGCCGCCGACGATGTCCAGGAGCTCCTTGGTGATCCGCTCCTGGCGCGCCTTGTTGTACTGGATCGTCAGCACGCCGATCATCTCCTTGGCGTTCTTGGTGGCGGCCTCCATCGCGGTCATCCGCGCGCCGTACTCGCCGGCCACCGATTCCATCAGCGCGCGGTACACCTGCGTGGTCACGTGGCGCGGCAGCAGCGCGGCCAGGATGCCCTCGGGGCTCGGCTCGTAGATGTAGTCGCCGCCCGCCTCCCCCTGCCCTTCCGCCGCCGGCGCGGGCTCGATGGGCAGGAGCTGCTCACGCTTCACCCGCTGCACCGCCACCGACCGGAACTCGTTGTACATGAGATGGACCTCGTCCACCTCGCCGGCCAGGTACTCCTGCATGAGGCCGCCCGCCAGCTCCTGGGCGTGCTCGTAGGCGAGGCGATCGAAGAAGCCCAGCATCTCCGACTTGATCTCGTAGGGGCGCCGGCGGTAGAAGTCCCGCGCCTTCTTGCCCACCACCACCAGGGTGACGCTCGCCTCGCCCTGCTCGCGCAGGAACCCGAGCGAGGCCCGCAGGATGTTCGAGTTGAAGGCCCCGCACAGCCCCTTGTCGGCGGTGACGATCACGAGCCGCTTGCGGGCCACCGGGCGCCGCACCAGCAGCGGGTGCGCCTCGCTCTCGGCGCGCCGGACCAGGCTCGACAGCAGCTCGGCCATCTTCACCGCGTACGGCCGCGCGGAAAGGATGCGCTCTTGGGCCCGGCGGAGCTTCGCGGCCGCCACCAGCTTCATGGCGCGCGTGATCTTCTGGGTGGATTCGACGGAGCGGATCCGCCGGCGGATGTCGCGGAGCGTGGCCATGGCGGTCCGTCCCTAGGCGGCCTTGATGCCCCGCGCGGCCATGAACTCGGCCTTGGCCGCGTTGATCGCGGCGGCCAGCGCCGAGCGCAGGTCGTCGGTCAGCTCCTTCTTGCTGGCGATGTCGGCCAGCAGCTGCGCGTGCCTGCGATCGAGGAACCCGAAGAGGAAGGTCTCGAACTCGCGGATCTGGTCCACCGGCATGTCGTCGAGATGGCCCTGGGTGCCCGCGAAGATGATCGCGATCTGCCGCTCGACCACCAGCGGCTGGTACTGGCCCTGCTTGAGCAGCTCGACCATGCGCTGGCCGCGCGCGAGCTGCAGCTGGGTGGCCTTGTCGAGGTCGGAGCCGAACTGGGCGAACGCGGCCAGCTCGCGATACTGGGCGAGGTCGAGCCGCAGCTTGCCCGCGATCTGCCGCATGGCCTTGATCTGCGCGGAGCCGCCGACGCGGGACACCGAGATGCCGACGTTGACCGCGGGCCGGATGCCCCCGTAGAAGAGGTCCGACTCGAGGAAGATCTGCCCGTCGGTGATCGAGATGACGTTGGTCGGGATGTAGGCCGAGACGTCGCCGAGCTGGGTCTCGATGATCGGCAGCGCGGTGAGCGAGCCGCCCCCGAGCTCGTCGTTCAGCTTGGCCGCCCGCTCGAGCAGCCGTGAGTGCAGGTAGAACACGTCGCCCGGGTACGCCTCGCGCCCCGGGGGCCGCCGCAGCAGCAGCGAGAGCTGGCGGTACGCGGTGGCGTGCTTGGAGAGGTCGTCGTAGATGCAGAGGGCGTGGCGACCGGTGTCGCGGAAGTACTCCCCCATCGCGCAGCCCGCGTAGGGCGCGATGTACTGGAGCGGCGCCGACTCCGAGGCCGAGGCGACCACGACCGTGGTGTAGGCCATCGCGCCCGTGTCCTCCAGCACCTTCACGACCTGGGCGACGGTGGAGCGCTTCTGCCCGATCGCCACGTAGAAGCAGAAGACCCCCTGCCCCTTCTGGTTGATGATCGTGTCGACCGCGATGGCGGTCTTGCCGGTGCCGCGGTCACCGATGATCAGCTCGCGCTGGCCGCGCCCGATCGGGATCATGGCGTCGATCGACTTGATCCCGGTCTGGAGCGGCTCCTTCACCGAGCGGCGGTCCACCACGCCGGGCGCGTAGCGCTCGATCGCCCGGAACTCCTTGGTGTCGATCGGGCCCTTGCCGTCCACCGGCTGGCCGAGGGCGTTGACCACGCGCCCCACCAGGGCCTCGCCGACCGGCACCTGGGCGATACGCTTGGTGCGCGTCACCGGGTCGCCTTCCTTGATCTTGGTGTCGTCGCCGAGGAGCACCGCGCCCACGTTGTCGGCTTCGAGGTTCAGCACGAGCCCGAACACGTCGCCCGGGAACTCGAGCAGCTCGCCGGCGAGCGCCTTCTCGAGCCCGTAGATGCGCGCGATGCCGTCGCCGACCTCGATCACGCGCCCGGCCTCCTTGAGGTCGACCTCGGCCTCGTAGCCCTGGAGCCGGCGCTTGATGATGTCGCTGATCTCTTCCGCCTTGATCATGTGCTATCCCCTTGCGAGCCGCTGGCGCATGCGCGCGAGCTGCCCGTCGAGACTGCCGTCGAGAATGAGGCTGCCGACCTGCGCGATGAAGCCGCCCAGCAGCGTGGCGTCCACCTGCTCTTCCAGGATGATGCGCTTGCCGAGCGCGCGCTCGAGCTTGCCGGACAGCTGCTGTTTCTCCGCATCGGTGAGGGCAACCGCGGTCCGCACCTGGGCCCGGGCGCGGCCGAGCTCGGCATCCACGAGCGTCCGGTAGGCCGCGACGATCTCGGGCAGATGGTCGGCACGGCCGCGCTCGGCCACGAGCCCCACGAAGTCCTGCACGAGCTTGCGCGCGCCGACCTTCTGCGCGATCGCCATCGCCACCGCGCGGCGATCGGCCGGCTTGATCCATGGGCGGGTCAGCACGTCGTGGGCCGCGGCGTCGCCGGCGCAGATCGCCGCCACCTGCTCCATCTCGTGCCCGACCGCTTCCGTCGCGCCGGCTTCGCGCGCCACGTCGTGGAGGGCCTTGGCGTAGCGCCGGGCGGTGCGCTCGTGGGATCGCACGGGCTAGTTGACCTTGTCCACCCGGCCGATCGCGTCCTGCACGATGCGGCGGTGATCCTCGTCGCGCAGGCTCTTACGGATCAGCCGCTCCGCCGCGGTGATGGCGAGATCCACCACTTCCTGGCGTAGCGCCTGACGCGCGCGGGCGACGTCCTGGGCCATCTCGTTCCGCGCCGACTCCACCAGGCGCCCCGCTTCCGCGCGCGCGCCTTCCACGAGCCGGCGCTGCTCCTCGGCCGCTTCCCTGAGCGCGGTGGCCCGGATGGCCTGCGCCTCGGCATACGCGGCCTGCAGCTTCGCGGCGTGCTCCTCGCGCTCGCGGTGGGCCTCGGCCCGCGCGGCCTGCGCTTCCTCGAGCGACTTGCGGATGGCCTGGGTGCGCTCCTCCATCTTCGTCAGCAGCGGCTTGTAGAGGAGCTTGGCCAGGATGACGAGCAGCAGCAGGAAGTTGATGGCCTGGATGGCGATCGACTTGTCCAGGTTGATGAGGCCGCCTCCACCTTCCGAGGCCAGCGCCGCCGACGGCACCACCCCGAGCAGAAGCGCAGCGATGGCGAGTACGCGAATCATGGTGAGCTCTCCGGCTAGCGCTTTTGTGAAAGAAGGAACAAACGGTACACGAGTATCACGCGGGCGGGAAAACTGTCAAGGGCCTTCGGGTCGCGCGATCACGCCCCCACCCACCACCAGGTCCCCCTGGTAGAACACCACCGATTGGCCCGGCGCGGGCGCACGCTGGGGCCGCTCGAAGCGGACCAGGACCCCTCCGTCCCCCAGGGGCTCGATGGTCGCCGCCGCCGGCTCGTGGGTGTGGCGGATCTTGGCGGCCACCGCCAGCCGGCCGGTCAGCGCGGGCACGCTGATCAGGTTCACGTCCTCGGCCCGGAGCTCCTCGACGGCCCCTTCGTCGTCGGTCCCCACCACCACCGCGTTGCGCGCGGGGTCGAGGGCGGTCACGTAGAGGCGCCGGCCCGCGGCCAGGCCGAGGCCGCGGCGCTGCCCGACCGTGTAGTTGGCGAGCCCCTGGTGGCGGCCGAGCACCGTCCCCTGCCCGTTCACGATCGGCCCGGCCGCGAAAGCCTCCGGCGCCCGCCGGCGCAGGAACCCGCGGTAGTCATCGTCCGGGACGAAGCAGATCTCCTGGCTCTCGGGCTTGTCCGCGGTCTCGAGTCCGAGGGCCCGGGCCTTCTCGCGCACCGCGTCCTTGGTGAGATCGCCCACCGGAAAGCGCGCGGCCGCGAGCTGGGCCTGCGTGAGCGGCCAGAGGAAATCGGATTGATCCTTGCGCGCGTCCCGGCCGCGCCAGAGGAGCACCCGCCGCGTCTCGGGATCGCGCGTGATGCGCGCGTAGTGGCCGGTGGCCACCGCGGCGGCGTCCCACGCGCGGGCGCGCTGCGCGAGCGAGCCGAACTTCACCTCGCGGTTGCACGCCACGCACGGCACCGGGGTCCGGCCCGCCGCGTACGCCCGCGCGAAGGGCTCGATCACCGCGCGCTCGAACTCGCGCTCGGAATTCAGGAGGTAGTACGGGATGCCGAGGCGCCGCGCGACCGCGCGCGCGTCGTCCACCGTCGCGGGCGAGCAGCAGCTGCCGAACTTCTTCGTCGACTCCTCCGGCTCGCGCCACGGCCAGACCCGCAGCGTGACCCCGATCACGTCGAAGCCCTGCTCGACGAGGAGCGCGGCCGCGACGGACGAGTCCACTCCGCCGCTCATCCCGACGACGATACGCTCGCGCATGCCCCCGGATTCTACCGCGGCTGCGTCGTGATCAGCTCGGCGAGACGATCGAGCTCCTCGCGCGAGGAGTAGACGATCTCGATCCGGCCCGCGCGCTCGCTGCCCACGAGGCGCACGCGCGTGGCGAGGGCCACGCGGAGCGAGTCTTCCACCGCGGCCAGCTCGGGCGAGCGGCGGAGCTGGCGGCGAGGGGGCTTCGCGCGCTTGGCCTGCACGCCCTCCTCGGTGGCGCGCACCGACCAGGAATGCGCCAGGATCTCCTCGCGGAGCTTGAGCTGTTCGGCGGGGGAGGCGAGGGAGAGGAGCGCGCGCGCGTGCCCCATGGTCAGCCGGTTCGCGCGGAGGTCCGCCTGGATGAGGTCGGGGAGCTTGAGCAGGCGGAGGCAGTTGGCGATGCTGCTGCGATCGCGCTGGACCCGCTGGGCCAGCTCTTCCTGCGTCCACCCGAACTCGGCGAGGAGGCGCTGATAGGCCTCCGCTTCCTCCATCGGGTTCAGATCCTCGCGCAACAGGTTCTCCACGAGCGCGAGCTCCAGGCTCTGCGCGTCGCTCGCTTCGCGAATGACTGCGGGGATCCGGGTCAGGCCAGCGAGCTTCGCGGCCCGCCAGCGGCGCTCGCCAACCACGAGCTGGTAGCCATCGCCCAGGCGGCGCACCACGACGGGCTGGAGCACACCGGTCTGGGCCAGCGACGCCGAGAGTTCACGTAAAGCCTTGTCATCAAAGTCTTTTCTGGGCTGCTTCGGATTGGGCGCGATGGCGTCGATCGGCAGCTCCACCGCGGCGGCCACCCCGACTTCCGGGCCGGCCTGAGCAGGGGAGGAGAGCAGGGCACCCAGGCCGCGGCCCAGGCCGTGCTGGCGATTAACCATGTGAAATCACCTCTCTGGCGAGATCGAGATAAGCCGTCGAGCCGGCCGACTTCAGGTCGTACAGCATGATCGGCTTCCCGTGGCTTGGCGCCTCGCTAAGCCTTATATTTCGCGGGATTATGGTTGTCATGACCTGGTCGCCCAGGTACCGCTGCGCCTCGGCTCGGACCTGTCCGGCCAGGCTTGTCCGACCATCGAACATCGTGAGGACGACCCCTTCCACCTTCAAGGACGGATTGAGGCGCTCGTGCACCAGGCCGATGGTCTTGATGATATGGGCAAGGCCCTCCATCGCGTAGTACTCGCACTGGAGCGGGACCAGGGCTGAATCGGCGGCCGCCAGGGCGTTGAGGGTCAAGAGGCCAAGGGAAGGGGGGCAGTCCACGATGACGTAGTCGTAGGCGTGGGCGACAGCGCTCAGGGCCTGCTTGAGCCGCCCCTCCCGATTGTCCAGGGTGACCAGCTCGATCTCGGCTCCGACAAGGTCGATGTCCGAGGGCACGAGGTGCAGGAAGGGCAGCATGGTGGGCTTTGTTGCTTCCGCAATCGTGGCTCCCTCGAGAAGGACGTTGTAGATGGTGCGCTCCAGGGTCGCCTTGTCCACCCCCAGTCCGGTGGTCGCATTGCCCTGCGGGTCAAGGTCAACGAGGAGCGTGCGCCGCTCGGCCAGGGCCAGGCCCGCCGCGAGGTTGACCGCGGTTGTGGTCTTGCCGACTCCACCCTTCTGATTCACAATCGCCAGCGTCCGGGCCACCGTGACCTCTCATCCCAGTTTGTTCCACGTGGAACAATCCAACTTGTGTTCCACGTGGAACATTACCGAAGGCAGAGGGCCGAATTCAACTTCCTTTCATGGCCCTCAGGAAGGCGCGGGTCTTCTGCCCTCCCGGGATCGGGACACGGACGACCTCGAGCCGGCCCCGGGGCGCGGGAGCTGGGGGCGCGGAAGCTACGAATAGCCCTCCAACTTTCAGGTACTTAAGAGCCACAGGGAGCAGCGTGTCGGCCGGGCCGACGGCCCGAGCGACCACGACGTCGAAGGCGCCGCTCAGATCTGGGGCGCGTTGGACCAGTTCCTCGGCCCGGCCCTCCTGCACAACCACATCGTCGAGCTCGAGCTCGCGCTGAACCGCCCTCAGGAAGGACACCCGCTTGCGCCGAGACTCGACCAGGGTGAGGCGGATCTGTGGATCCGCCAACCTCAGCGGGACCCCTGGGATCCCCGCGCCGGCCCCGATGTCCACGACGGCGAGCGGGCGGGGGGGCAGGAGGGGGAGGAAGAGCAGGGAGTCGATGAAGAGGTCCCGGACCACGGCGGCCGGCGAGTCGAGGGCGGTCATCCGGTGGGTGCGGTTCCAGCGAAGGAGCAGATCCAGATACTGCTGGAAGCGACGCCGATCGGCCGGGGTGGTTGGCCGCGCGGTGATGGCCTCGATCGCGGCCATCAGCTCGTCGAGCGGGTCGGTGCTCCGCCTGCTCAAGCCTTCTTCGTGGCTCGCGCCGGAACCTTCTCCGTCTTGCCCATCCGCTCCATGTACTTCTGCTGCACGATCTGGAGGACGTTGGACAAGGTCCAGTACAGCACCAGCCCCGCGGGGAGATTGAAGAACATGAACGTGAAGATCACCGGCATGAACAGCATCATCTTCGCCTGACGGGGATCTCCCATGACCGGCGTCATCTTCTGCTGGACGAACATGGAGACGCCCATCAGGATCGGCAGGACGTACGTGGGATCGTGCCGGGCAAGATCGCAAATCCAGAACTCGATGCCGAAGAGCTTGCCGAAGCAGATGAAAGCGGCATTCTGCAGGTCCACCGAGACGGACAGCGCGTCGTAGAGCGCGTAGAAGATGGGGACCTGAACCACCATCGGCAGGCACCCGCCGAGCGGGTTCACCTTGTGGGCTCGGTACAGCTCCATCGTCTCGCGCTGCAGCCGCTGGGGATCGCTCTTGTACTTCGATCGCAGCGCATTGATCTGCGGCTGAAGTGCCTGCATGGCCTTCATCGAGGTCATGCTCTTGACGGTGAGGGGGAACAGCAGGACCTTCGTGATCACGGTCAGCAGAATGATCGCGATGCCGTAGTTCGGGATGTAGTGGTAGAACCACCGCATCAACGCGAGCGTGGGCACCACGATGTACTCCATCGGGAACGCCGGCAGCCCATAGCGAACCGCCCATGACTCGGGGAACGGGAAGCCGCCGAAGTAGATGGCCTTCTCGAGGCCGACGCCCAGTGCCCTCAGGCGCTCGTACTCCATCGGGCCCATGTAGCTCTGCAGCTGACCGTCCCAGGACTTTCCAGGCTCCAGCGCCGGCACGGCAGCCCGAACCCCGATCTCGGCCATGTGTAAGATGCTAGAATCTCTGTCTTTTTTAATCTCCTGCACCGATTCGGCGACCGCGATCCCCCGTGTCTTCGGGATGAGCGCGGTCAGGTAGACCCCGTTCTGGCCGACCGGCGCGACCCCGTTCTCGAAGCCGACCCAGCGGTCCTCGCCCACGTAGTCCTGGGCGTTCGTCAGGTACTCTCGCCGCGCCCAGAAGGCGCCCTGCGGCAGACGCACCAGGTGGATCGGTCGCGCGCCGGTGAACTGCTCATGCTCTTTCGGCCATTCCGCCGGCCCGCTCCAGGTCATGGCCAGCTCGATTCCCTGCGGGACGGTATGCCGGTTCTCAACCCTCAGCTCGTGCTCCACGACGTAGCTATCGGCCCGGAACCGGAGGACCTGGCTGACCCGGATCCCGAACCCGTCCTCGCCAACCATGCGGATCTCGCCGGCGGGGTTGTCCTTGTCGAGCTTGAGTGAGCCGGTCGACAGCGCAAACGCGATCGGCCGTGGTGGCTGACCCGGTCTCCTGACCACCCAGCCGCCGTTGTCGACCACGCCCGGCAGCACCAGCGCCTTCTCGCCGCGAAAGTGAAGCTCCCAGGCCTTGATCTGCCCGCCCGTGCTTCCGATCGCCGCCCGGTAGAGCGGCGTCTCGACGACCGCCGTCCGCTCCGGGACGGCTGGCGTTTCCTTCGCCGGAGGGGGAGTCGTCGCACCTGCGGGCGCGGGGGCTGGTGCCGTCGCGGCAGGAGGGGCGCCTTGGGTGGCGGGCCCCGGCGCCTCGGTCTTCTGGGCAGGCGGCGGCGTGGGCGCCGGCTCGCGCATGAAGATGGCCGGATAGATCATCAGCAGCGCGGCCATGAGCAGCAGCGCCAGCGTAGTGCGCTTGTCCATTACCCTCTCGATCGCTCCCCCGGTGGGGGATCGTACCCGCCCGGATTCCACGGATGGCAGCGCGCGACGCGCCGGAGCCCCAGCCATCCACCGCGCACGAGGCCGTGCTGGAGCAGCGCGGCGCGGGCGTACTCCGAGCAGCCAGGCACGAACCGGCAGGAGGGCGGGAACAATGGCCGCAGGACGAGCTGATAGCCCCGCACGACTTGTGCCGCCACCCACCCTGGGCTCATGCCCGTGCCCTCGCGGCCGCAGTGACCCGCGCCAGACCCTCCGCCAGCCGTCGCATATCCTCCACGAGCTCCGGGAATGGGCGCGTCGCCGCGCCCGGCCTGGCCACCACCACCAACTCGACGTCTCCCGCGATCAGCGACCGGACCTGGCGGTACGCTTCCCGGATCCGCCGCCGGGCGCGATTGCGCTGGGCGGCGCCGCGCAGCTGCCGGCTCACCGCGAACCCCACGCGCCGGCACTCCGCCCGACGCCAGAGTGCAACGAAGGTCGGCCGCTCGAGCCGGCTGCCATGCTGGAAGACCGCTTGGAACTCTGCGGACCGCCGGAGGCGCTCGCCCCGCGGCAGTGTGAGCGCCGCCGAGGATGTCGGCACTGCGTCGAGTTAGACCGTGAGGCGCTTACGTCCCTTTGCGCGTCGCCGCTTCAGCACCTTCCGCCCGCCTTGCGTCTTCATCCGCGAGCGAAATCCGTGCGTCTTCTTCCGCCGGCGCACATTGGGTTGGAACGTCCTCTTCATCGAGCGACTCTCCTCTGGGTTGAAGAACCCACGTAGTCTACGGAGCGGGGCCTACCAAGTCAAGGCGCGGAAGGCCCTTGCGACTCTCCGCGCCGCTATGGTACGGTCGCTTCCCGCCTCGCTCACCGCGCTCCCCGGGCCACCCCGGCGTGCGCGCCTCCGGGGCGGTGTAGAAATGGAAGTGCCTGTTCGTCGCTGATCGAGTCAACGAGATGTCGCGACCTGGCCGGCCGTCGCTGGAACCGGAGACCCAGGTCAATCGGAGCGATCCTGGTTATCCACATCTGTGGATAAGTCTGTGTGTAACTTCTTGCGGCGCCGCCGACCAAGAGCCTGACAATGCTTGATTCTTTGTGGACCCGTCTTCTGACCGCGCTGGAAGGCAAGATCCCCGAAACCGCCATCGAATCCTGGCTGCGGCCCTGCCGCGTCAGTGCGATGGAAGGGGACGTCATCCGCGTCGCGGCCCCCAACAAGTACAGCCGTGACTGGCTCGTCCAGCACTACACCGAGACCATCACCGCCGCGGCCCGGGCCGTGCTCGGCGGGGCGCCCGTCGTTTCCTTCGAGATCGATCGCGAGCCCGCGCGCGCGCCGGCACCCGCGCGCGAGGTGCCCGCCGTCCCGCTGTCGAACGGGCTTTCCCCGCGCTACACCTTCGAGTCCTTCGTCATCGGCAACTCCAATCAGTTCGCCCAGGCGGCCAGCCAGGCGGTCGCCGAGCTGCCCTCGAAGGCCTACAACCCGCTCTTCATCTACGGCGGCGTCGGGCTCGGCAAGACGCACCTGCTGCACGCGGTCGGCCACGAGATCGCGCGGCTCTATCCCTCGCTGCGCCTGCTCTACCTCTCGACCGAGCGGTTCACCAACGATCTCATCAATGCCATCCGCTACGACCGGACCGCGGAGTTCCGGGCCAAGTACCGCACCATCGACCTCCTCCTGATCGACGACATCCAGTTCATCTCCGGCAAGGAACGGACCCAGGAAGAGTTCTTCCACACCTTCAACGATCTCTACGAGGCCCGGAAACAGATCGTGGTCTCGTCCGACTCCGCCCCCAAGGAGATCCCGGAGATCGAGGAACGGCTGCGGTCCCGCTTCGAGTGGGGCCTCATCGCGGACATCCAGCCGCCCGACTTCGAGACCCGCGTGGCCATTCTCAAGAAAAAGGCCGAGATCGAGCGGGTGCGGCTTCCCGACGACGTCGCCTACCTCATCGCGAGCCGCATCAAGGCCAATATCCGCGAGATCGAGGGCTCGCTCACCCGCATGATCGCCTTCTGCTCGCTGAGCGGCCGCGAGATGAGCGTCGAGCTCGCCCAGGAGGTGCTCTCGGACCTCTGGGGCGAGGAAGAGAAGATCATCACCATCGAGCACATCCAGCGCAAGGCGGCCGAGTTCTTCGGCATCAAGCTGTCGGACATGCGCGCGAAGAACCGCACCAAGGCCGTCGCCTTCCCCCGGCAGATCGCGATGTTCCTCGCCCGCCAACTGACCCACGCCTCGCTCACCGAGGTCGGTCGCACCTTCGGCGGCAAGGACCACACCACCGTCCTCCACGCGGTCGAGAAGATCCAGACGATGGTGCAGGAAGATCCCAAATTCAAGAAGACTCTCGACACCCTTACCCAGAGCATCACCCTGTGATCCCCCTCCGCTCCCGGCCCGTCCACAGCACCGTCCACCGCGCGACTCTCGCTAACTCCGCAGCCCGCGACGCGCTTTCCCGTCCGGGATGCTATCCACACGTCCGCCTGTGCTTACGACGACGAATGCTTCTGTTTCTTCCTCCATTCTGAACAACGGAGATACTTATGGAAGTGCATGTGGATCGTGATGCCTTCATGCGCGGCCTGCAGATGGCGCACAACGTGGTCGAGCCGCGCCAGACGCTGCCGGTGCTGGCCAACGTGCTGCTCGAGGCCCAGGGCGATACGCTGCGAGTGACCGCGACCGATCTCGAGGTCAGCGTGCGCGTGACGACTCCCGCCAAGGTGGTGAAGCCCGGCACCATCACGATCTCCGCGCGCAAGCTGATGGAGATCGTCAAGGAGCTGCCGTCGGCTCCGCTCGCCCTCAAGGTGCAGGAGAACGCCTGGGTCGCGCTACGCTGCGCGGGGGCGTCATACCGGCTGGTCGGGCTGACCCCGGAGGAGTTTCCCGCGGTGGGGGAGGGCGCCAGTACCGGCTGGCTGACGCTCGACGGCAAGGTCCTTCGCGACATGCTGGGCCAGACCACCTTCGCGATCTCGCACGACGAAAGCCGCTATGCGCTGAACGGGATCCTGTTCGCGGTGCAGGACAAGGAGCTGCGGATGGTGGCCACCGACGGGCATCGTCTGGCCCTGGCGGTGCGGCAGCTACCGATCGCGGGATCCGCGATGTCCGGGATCGTGCCGCGGAAGGCGGTCCAGGAGGTCGCCCGGATCGTGGGGTCGGGCGAGGAGGTGCAGATCGCGGTGAGTGACAACCAGTTCATGTTGCGCATGCCGAACGTGCTCCTGATGGCCCGCCTCATCGAAGGGACGTTCCCGAACTATGAGCAGGTGGTTCCGCGGGCGCATCCGCACCGGGTCACGCTGTCGCGCGCGGCGCTCACCGCGGCGCTGCGACGCGTGTCCGTCTTGTCGGAGGAGCGGACGAAGCCGGTGCGCTTCCTGCTCTCGCCCGGCATGCTCAAGCTGACCGCCAACAGCCCGGACTACGGCGAGGCCGAGGAGCAGATGGAGGCGCAGTTCGCGGGGGAAGAGATCGCGATCGGGTTCAACTCGCGCTACGTGCTCGACGCGCTGGGCGCGCAGAGCGGCGAGCAGGTTCTCATCGAAATGAAAGACGGTTTGAGCCCCGGAGTGTTCAAAAGCTTCGAGGATGAGGGAAGCCTGTGTGTTATCATGCCCATGAGGATTTAACACCTCTCATGGGAGCGAAAATCGTTGGAGATTGACAGGGTAGAACTGTCCGATTTTCGCAACTATCGAAGCCTCTCGCTCACGCCGGCGCCCCACCTGAACGTCCTCGCGGGGCCGAACGCGCAGGGGAAAACCAATCTGCTGGAGGGGCTCGGCGTCCTCCTGATCGGTCGCTCGTTCCGTGGGGCCAAGGCGGGGGACATGCTCGGCTGGGGCGCGCCCACCGCGTTCGTCGGGGGGGAGCTCCGCCGCGGTGAGACGGTGCGCGTCATCCGGCGGGCGGTCGTCCAGCGGGAAGACGGCCGCTGGGGTGTTGGTGGTGAAGGGTGCCCCTGGGCCCGCGCGATCGGGTTCGGCTGGCAGGACCTGGCCATCCTGACCGAGGGCCCGCAGGCTCGCCGCAACTTCATCGATGGCTTCGCGGGCAAGCTCTACGCGGCCCACCTGAGTGGGCTCGCCCGCTATCGCCAGATCGTGGCGCGCCGCAACCACCTCCTGCAGGGTGGGCTCGCCGGGGCGGGGCTCCGCGACGCCCTCGCGCCGTGGAACGAGCAGCTCGTGCGGGTCGGCCTGGAGCTGGTGGCGCGCCGGCGGGCGGCGGTGGACGCGCTCGAGGCGGAGGCGCGCGGGCTCTACCCCACGCTGGCCGGCGCGGGTGGGGTGGGCCTGCAGTACGGTGCGGCTCTCGGGCCCGAGGCGGGCGAGGCCGAATTCCTGGCCGCCCTCGAGGCGCGGTTTCCCGAGGAGGCGCGGCGAGGCCAGACGCTGGTCGGCCCGCACCGCGACGACCTGCTGATCGAGGTGGACGGCCGCGATCTGCGCCTCTACGGCTCGCGCGGGCAGCAGCGGCTGATGGCGCTCACGCTGCGCCTGGCCGAGGTGGGACCGGTGGCGCGGGCGGTCGGGAGCGCGCCGGTGCTGTTGCTCGACGACGCGCTGTCCGAGCTCGATCCCCAGGTGCAGGAGCGGGTGCTCGAGCACGTGTCGACGGCGGGCCAGGTCTTCCTGACCACGGCCGACGCCGCCCTGCCGGAAGTCCGGCGGGCAACCTGGTGGGACGTGAGAGGAGGCCGAGTGACCGATCCAAGGCTCAGCCGCGTGCGAGGCGCCGCCTGATGGCCGACACGTATACCGCGAGCGACATCAAGGTCCTCGAGGGGCTGGAAGCGGTCCGCAAGCGCCCGGCCATGTACATCGGCGATACGAGCGCCTACGGGCTCCACCACCTCGTCTACGAGGCGGTGGACAACTCGGTCGACGAGGCGCTGGCCGGCTACTGCGACAGCATCAAGGTCATCCTGCACTCGGACGGCTCCTGCTCGGTGGGCGACAACGGCCGCGGCATCCCGGTGGACATCCACAAGGAGAGCGGTCGGCCCGCCGCGGAGGTCGTGCTCACCGTGCTCCACGCCGGCGGCAAGTTCGAGCACTCGGCCTACAAGGTCTCGGGCGGCCTGCACGGCGTCGGGATCTCGGTGGTCAACGCGCTGTCGGAGTGGCTCGAGCTCGAGATCCGGCGGCAGGGCAAGGTGTGGACGCAGCGCTACGAATACGGGGTGCCGCAGGGCGAGCTGACCGAGGGCGAGAAGACGACCAAGCACGGCACCATCGTGCGCTTCAAGCCGGATGCGAAGATCTTCGAGGAGACCACGTTCTCCTTCGACACGCTCTCGAACCGGCTCCGCGAGCTGGCGTTCCTGAACAAGGGCCTCAAGATCGTCATCGAGGACGAGCGGGACGGCCGCAGCCACACGTTCCTCTACAAGGGCGGCATCATCGAGTTCATCAAGCACCTGAACCAGAACAAGACGCCGATCCACCCGAAGGTGCTCTTCTTCGAGGGGAAGAAGGACAACATCGAGGTGGAGGTGGCGCTGCAGTACAACGACGGCTACCAGGAGAGCGTGTTCTCCTTCGCGAACAACATCAACACGCGCGAGGGCGGTACGCATCTGACCGGATTCCGCGCCGCGGTGACCGGCACCATCTCGAACTACGCCAAGGCGAGCGGCTTCCTCAAGACCTTCAAGGGCGACGTCAGCGGCGACGACGTGCGCGAGGGGCTGACCGCGGTGGTGTCGGTGCGGATTCCCGACCCGCAGTTCGAGGGGCAGACCAAGGCGAAGCTCGGCAACTCCGACGTCAAGGGGCTCGTGCAGCAGATCGTGAACGACCGGCTCGCCGAGGCCTTCGAGGAGGATCCGACCACCGCGCGGAAGATCGCCGACAAGTGCGTGCGGGCGGCCCAGGCCCGCGAGGCCGCGCGCAAGGCGCGCGAGCTGACCCGCAAGGGCGGGCGCGACGACGAGGGCCTGTCGGCCAAGCTCGCCGACTGCTCGGAGCGGGAGCCCCAGTTCCGCGAGATCTTCCTGGTCGAGGGCGACTCCGCCGGCGGCTCCGCCAAGCAGGGGCGCGACCGGAAGACCCAGGCCGTCCTCCCGCTGCGCGGCAAGATCATCAACGCGGAGAAGGCGCGCTACGACAAGGTCCTGTCCCACAATGAAATCCGGCTGCTGATCTCCGCGCTCGGCACCGGGATCGGCCCCGAGGAGTTCGACGTCAGCAAGCTGCGCTACCACAAGGTGATCCTGATGACCGACGCCGACGTGGACGGCGCCCACATCCGGACCCTGCTGCTGACCTTCTTCTTCCGGCACATGGTCCAGGTGATCGAGGCGGGGCATCTGTTCATCGCGCAGCCGCCGCTGTTCAAGGTCAAGAAGGGCCGGGCCGAGAAGTACCTGATGAGCGAGCGGGAGATGGAGGAGTTCCTCCTCGAGCAGTGGGTCGAGAAGGCGAGCATCAAGGTGCCCGGCAAGGCGGCCCCGCTCCGGGGCGACGCCCTGCTGGAGGCGCTCAAGCGGGTGCTGGAGTTCCGCACGCTCCTGGCGAAGATGAGCCGGCGCGGGATCCCGCCCGCGATCCTGGACGGGCTGGTGCGCAAGAAGTTCAAGGCGAGCAAGCGCGGCGTGGGCGACGCGGAGATCGCGGCCGCGGTCGCGGAAGTGGCCGCCGAGCTGCCCGGCTGGTCGGCGCGCCTCGCGGGCGGCGACAACGGGGACGCGGCCGCCGTGCAGATCGCCGGGCCGCTGACCACGCAGTTCAGCGTGGACGCGCTGAAATCGCCCGACTACGCGCAGCTGCTCGAGCTGCACGCCGACATCGCGGGCATGCACAAGGGCCCGTGCACGGTGGTGGACGCCTCCGAGAAGGAAACCCAGACCAAGAGTCTGGACGAGATGATGCGGGTGATCATGGAGCAGGCCAAGGACGGCGCCACGCTCCAGCGCTACAAGGGGCTCGGCGAGATGAACCCCGAGCAGCTCTGGGAGACGACCATGAACCCGGAGACGCGCACCCTGCTGCGGGTGACCATGGAGGACGCGGTCGGCGCCGATGAGATGTTCACGGTGCTGATGGGCGACGCGGTGGAGCCGCGCCGCGAGTTCATCGAGAAGAACGCGCTCGACGTCGTCAACCTCGATATCTAGGAGCCCCGGACCCGTTCCATGAGCCCAGAGCGACAGACGCCAGTCCCGATCGAAGAGGAGATGCGGAAGTCGTACCTCGACTACGCCATGTCCGTCATCGTCGGCCGCGCGCTGCCGGACATCCGCGACGGCCTCAAGCCGGTCCACCGGCGCGTGCTCTTCGCGATGCACGAGCTCGGTCTCACCTGGAATCGGGCCTACAAGAAGTCGGCCCGCGTGGTCGGGGAGGTGCTGGGCAAGTACCATCCGCACGGCGACGCGCCGGTGTACGAGGCCCTGGTCCGGATGGTCCAGGAGTTCTCGCTGCGCTACCCGCTGGTGGACGGGCAGGGCAACTTCGGGTCCATCGACGGCGACCCGCCCGCGGCGATGCGCTACACCGAGACGCGCCTGGCCAAGATCGCCCACGAGCTGCTGGCCGACATCGACAAGGAGACGGTGGATTTCACACCGAACTTCGACGAGTCGCTCCAGGAGCCGGTGGTGCTGCCCACCAAGGTGCCGAACCTGCTCGTCAACGGGTCGTCCGGCATCGCGGTCGGGATGGCGACCAACATCCCGCCCCACAACCTGAGCGAGGTCGTGGACGGGCTCATCAAGGTGATCGACAATCCCGACGTCACCATCGACGAGCTGATGCAGGTGATCCCGGGGCCGGACTTTCCGACCCGGGGCTACATCTACGGCCGCGGCGGCATCCGCGAGGCCTACACCACCGGGCGCGGCATCATCACCCTGCGGGCCAAGGCCCACGTCGAGAAGATGCGAGGCGGGCGCGAGGCCATCATCATCACCGAGCTGCCGTACCAGGTGAACAAGGCGTCGCTCATCGAGAAGATCGGCGAGCTCATGCGCGACAAGAAGATCGAGGGGATCAGCGAGCGCCGCGACGAATCGAGCCGCGAGGGCATCCGCGTCGTGCTGGAGCTGGGCCGCGGCGAGATCCCGCAGATCGTGATCAATCAGCTCTACAAGCACACCCAGATGCAGACCACCTTCGGGGTCATCATGCTGGCCCTGGTGGGCCGGCGCCCGCAGGTCGTCAACCTGAAACAGATGCTGCAGGAGTTCATCGCGTTCCGTAGAGAAGTGGTCACCCGCCGGACCAAGTACGATCTGGCGCGCGCGGAGGAGCGGGCCCACATCCTGGAGGGCCTGCGCAAGGCGGTCGATCAGCTCGACCTGGTCATCCGGCTGATCCGGCAGGCGGAGAGCCCGGACGCGGCCAAGGACGCGTTGATGCGCCGGTTGGACCTCTCCGAGATCCAGGCCAAGGCCATCCTCGACATGCGGCTGCAGCGCCTCACCCAGCTCGAGCGCCACAAGATCGTGGAGGAGCACGAGCAGACGCTGGCCCTCATCGCGGACCTCAAGGGCATTCTCGCCTCGGAGCAGCGGCTGCTCGGCATCATCAAGGACGAGCTCGCCGCGCTCAAGCAGGAGTTCGGCGACGAGCGACGCACCGAGATCCTGGCCGAGACCACCGATCTGACCATCGAAGACCTGCTCGCCGACGAGGACATGGTGGTGACCATCACGCGCTCCGGCTATATCAAGCGGACGCACGTGGAGGCCTACCGGAGCCAGCGGCGCGGCGGCAAGGGCGTGACCGGCATGGAGACCAAGGAGGAGGACATCGTCGAGGACCTGTTCGTGGCCTCGACCCACTCCTATCTCCTGTTCTTCACCAACAAGGGCAAGGTGCACTGGCTCAAGGTGCACGAGATCCCGGAGGGCGGGCGCCAGGCGAAGGGCAAGGCGATGGCCAACGTGCTCTCGCTGGCGGACGGCGAGCGGGTGGCCACCTGCGTGCCGGTGCGCGACTTCGAGTCCGGCGGCTACGTGCTCTTCGCCACCAAGCAGGGCAAGGTGAAGAAGACGGAGCTCTCCGCCTTCTCGCACCCGCGCGCGGGCGGCATCCTCGCGATCACCCTCGAGGACGGCGACGAGGTGATGGGCGCCCGCCGCACCGACGGCCAGCGCGAAGTGCTGCTCTCCACCAAGCAGGGCATGATCATCCGCTTTCCGGAGGAAGAGGTGCGGCCGATGGGGCGCACCGCCGCCGGCGTGCGCGGCATCGACGTGGACGAGGGGGACCAGGTCATCGCGGCCGAGACGATCAAGGAGGGCGTGACCGTGCTGACGGTCACCGAGCGCGGCTACGGCAAGCGCACCCCCCTCGATGAGTATCGGCTGCAGGGCCGGGCGGGCAAGGGGATCATCGACATCAAGACCGCGGGCCGGAACGGCGCGGTGGTCGGCATGCTGCAGGTGCGCGAGGGGGACGACATCCTGGTCGTCACCACCAAGGGCAAGATCATCCGGGTGCACGCCGACGAGGTGACGAGCCAGGGCCGCAACACCATGGGCGTCCGGATCATCGAGCTGGACGCCGACGACCACGCGGGCAACATCGCGCGCGTGGAGGCCGAGCAGGCCAGCCCGGAGGTGTCGTCAGAGTAGACCCCGGCGGCGGGAGAGCCGGACGGGGTGACAGAGGCCGCGCAACCGCGGCCTCTTTTTTGTTATGGTCTCCCTCTCCCCTCCGGGGGAGAGGGCAGGGCGAGGGGGACTGACGGTGCTCGACATCAAGCTGATCCGGGAAGACCCCGCGGCGGTGGAGCGCGCGCTCGGCACGCGCGGGGGCGACTTCTCGCTCGCGCCCGTGCTCGCGGCGGACGCCGAGCGCCGCCGGCTGCTGACCGAGGCGGAGGAGCTCAAGGCCGAGCGCAACCGCGCCTCCGAGGCCATCGGCCAGGCCAAGCGGCGCGGCGAGGACCCGCAGGCCGCGATGGCGCGGATGCGCGAGGTCTCCGACCGCATCAAGGCGCTCGACGCCCTGGTCAAGGAGGCGGACGCGCGCCTCGACGGGCTCCTGCTCGAGCTCCCGAACCTCCCGCACGCGAGCGTGCCGGTGGGCCGCTCGGCGGAGGACAACGTGGAGGTGCGGCGCTGGGGCGCGCCGCGGCAGTTCGGGTTCGCGCCGAAGCAGCACTTCGAGATCGGCGAGGCCCTCGGCATCCTCGACTTCGACCGCGCGAGCAAGATCGCCAAGGCGCGCTTCGTGGTCATGTGGGGCGCCGCCGCGCGGATGAGCCGCGCCCTCGCGCAGCTCATGCTCGATCTGCACACGCGCGAGCACGGCTTCGTCGAGGCGTGGGTGCCGCAGCTCGTGAATGCGGAGACCATGACCGGGGTGGCCCAGCTCCCCAAGTTCGAGGAGCAGCTCTTCAAGACGGTCGAGCCGGACGCGAGCCGGACGCTCTACCTGATCCCCACCGCGGAGGCGCCGCTCACCGCGCTCCACGGCGGCGAGATCCTGGCCGAGGCGGAGCTGCCGAAGCGCTACTGCGCGTTCACGCCGTGCTACCGGCGTGAGGCGGGCACCTACGGCCAGGACACGAAGGGCATGATCCGGCAGCACCAGTTCGACAAGGTGGAGATGGTGAAGGTGACCACGCCCGCCCGGTCGCCCGACGAGCTCGAATCCATGGTGCGGAGCGCGGAGGCGGTCCTGCAGCGGCTCGAGCTGCCCTACCGGGTGGTCGCGCTCTGCACGGGCGACATGGGCTTCGCGTCGGCCAAGACCTACGATCTCGAGGTCTGGCTGCCCGGGCAGGGCAAGTACCGTGAGATCTCGTCCTGCTCGAACTGCGAGGCCTTCCAGGCGCGCCGGCTCGACCTGAAGTACCGGCCCGCGGGCGGCGGCAAGGTGGACCTCTGCCACACGCTGAACGGCTCCGGGCTGGCGGTGGGGCGCACGCTCATCGCGGTCCTGGAGAACTACCAGGAGGCCGATGGCTCGGTGACGGTCCCCGCCGCGCTCCGCCCCTACATGGGCGGCCTCGAGCGCATCGGCCCGTCACGCCCGGTAGGATAGTCGCAAGCGGAGGGGTGGCCGAGTCCGGTTGAAGGCGCCGGTCTTGAAAACCGGAATCCCGCAAGGGATCGGGGGTTCGAATCCCTCCCCCTCCGCCAAATTTCTCCGGCCGCGGCCGGACCGGCGGCACCTAGCGCGCCTCGGGCACGCCCGCCGCCTCCTCGACCGTCGCCGCGCGCCCGACGCTGGGGGTCACCACGAGACTCCGCGCGTGGAACGGCCGGAGCGTGCTGCGGTGGCCCACGCTCACGAGCGTGACGCCGGGCAGCCGGTCGCGCAGCAACGCATAGAGTCGAACCTCGCTCTCCTCGTCCACCGCGGAGGTGGCCTCGTCGAGGAAGAGCCAGGCGGGCTTCTGCACGAGGGCGCGCGCGAAGGCGATGCGCTGCTGCTCGCCCGGGGACAGCGCGAGCGCCCAGTGGGCGTGCTCGCCGAGGCGCGCGGCCAGCTCGGGCAGCCCGACCGCCTCCAGCGCCTCCCGGAGCGCGGCGTCGTCGATGCCGCCGGACGGGGTCGGGTAGCTCACCACCTCGCGCAGCGTTCCGATGGGCAGGTAGGGCTTCTGGGGCAGGAAGAGCACCCGGCCCCCGCGCGGCAGGCGGACCGTGCCGGCGCCGAAGGGCCAGATGCCCGCGATCGCGCGGAAGAGCGTGCTCTTGCCCGCGCCGGAGGGGCCGCTGATCAGCGCGGTGTCCCCGGGCCGGAAGTCGAGCGTGACGCCCTCGACGAGCGGCCGGCCGCCGGGCAGCTTCAAGTCCACGCGGTCGAGCGCGAGCGCCTCGCCCGTCTCCGGCCCGCGGCGCACGCCGTCGCCCGCGGCCTCCGCGCGCACCCGCGCGAGCGTCCGCTCGAAGCCCACCAGGCGCTGCACGACCGAGCGCCACTGCGCGATGTCGGTGTAGGCGCCGATGATGAACGACAGCGAGTCCTGCACCTGGCCGAAGGCCGACGCGGTCTGGATGAGACCGCCCAGCGGGATCTCCCCGCGGAAGTAGCGGGGCGCGGCGACCACGAAGGGGAAGATGATCGCGGCCTGGCCGTACCCGGCGGTGAACCAGGTGAGCCGCTTCTGCCGGCGCATGATCGCCCACCAGTTCCCCACGACCGCCTGGAAGCGGTCACGGAAGCTGCGCAGCTCGTCGCCTTCCCCCCGGTAGAGCGCGACCCCCTCGGCGTTCTCGCGGAAGCGCACCAGGCCGAAGCGGAAGTCGGCCTCGTAGCGCTGCTGGTCGAAGTTCAGGCGCACGAGCGGCCGGCCGATGAAATTGGTGAGCCAGGTGCCCACGACGGCGTAGAGCAGCGCCGCCCACACCATGTAGCCGGGGATGGTCCAGCCCGCGCCGACCGGCACCGTCATCGAGCCGGAGAGCCCCCAGAGGATGCCGAGGAAGGACACCAGGGTCACCACCGCGCGCATGCCGCCGATGCCCAGGGTGAGCGTGCCGGCGACGAAGAGCCGGAGATCCTCCGCGATGCGCTGATCGGGGTTGTCGGTCTCTCCGGCGGTGAGCTGCATGCGGTAGTAGGCGCCGTCGGCGAGCCAGGCGCGCAGGTAGCGCTCGGTGAGCCAGCGCCGCCAGCGGATCTGGAGCATCTGGTTCAGGTAGAGCTGGTACACCGCCGCCACGATGAAGAGCGCGGCGAGCCAGGTGAACCGCACGAGCTGGCTCCAGAACACCGCGGCGTCCTTGTCCTGGAGCGCATTGTAGAAGGCGTTGTTCCACTGGTTCAGGAGCACGTTGATGTAGACGATGGCGAGGTTCAGGCCGATCACGACGAGCAGGAGACCCCGGCCCGGCCAGCGGTCCTCGGAGAACCAGTAGGGGCGGATGAGGGTCCAGGCGTCGAGCAGCAGTTCGCGCAGGTGAGCCATGTAGGGGGGTCTCCTCGGCCCTCAGCATAGGCCGAAGCCTCAGCTTCCCGGTAGTTTGCGGCCGCGCGATGGCATATACTCTGTTGGCTTGACGTTTGGAGAGGTGGCCGAGTCGGCCGAAGGCAGCCGCCTGCTAAGCGGTTACAGGGGCAAAACCTCTGTCCCGGGTTCGAATCCCGGCCTCTCCGCCATGCGCGCCCTTAGCTCAGATGGATAGAGCGTCGGACTACGAATCCGAAGGCCAGAGGTTCGATTCCTCTAGGGCGCACCACTTCCGGACGTCTCTTTGTCCTACCCTCGGCCCGATGGGAAGAGGGTAGGGCAGAGAGCGTCTCAGCCCCGCCGATGCCCGACGACTACCACTGGATGGGTCTCGCCCTCGAGGAGGCCACGCTGGCCGCCGCGGCCGGTGAAGTGCCGGTCGGCGCGGTGGTGGTGCTGGATGGCCGGCTGCTCGGGCGCGGGCACAACAGGCCGATCGCGCTCTCGGATCCCACCGCCCACGCGGAGATCGTGGCGCTCCGCGCTGCGGCGCGGGAGATCGGCAACTACCGGCTGACGGGCGCCATGCTCTACGCCACCGTCGAGCCGTGCGCGATGTGCTGCGGCGCCGCGCTCCACGCGCGGGT
>DATHSW010000336.1:0-20726 GCA_035463855.1 Candidatus Deferrimicrobiaceae bacterium | reverse complement strand
GGCGGGTGAGCTCCGGGCGCTCCCCGATCTTGGAGGCCAGGAGCTGGACGTTGCCGCGGATCACGGTGAGCGGGTTGTTGATCTCGTGGGCCGCCGCGTTCGCCACCTTGGCCACCGAGCGCAGGCTCTCGGCCTCCCGCTCGGCCGCCGCGCGGCGCTGTCGCTCGCTGATGTCGATGAACGAGACGAGCGTGCCCGGGCCGCCCTCCCACTCGATCGCGGTGCCGGTGGCCTCGATCCAGAAGCGGCTCCCATCCCGCCGGAGGCCTTCGAACTCGACGGTGGCGGGCGTCGGCTCGCCGCGCAGCCGCGCGTCCACCCGGCCGGCGACCGTCTCGCGGTGGTCCGGGGCGATGCGTTCCAGTATCGGCTGTCCCAGGATCTCGGACGGGTCCGTGTACCCGAAGATCCGCAGCGCCGTCGCGTTGATGAAGCGGACCAGCCCCAGCCGGTGGATGATGATCCCCTCGGCGGAGTCCTCGATCAGGCGGCGATACTGCCGCTCCGACGCGGCCAGCTCGCTCGTGCGGGCGCGGACGCGCTCTTCCAGCTCGGCGTTGACCCGCCGCAGCTCCGTCTCCGCCTGGATCCGCCGGGCGTCCGTCCGGTGCAGGCGCACCGCCAGGAGCCAGGCCAGCGAGCCGAACAGGGAGAGGTTGGCGACCGTCACCAGGGCCAGCCCGAACTCGAATCCGTAGGAGCCGGTCCGCCGGCCGGCCAGGGCGGCGGCCCCGACGAGAAACGGGCCCAGCACGGTGGCGGGCAACAGCCAGCGCGCGACCGTGCCGCCCGCGGTGTACTGGACGAGGATGCCGGTGGCCCCGCGGCCGGGTCGCGCCGCGGTGACGCCGATCGCGAGCACCACCAGCGTCATCGCCGCGTAGGCGTCCGGGCCCATCGGCGCGGCCTGGTAGGCGGCGGCGACCACGCTGAGGAACGCGATGAAGCCCGCCGCCACCGCGAGCCGCTGGCCGGTCGGGAAGACCGGCGCCCGATCCAGGCTGACCAGGCCCGCCGCGACCATGAGCAAGCACAGGGCGAGCACGCCCGCGGGGCGCTGCACGATCGCGGCCAGCGCGACGAGGGCGGCCAGCGCGGCGGCGACGTCGGCCACCCCGCGCCGGAGCGGGGAGGGCGGCTGCCGGAGCGCCCACAGGGCGACGCCGCAGAGCACGAAGCTCACCGCGACGGAGGTCTCGAGCCACGCGCCGGCCAGGGCGCCGCCGCCCACCAGCACGGCGAGCACCGCCGCCCCGGCGCACCATCCGCGAAGGACTCGCGCGACGAGCGCGCCCCGGTCCGCTGCCATCGCGGCAGTCGTCTCACGTGACGCGCGCCGGGTCAAGCCCTCAGCGCGAGAGGAGGCCGACGCCCAGCACGACCAGGACCACGCCGGCGACGATCCGCCAGCCGAGGTGGCTCCTCTCGCTCGGGAAGAGATAGGCCAGCCCGAGCACGAAGAGGGGCGCGGTGCCGGCCAGGGGAATCACCACGCTGACGTCGCCGAAGCCCAGGGCCAGCAGCAGGAGGAAGACGCCGCCGTTCTCGGCGATCCCGCCCCCGATGAAGTAGAGCAGGCTCCGCCGGCTGCAGCGCAGCGAGCCCCGGTTCCCCGAGGCCACCACGAAGGCGGTCATCGCGATCAGGGCCGCGGTGACGTTGATGGTGGCGCCGAGCAGCGGCCCCGCCGAGGCCAGGCCGAGCTTGCGCAGGATCTGGACCGAGCCGAAGCACGAGGCCGCGATGAACGGGAACGCGAGGTCGCGCGGGCGGAACCCGACGTAGCGGCCGCTCAGCGACAGCAGGATGGTGCCGGCGACGATCACCAGCGTGCCCCCGACGATGGGCGCCGTCACCCGCTCGCCCAGGAGCAGGATGGCCAGCCCGCTGGCCACCAGGGGGGTCACGTTGTTGACGGCGGCCGCCACCGGCGCGCCGACCTTCTGGATGGCGAGGACGCGGAAGAGCCGGCCGCCCGTGGTGCCGATCAGGCCCGAGAGGGCGAAGTAGGGGACCGCCTGCCACGAGTATTCCTCGAGGGGGACGAGCAGCGCGGCGGCCGACCACGCGGCGACCGCGCCGACCACCACGTTGATCCAGGCGCCGGCGTAGAAGCTCGCGCCGCGAAGCCCGCGCTGGATGAGGATGGCGGCGAGCGCGGCGCACAGGGCGCTCGACAGCGCCATCAGGTGTGGCGTCGGCAGCAACGCGGGGTCGCTCGGGGATCAGCCGACTTCGGCGCGGAGGCGGTCGTGCAGCGTGGCGAGCCGCTCCGTCATCGCCTCCACGGAGCGCGCGCCGGCCTGGAACATCGCGGTGGCGTTCAGCGCGACCCAGCCGAAGCCCATCGCCTTCAGCGCGGCGACGCGGGCCACCACCGCGTCGTGGTCGGCGTAGAACGTCTTGCCCGCCGCGTCGCGGGGCGGCGGCGCGACCATGCTCTGCAGCCCGATGACGCCGGGATCGCGCCCGGCGGCCTCGGCGTGGCGGTGGATGGCCTCGATGGCCTCCCGCGCGCCGGCCGCGTCGGTGACCCGGCTCGCGAGCCAGCCGTCGCCGAGCCGGCCCACGCGGCGGTAGGCCGCCTCCGAGTTGCCGCCGATCCAGATCGGCAGGCGCCCGCCCTGCGGGGGCTTCGGCTCCATGGCCATGGACACCGTGGGGTAGTGCGCGCTCGCGACGCTCACCTCGGCGTCGGTCCAGTACGCGCGCAGCAGCCGGATGGCCTCGTCCATGCGGGCGCCGCGCGTCCGGTAGGGCTCGCCGAGGGCCTCGTACTCCGACTCCTGCCAGCCGACGCCCACCCCGAGCCGCACCCGGCCGCCCGACAGCGTGTCGAGCGTGCTCACCTGCTTGGCCACCAGCGTGGGCTGGCGCTGCGGGAGCACGAGCACCTCGGTGCCGAGGGTCACGCGGGTGGTGACCGCGGCCAGGTAGGAGAGCGTCATCAGCGCTTCCAGGATCGGCATCGCCGGGTTGTAGGGGCCGCGGGGGCGGCCCTCGATCGGCACCCCCATGACCACGTGGTCGAAGATGTCGATGTGGTCGTACCCGATCCGCTCGATGGCGCGGGCGAGGCCGGCCACCGCGGCGGGGCCCTCCCGGTACGACACGCTCGGAAACTCGACCGAGAGCTTCATGAGTCCTTTCTCAGCGCCACGCGTCGACCGAGAGCGTCGTCTGGTACGCGCAGCCCATGATGCGCCAGTAGCCGTTGGTCTCGCCCCCGACGACCACCGCGTGGATGTCTTCGCGCCGGAACATCGGGATCAGCTCCTCGGGCGCGGCCTCGAGCTTGGACGCCCACGGCTCCTCGCCGAAGGTGGCGCGGGGATAGATGTAGTTCTGCACGAGCTGGTAGTCCCAGTACTCGCCGGCCGGCATTCGCGCATTGTCGTGGAGCCAGTCGATGAGCGCATCCTTTTTCAGGAACCCGCCCCGGTCGACGAACTGCCGCGCGGTGATGGGGTCCAGCAGGAGCGTCGGCGGGGTGTGCGGGTCCATGCCGCGCAGCAGGTTGCGCACGTGCTCGCGCCAGTACTTCTCCCGCAGGCCGAGGGTGAACGCGGTGGACCGGCAGCCGGTGAACACGCTGACCGCGCTGTCGGCGGGCCGGAAGCCGTGCTGCACGTGGAAGGGCTCCCAGGGGCTCCGCTCCTCGTTCTCGCCGAAGGTCACGCTGTTGTAGGCGTAGTTGTTGCCCATGGAGCCCATGTAGGTGAGGCCGGGGACCGAGCCCCCCTGGAGGTTCTGCGAGAGCAGGCCGTAGGCCCGGCCGATCGTCGCGTTGGCGTGGTTGTACGGGCCGAGGGCGCCGGTCCCCGTGTTCATGCCGATCTCGTGGCGCACCGGCCCGTTGACGACCGCCATGGTGGCCAGCGAGCTCGAGCTGCTGCCGCGCGCGCTCACGCCGGTCGCGGCCAGGGCCAGGATCACCGGAAAGTACTCCGGCCGGGCGCCGGCCATCACCGCGTTCACCGCGACCTTCTCGACCGTGTACTCCCACGCCTCCCGGAAATGGGTCGGCCGCATGCGCCCGACGACCTCGTCGGGCCGGCGCCGGGTCGCGGCCAGCATCGCGGCCACGCGCGCCTCGGTGGGGAGCACGATGGGCAGCTTGTCCGTCCAGTCGCGGTCGAGGAAGAGGCGGTGCAGGTTCTCCTCGGTGTCGGGCTCGACCAGCCGGGGAGCGGACCGGTCGAACTCGATCGCGCCGCGCTCGTCGTCGGCGAGCGGCCGGGTCAGCCCCTCGATCACCTCCTGCATGACCGGCCGCCCGCTGACCGGATCGCGCCCGTCGACGTAGGCGCGCAGCTCCGCGGCCGTCTTGCCCATGACCGGCTGGGGCACGAACGCCTGGCGGAGGCCCGGCATGCCGTTCTGGGCCGCGACGGCGCGGACCACCCGGTCGAACTTGTCGGTGTGCAGGGCGACGGTGGGGACCCCGTACCCGGCCTCGATCGTCATCGCGTGCGCGGCGACCGCCGGCGCGCAGGTGCTTCAGTGGCCGACGCCGACGATGGCGGCGTGGCCGCGCGCCCGGATCTCCTCCCACGTGGCGGGGTCGTCCTTGAGATAGACGCTCGAGATCGGCTTGAAGACCGTCGTCACCGCCGGCATGTGCTCGGCGAGCCAGGCCTGCAGCTGCCGGAGGAAGACGTCGGAGTCGTCGAAGCGGCAGTCCACCAGGTAGACGGTCTTGCCGTCGAGCGTGGGAAGGCGCGGGGCCAGCTCCTTGCGGGTGATGGTCGGGGCGAAGCCTACCGGGTTCAGCACCGAGAGCGTGTCGGCGGCCATGGGAGTCTCCCTCCGTGGCCGCCAGTCTACAATGACTAGCCGTTGACCTGGTCGGGGACCGGCTGCTAGGCTTCGGCCCTGGCTGCGGCACCCCCATCGGCACTCCATCAAAGGAGATGAGCATGAGGCGAGCGCTCCCCGGGCTGGGCCTGATCGTCCTACTGACCGCGATCGCCGCGGGGCCCGCGAGGGCCCAGGAGCCCTATCCGACGCGGTCGATCTCCATCGTGGTGGCGTTTCCGCCGGGCGGGCTCGCCGACAACACGGCGCGGCCGGTGGCCGCGGTGCTGGAGCGGATCCTCAAGCAGCCGGTCGCGATCATCAACAAGGCCGGCGCGGCCGGCGCGGTGGGGAACCAGAGCGTTGCGACCAGCAAGCCCGACGGCTATACCCTGCTGATGGCGCTCGTCAGCGTCTCCGTCCTGCCCGAGGTCGACAAGCTCTTCGGGCGCGCGCAGAACTACACGCTCGCGCAGCTCACCGGCATCGCGAGAGTGAACGCCGATCCTTCCATGCTGGTGGTCCGGGCCGACGCGCCGTGGAAGACCCTCAAGGATCTCGTGGACGACGCGAAGAAGCGGCCCGGGGAGATCGTGTTCACGTCCTCCGGCCTCTACGGCGCGGCGCACATCCCGATGGAGATGTTCATCAAGGCGGCCGGCATCAAGATGCGCCACCTGCCCACCACGGGCGGCGGGCCCATGATGAACGCCATGCTGGGCGGCCACGCGCAGGCGGTGATGACGCCGGTGAGCCTGGCCGCCGCGCACGTGAAGGCCGGCAAGCTCCGGCTGCTCGCCCACAGCGGCACCGCGCCGGTGGCCGCCTTCCCCGACGTCCCGTCGTTCAAGGCCCAGGGCTACGACGTCGAGTACACCGCATGGGCGGGGCTGGTGGCGCCGAAGGGCACGCCGCCTCAGGTGATCAAGATCCTGCGCGACGCGATGCGGGAAGCGGTGAAGGCGCCGGAGGTGGTCAACTCGCACGCCAAGCTCGAGACCCCGATCGCGTACATGGACGCCGACGAGTTCAACGCGTGGTGGGCCAAGGACGCGGCCCGGCTCGCCGAGGTGGTGAAGCAGATCGGCAAGGTGGAGTGATCCCGGACCGGACGCCCGGAGCGCCATGACCGTCGATCGCGTCGCCGGGCTGGCGCTCGGGCTGATCGGGCTCGTCGCGGTCGTGGAGAGCCGCGCGTTCCCGCTCGGCTCGCTGCACCGGCCCGGGCCCGCCTTCACCCCGATGCTGCTGGCCTTGCTCCTGATCCTCTTCGGCGCGGCGGTTTTCGCGATGGGCGCGGGCGCGCGGCGGCTCGCCGAGGTCGGCTGGCACGAGTGGCGGCACGCGGTGGCGATCTTCGGGGCCTGCGCGTTCGCCGCGTGGGGGCTCGAGCGGCTCGGCTACCGGCTCACGATGGCGGCGGTGGTCGCCTTCTTGATCCTGGTCGTCGAGCGCAAGGGGTGGGCGCTCGGGCTCGGGCTCACCGTCGCGGTGCCGTGGGGCTCGTTCTACCTCTTCGACACCCTCCTCCACGTGCCGCTGCCCCGCGGGCCGTTCGGGCTCTGAGCGGTGCTCGAGACGTTCCAGAATCTGGGACTGGGGTTCTCGGTCGCGCTCGCCCCGGGCGTGCTCTGGTACGGCTTCATCGGCTGCCTGGTCGGCACGCTGGTGGGCGTGCTCCCCGGGGTGGGCCCGCTCGCCGGCATCAGCCTGCTGCTCCCGGTCACCTACGGCCTCGACGCCACCCGCGCGCTGGTCATGCTGGCCGGCATCTACTACGGGGCCATGTACGGCGGCTCGACCACCTCGATCCTGATGCGCATCCCGGGCGAGGCCGCCTCGGTGATGACGTGCATCGACGGCTACGCGATGGCCCGCAAGGGCCGGGCGGGGCCGGCGCTCACCATCGCCGCGGTCGGCTCCTACGTGGCGGGGACGGTGAGCGTGGTCGCGCTCATGTTCCTGGCGCCGCCGCTCGCCGCGTTCGCGCTCCGCTTCGGGCCGCCCGAGTACTTCGCGCTCCTGCTGCTGGGTCTCCTCGTCCTCGCGTACATGAACACCGGCTCGATGCTGAGGGGCCTGGCCATGGCCGCGCTGGGGCTGCTCCTGGGCATGATCGGCATCGACCAGATGAGCGGCTACTTCCGCTTCGCCTACGGCGTCACCGAGCTGGGCGACGGCATCGGCGTGGTGCCGGTGGCGGTCGGGCTCTTCGGCCTCGCCGAGATCCTGCTCACCGCGGGGCAGGAGCAGCCGCCGGACGTCATCCGCCCGCGGCTGCGCGACCTCCTGCCGTCTCGCCAGGAATTGCGGGAGGCGCACCTGCCGATCTGGCGCGGCACCGGCCTCGGCTTCCTCATCGGCATCATCCCGGGCTCCGCGCACGTGATCTCGACCTTCGTCTCCTACGCGATCGAGCGGAGGGTCTCGAAGCGGCCCGAGGAGTTCGGCAAGGGCGCGGTGGCGGGCGTGGCGGGGCCGGAGTCGGCGAACAACGCGGCCACCTCCGGGGCCTTCGTGCCGATGCTGGCGCTGGGCGTGCCCGGGGCGCCGGTGGCCGCGCTGCTGCTGGCCGCCATGATGGTGCACGGGGTGACGCCGGGCCCGCTGCTGATCCAGCAGGACCCGCGGCTCTTCTGGGGCTTCATCGCCTCGATGTACGTGGGCAACGTCATTCTCCTGATCCTCAACCTGCCGCTGGTGGGCCTCTTCGTGAACGTGCTGCGGGTGCCGTACCCGGTGCTGTATCCGATCGTCCTCGTCTGCTCGATCCTGGGCGTGTACGCGGTCAACCGCAGCCTGGTGGACGTGTGGATCATGCTGGGGATGGGCGTGCTCGGCTACGTGCTGCGCAAGCTCGACTTCGAGACCGCGCCCATCGTGCTCGGGCTCGTGCTGGCGCCGATGATGGAGCTCTCGCTGCGCCAATCGCTGGCCATGTCCGCCGGCAACTACGCCATCTTCGTCACCCGGCCGATCTCCGTCGTCTTGCTGGCGCTCGGCCTCGCCCTGGTGGTCCTGGCGCTGCGCCCGCTCCTCTCGCGCACCCTCGACTGGCGCTCCCGCCTCGCCGTCGACACCTAATCCGGGGTCAGGTCTTACATTCCGACATTTCTGGCGCCCAGCGACTCACCTGGCGGTCTGAAAGTGTCGGAATGTAAGACCTGACCCCATCGGAGGCTTATGGCTGAGCATGCTGGAGCGGTGAGGCGGCGGGAGGACCCGCGGCTGATCACGGGGGCGGGGGAGTTCGTGGACGATCTGCGCGTGCCGGGGTGCCTGCACGCGGCGATGCTGCGGTCGCCGCACGCCCACGCGCGCATCCGAGCGATCGACGCGGCGGCGGCGCGGCGCGCGCCCGGCGTGGTGGGGGTCTACGTGGCGGCCGATCTGGGGCCCGCGGGCGAGCCGATGCCGATCTACGCGCCGCATCCGGCGCTGCCGGTGCCCTGCAAGATCATGCCGCTGGCGCGCGAGCGGGTGCGCTTCGTGGGCGAGCCGGTGGCGGTGGTGATCGCGGACGACGTCTACCGTGCCTGGGACGCGCTCGACCTGATCCGCGTGGAGTACGATCCGCTGCCCGCGGTGGTGGACGTGGAGGCGGCGCTCGCTCCCGGCGCCCCGATCCTTCACGAGGAGGCCGGCGGCAACGTGGTCGCGGAGTGGCGCCAGCGGGTGGGCGACGTGGACGCCGCGCTGCGCGCCGCCCCGGTGGTGGTGCGCGCGCGCATCCGCCTCGCGCGGGGCGGGGCGCACCCGCTGGAGCCGCGCTCGCTGGTCGCGGAATGGAAGGACGCGCGGCTCACCGTCTGGGGCGCGGTGCAGATGGTCCACCGCCACCGCGGCGTCATCGCGGGCCAGCTCGGGCTGCCCGAGGACCACGTGCGGGTCGTCGCGCCGCCCGACGTGGGCGGCGGCTTCGGCACCAAGGGCATGTACTACCCGGAGTACATCGTGGTGGCGGAGCTGGCCCGCCGCCTGGGACGCCCGGTCAAGTGGGTCGAGACGCGGCGCGAGCACACCCTGGTGGCCTGCGTGGAGCGCGACCAGGTGCACGCCGTCGAGATCGCGGCCACCCGGGACGGCCGGCTGCTCGGGCTGCGCGACGATTTCCTGCACGAGATGGGCGCCTACACCATCTCGGGCCTCAACCTGCCCCAGAACGCGATGATCCACTCGGTCGGCTCCTACGTGATCCCGGCGCTCGACCTGCGCTTCCGCGGAGTGATGACCTGCACCACGCCGGCGGGCGCGTACCGGGGCGCCGGGCGCCCGTACGGCACCGGGGTGATCGAGCGGGCGATGGACGCGCTGGCGCGGGAGCTGCGGATGGATCCGGTGGAGCTGCGCCGGCGGAACCTGGTGCCCGCCGACCGGTTCCCGTACGCCACCGGCCTCACCACCGCGGGCCGCGGGCCGGTGGACTACGACAGCGGCGACTACCCGCGCTGCATGGACCTGGCGCTCGCGGCGCTCGACCTGCCCGCGGCCCGGAAGGAGCAGGCGCGGCTGCGCGAGCAGGGGCGGTATCTCGGCATCGGCGTCGTCAACTACGTGGAGGCCACCGCCACCGTGCCGAACGAGAGCGCGGTGGTCCGCGTGCATCCCGACGGCCGGGTCACCGTGATCAGCGGCGCCGCGCCGCAGGGCCAGGGGCACGTCACGATGTTCGCGCGCCTGGTCGGCCGCCACCTGGGCGTCGACCCCGACGAGATCGAGGTGCTGACCGGCGACACCGCGCTCGTCCACACCGGCGGCGGCACCTACGGCAGCCGCACCGCCGCGATCGGCGGCAGCGCGGCGCTGCTGGCCTCGCGCGCGGTGCTCGAGAAGGCGCGGCGAGTGGCCGCGCATGTGCTCGAGGCGGCGCCGGCCGACGTCGTGGCCGAGAACGGGCGGTTCGCGGTGCGCGGGCTGCCGAGCCGGGCGCTGGGCTGGCGCGAGGTCGCGGCGGCGGCGCACGCCGGGCGGGTGCCCGGTGAGGACGCCGGCCTCGAGGACACCCAGGTCTTCAGCGTGTCGCAGTCGAGCTACGCCAACGGCAGCCACGCGGTGGTGCTCGAGGTGGATCCGGACACCGGCGCGGTGCGCGTCCTGCGCTGGATCGTGGCGCACGACTGCGGCCACGTGCTCGAGCCGGGTATCGTGGACGGGCAGATCCACGGCGCGGTGGTGCAGGGCCTGCCGGACGCGCTGAACGTCCAGCTCGCGTACGACGAGGGCGGGCAGCGCCTCACCGCGACGCTCATGGACTACGTGCTGGCCACCGCGGCCGACGCGCCGCCGGTCTTCGAGCTGCGCCACCTCGAGACGCCGACCCCCCTCAACCCGCTCGGCGCCAAGGGCGCGGGCGAGGGCGGCATCATGCCGGTGCATCCCCTCATCGCCCAGGCCATCGAGGACGCGCTCGCGCCCTTCGGCTGCGGGCGCATCGAGCGCGTGCCGGTGACGCGCGCCGACATCCACGCGCTGGTGCGCGCGGCGCGCAACGCTCGTCCCGGGGGAAGGTCGGCTTGACCGCTCGCGAGCCGGCAGATAGACCTGACGCCGTGAAGACACTCTCTCCCGAAGCGGTGGCGCGGTACCGTCGTGACGGGTTCTACTTCCCCCTCCGCGTGCTCTCGCCCGGGGAGGCGGCCGGCTATCGGGCGCGGCTCGAGGCGGTCGAGCGGGAGCGGGGCGGCCCGCTCGGCGGGGAGCTGCGGCACAAGGGCCACCTGCTCTTCACCTGGCTCGCCGAGCTGATCCGGCACCCGCACATCCTCGACGCGGTCGAGGATCTCCTCGGCCCGAACCTGCTCTGCTGGAGCTCGAGCTTCTTCATCAAGGAAGCGCGCGATCCGGCCTTCGTGTCCTGGCATCAGGACTCGACCTACTGGGGGCTCAGCGAGCCGGACGTGGTGACCGCCTGGGTCGCCCTGTCGGAGAGCTCCATCGAGAGCGGCGCGATGCGCATGATCCCGGGCACCCACACCGAGCAGGTGGCGCATCGCGACACCTTCGCGCCCGACAACCTCCTCTCGCGCGGGCAGGAGATCATGGTGGAGGTGGACGAGGCGCGCGCGATCGACGTCGTGCTCCACCCCGGCGAGATGTCGCTGCACCACGTGCGCATGTTCCACGGCTCGCCGCCCAACCGCTCTGCGGATCGGCGTATCGGCTACGCCATCCGCTACATCCCGACCCGCGTCCAGCAGGTCGCGGGGGCGCGGGACACCGCCACGCTGGTGCGCGGCGTGGACGAGTACCGCCACTTCGACCCCGAGGAGCCGCCCGCGGCCGATCTCGATCCCGCGGCCCGGGTGCGGCACGCCGCGATCATGAAGCGGCAGGGCGAGCTGCTCTACCGCGGCACGACCGCGGAGCGGTTCAGATGAGGCGGTCTACGGGACCAGGTCGACCACCGGGATCGGGGAGTGCGGGGCGGCGAGGGGTGTCACCACGTCGCCCGCGCGGAGCGTGACCGCCGAGGCGTAGCGCCAGCCATAGGGCGCGCCGACGTCGGCCGCCGGATCCCGGTAGACCTCGAGGACGCGATCCACGAGGTTGACGATCCGCGGTCCGCGGGCCCGTCAATGTCCGATGGCTGAGCCAGGGCCGCGCGATGCTATCCTCTCGGGCATCCACAAGGGAGGTGGGCGCATGAGCGGATCGGACGGACGCGAGATCTACCGGGTCGTGTGGCCGCGCGGGGCCAGGACGGTGCAGGCGACGGACGTCGCCCCGCGCCTCGCCACGCTCGAGGGCAAGACCATCGGCCAGCTCTGGGACGATCTCTTCCGGGGCGACGAGATCTTCCCGATCCTCGAGGAGGAGCTGGGCCGCCGCTTCCCGGGCGTCCGCTTCGTCCGCTACGACACCTTCGGCTCCACGCACGGTCGCGACGAGCAGCGGGTGCTGGCCGAGCTGCCCCACAAGCTGCGACAGCACGAGGTGGACGCGGTCATCTCCGGGATGGCCTGCTGAGGGAGCTGCACGCCCGCCGTGCTGCGGGCGAGTGCGGTGGCCGAGCGGGCCGGCGTGCCGACGGCTTCCCTGGTCTGCGAGGGCTTCCGCGGCCAGGCGGCCACGACCGCCACCGGCCTGGGCCTGCCCGGCCTCCCGACGGCCCTGGTGCCGGGGCACGTCGATGTCCAGAGCCTCGAGGAGCTGCGGCAGAACCTGGTCGCGGTCACGGTGGACGCGGTCATCGCCAACCTGACGACGGCGCCCCCGCGGGCGGCGGGGGCCACCGTGGTCGAGCCGGGACCGGGCGACATCGTCTTCGAGGGCGATCTCGACGAGGTCAACCGCTTCTTCTACGAGAACGACTGGAGCGACGGCCTGCCCATCGTGCCGCCGACGCTCGAGCGCGTGGCCGCGTTCCTGCGCTTCGCGGACCGGCCCGCCGAGACCGAGCTGGGCGTGCTCCTGCCGGACAAGCGCCGCGCCACCGTGTGGAACGTGGCGGTCAACGGGGTCATGGCGGGCTGCCGGCCCGAGTACATGCCGATCCTGGTGGCGCTGATCGAGGCCATGGCCGACCCGCGCTATGGCGTCGAGCACAGCGGCAACACGCCCGGCGCCGAGACGCTGATCATCCTGAACGGACCCATCATCAAGGAGCTGGGCTTCAACTACGAGCAGGGCGCGCTGCGGGACGGCGTGCAGGCCAACACCACCATCGGCCGCTTCTGGCGGCTCTTTCTGCGCAACGTCGCCGGCTTTCTCCACCATCGGACCGACAAGGGCACGTTCGGCAATACCTGGCGCGTGGTACTGGCCGAGAACGAGGACGCGCTGCGCCGCATCGGCTGGCCGAGCATCGCCGAGGATGAAGGCGTGGCCGGCGGCGGCAACGCGGTCACGATCTCGCGGTACACGGGGGGTGGCGTCATCGCCTCGGTATTCGGCAGCACCCCGGACCGGATGCTGCCGTACCTGGCCGACGCGCTGGTCGGCAAGGTGGGCTGGGAGCTCCTCTTCACGGTGGGCATGGGCGCGGGGAGCCAGCGGCCGCTGCTCATCCTGAGCCCGATCCTGGCCGAGACGCTCGCCCGGGGCGGGCTCGACAAGCCTGCGCTGAAGCGGCGGCTGTTCGAGCTGGCCCGGATCCCCGCCGCGAAGCTCGAGCGGTACGTCGGCGAGTGGACCAACCTGATGCCGGGCCGGCCCTCGCTCGCCGAGCTGGTGAAGGCGGGGCAGATCCCCGCGGTCTTCGCGGAGTCCGCGGATCCGCAGCGGCTCGTGCCCATCGTGAGCCGGCCGGAGGACCTGATGGTGGCGGTGAGCGGCGATCCGCTGCGCACCAACGCCTACGCCTTCGCCCACAACGGCATCCTGGGCTATCCCACCACGAAGCCGATCCGCCTGCCCGCGGACTGGTCGCGCCAACTCCGGGAGGCGCGCGGCGGCTGAGGGATGCAAGCGCTCTGGGTGCTGCTGCCCACCGGCCAGCGCGCCTCGGGCGAGTGGATCGACGACACGCTGCGGGCGCGCGTGGAGGAGAAGGGGCTGCTCGCCCGCACGCCGCGCGCGGGCGAGTTCCCGCGCCAGCGCGTGGAGCTGATCCGCGACGCCGACCCGGTGGCCGCGGTGAACCGGCTCTACCGGGAGCGCGGCTGGACCGACGGGCTGCCCATCGTCCCGCCCACGCTCGGGCGGGTGGACGACATGGTCGGCGCGAGCCGGCTCGAGCGGCACGCGGTGGTGGGGGACGTGGCGCCGCTCGGCGGGGTGGCGACCGTGGAGAAGATCGCGGTCAACGCGGTCATGGCCGGCTGCGAGCCGTCGTACTTCCCGGTGGTGCTGGCCGCGGTGCAGGCCATCCTCGATCCCGCGTTCAACCTGCGCGGCGTGCAGACCACCGACGAGAACGTGGCGCCGCTGCTCATCGTCAACGGGCCGGCGGCGGCGCGGCTCGGGATCAACGCGGGCTGGGGCGCCCTCGGCCCCGGCTGGCCGGCCAACGCGACCATCGGTCGCGCGGTGCGCCTGGTCATGAACAACCTGGGCGGGGGGTGGCCGGGCGCGGTGTCCTTCGCCGGACTCGGCCAGCCGGCGCGCTACGGCCTCTGCCTGGCCGAGCGCGCGGACGACCTGCCCTGGCCCCCGTTGCACGTGGAGCTGGGCTACCGAGCCGAGCAGAGCACGGTCACCGTGCTGCGGGCCGAGACCGTGATCAACGTCACCGGCGGGCTCGACGAGCTGGCGAGCGTGATGGGCTCGGCCGCCTCGCTCTTCGGCATCCTGCACAGCGGGAAGGCGGCCGTCATCCTGTCGCCGTTCACGGCCCGGCGCCTGGCGGGCGAAGGCCGGACGCGGGCCGACGTGCGCCGCGAGCTCTTCGCGCGCGGCCGCCTTCCGGCCGAGACCTGGCGCCGGTCGTGGGTCCACGCCACCGTGCGCGCGAGCGACTGGCCGGAGTGGGCGCGCCGCGCGGCCGAGCGGGAGGGCTCGATCCCGGCGGTGCGCGAGCCGGACGACATCACGCTCGTCGTGGCGGGGGCCGATCTGCCCATCCCCCAGCACGCCTACTGCCCGTCGTGGGGGCACCCCCCGTGCCGGGTGACGCGGGAGATCGCGCCGCCGGCCGACTAGGCGGCCCGCCTCGAGGAATGGCCGGGCCGCCCTTCTGACGCTACTCGAGGAACCTCGTGTCCGTCAGGGGGTCCCACCCGGGCGTCGCATTGACCAGGATCACGAACGGCTCGCTGCCGATCTGGTCGAAGCTGTGGGGCACGCGCTTGGGGATCGCGATGAGGTCGCCGGGGCTGACCTCACGCTGCTCGTCGCCGAGCCGCGCCTTCGCCTTCCCGCGGACCACGTAGACGATGTGATCCTCCATCTCGTGGGTGTGGAGCTTGATCTTCTTGACCTGGCCGGCCAGCACGCCGAGGTTGGCGATCTGAGCCGCCGGGGCGAACTTGACCGGTTTGTCACCGAGGAAGTCCGGGGTCACGACCTTGTCGACGCTGGTGACGGTGATCTTGGGAGCGTCGGCGGCCGCAGCCGGGCCGGCGAGCAGGCAGACCATCAGTATCAGAGACCTGCGCATGGCTTGTTCCTCCTGGATTCGGGTTACGTCGAGACGACCTTGTCGGCTGCCGCTACCTTCTCCGCGAAGATCTTGGGGTTCACGAACTGGGCGTTCTTGCCCTTGAGATCGTCTTCGGTGACCCCCCGGGCCACCGAGCACTTCCCTCAGACGAAGATCGGCACGCGCTGCGCCACCACCTCGTCGATCAGCTCGCGCATCGCCGGCATGGCCACCGGCACGATGGCGTCGGCCACCGTCTTCTTCATGAGGTAGGTGGCTTCGCCGGCCAGGAAGATCTCGGCGTCGTGGCCCGCGTCGCGGGCCCCGATCGCCCACTGGAAGGGGAAGCCGGCCCGCGTCGGGTCGTCGCTGCCGGCGGTGCCGAGGTAGAGGATCTTGGCCATCGTGTTCTCCTTCCCTCCCGTCAAGGCTTCCAGGCGCGGATGTTCACGCCCTCGGTCTCGAACTTGTCGGCCTTGCGCTGCCCGCCGGCGCCGGTGAACGGCTTGCCGCGCCAGGTGATCTCCACGTCCACGAACCCCGCCTGCCGGATCTTGTCGAGGTACTCTCCCTCCAGGAGAGCGCCTCCGATTCAGGCGGTCCAGATGGCGATGTCCTCCCGGGCGGCCGGGGGAATGTCCTTGTGCACGACGATGTCGGCGATCTGCAGACGCCCGCCCGGCCTGAGCACGCGGAAGGCCTCGCGGAAGACCCGGTCCTTGTCGGGACTGAGGTTGATCACACCGTTGGAGATGACCAGGTCGGTGCTGCCGTCCGTCACCGGCAGCGCCTCGGCCCACCCCTTGCGGTACTCGATCTGGCGCAGCTCGGTCAGGGCGGCGTTGTCGCGGCCGCGCTCGAGCATGGCATCGGTCATGTCGACGGCGATCACCTTGCCGGTCGGCCCCACCGCCCCGGCGGCCAGGAAGGTGTCCATCCCGCTGCCGGCGCCGATGTCGACGACCGTCTCACCCGGCCGCGGTGCGCCGATGGCCAGCGGGTTACCCACACCGGCGAAGGGAGCGGTCACGGTGTCGGGCAGCCCGGCCAGCGCCGCGCGTGAGTAGCCGAGCCGCTCGACGGCGTACTCGGACCCGGTGTGGAAGTGGTAGCCTTTCTTGGGATCGCGGGCGACCTCGCTGTAGACCTTGCTGATCTCTTCTCGCAGCCGCGCGGTGTCAACCGCCATGGGCGCCTCCTCCCGGAGCTGTCGGCTTGCGGGCGGTGAGAGCGACCGACCACACCAGCTCGGCGTGGCGAGCTTCCGGGACCGCCCGGCGGAGGAGGTCGCGGAGCTCCTCGGGGAAGATCGGGTAGCGCGCCAGCTCGTCGATGCCCACGGGCCGCCGGTCCTCCAGCTCGATCGCCTCGAAGCCCACGTTCGATACCTTCTTCGCCAGCACTGGCTCCGCCAGTGTGCCGGCCAGTCAGGCGGCCAGGGCAGGTGCCGAACGGAGCACGTCCTCCGGCAGCGCTTCGGTCACGACGAGATCGGCCAGCGCCAGCCGCCCGCCCGGGCGCAGCACCCGGAGCATCTCGGCCAGCGCGCGGCTCTTCCGGGTTGAGAGGTTCAGCGTTCCGTTGGTGACGACCACGTCCATCCCGCCGTCGTCGAGCGGGATGGCCTCCATGAGACCTTCGCGGATCTCGACCCAGTCGAACCCCGCCATCGCGGCGTGGTCGCGCGCGCGCGCGACCATCTCCGGCGTCATGTCGAGCCCGATCACGTGGCCGGCCGGTCCGACCAACCGGGCCGCCAGCAGCGTGTCGATCCCCGCCCCGCAGCCTACGTCGAGGACGACCTCGCCCGGCCGCAGCCGCGCATGGCGGACGGGATGCCCCACGCCCAGCGCCAGCTCCACCGGCGCCCTCGGTAGACCCTCCAGTTCCGCCAGCGCATACAGGCCCTCGGCCACCGCGCGGGAGCTGTGGACGACGTGTCCGTAGGTATCCCGGATGATCGCGCGTGCCTGGCGATCGGTGAAGTAGGCCATCGTCAAGCCCCCGGGCCGCGCTCGAGCGCGCGCCGCACCCGGGCCTCCAGTGTTGCCGGGACCGGGTTGTCGGGCAGGTGGTGCTTGACGAAGTCGTCCAGCTGCCGGGAGAAGGCGAGCTTGTCGCAGCAGTTCAGACAGGCTTCGAGGTGGGCCTCGAGGTCCTCGAACTCCTCGCCCGATAGCGCGCGATCGAGGTAGGCGAAGAACTGCTTCACGGCCTGTTCACAGGTGAGCTTCATCGTGTCCTCACGATTCTCCGCTGCTTGGCGCACTCCCACAGCTCGCGCTCGAGGATCTTCCGTCCCCGGTGCAGGCGCGACATGATCGTTCCCACCGGGCACCCGAGGATGGCCGCCAGCTCCTTGTACGACGGCTCCTCGACGTAGAGCAGTACCAGCGGCACCCGGTAGGCTTCGGGCAGCGCCAGCAGGGCCCGGCGCACCTCGCCATCGTGGAAGCGGGCGAGGAAGTCGCGGTGGAGCTGGTCCGAGTATGGAAAAGGATCTTCCTGGTCGATGAGGTCGTAGAGCGAGAAGCGATCCAGCTCCGCGAGGTCGCCGACCGCGACCTCGCGCGACTCGCTGCGGTGCCCGTCATAGACGAGCCGGCTCAAGATCTGGCAGAGCCAGGGCCGGATCCTCTCGGGGTCGCGCAGGGCCGGGAATGCGCGGAGCGCCTTCACGTAGGTCTCCTGGACCAGGTCCTCGGCGTCCTGGGGGGTTCCCTTGAGCCGGGCGGCCAGCCGATAGAGGTGACCGAGGTGGGGCAACGCCAGGGCCTCGAATCGGCTTCGGGTCTCCGGGTCCAGCACCTGCTGGTGACCTCTCTCCCCCAGGCTCATGGCGATCCTCTACCTATAGAGACGGTGCGGGCCGGCCCGGAAATTCCCGGCCGACCCGGAATCGTCCCGGCCAAGCGGAGGACTCGTCGGCCCCGCACTCGATCCAAGCACAGGCGGAAGGTCTCCGCCAGCCGGCCGCCGTGGCGCTCCCCGGCCTGCGGTCGCTCGCTTGACGCCGAGCCCGCGGGAGCGCAGCATTGCCCGGAGCTGGAGGAGCACACGACATGCCCGTCACCCTCGTCACCGGCACCAGCACCGGCATCGGCTTCGCGACCGCGCTGCACCTCGCGCGCCACGGCCACCGCGTCGTGGCGACCATGCGGAACCTGGCGAAGGCCGGCCCGCTCGAGGCGGCGGCCCGCCAGGAGAGCCTGCCGCTCACGGTGCGCGAGCTCGACGTCACCCGCCCGGACTCGATCGATCGCGTGGTGGCCGCGACGCGGGAGCGGGAGGGCGCCGTCGACGTCCTCGTCAACAACGCGGGCATCGGCGGGGCGACGCCGCTCGAGCTCACGCCCGAGGCCGAGCACCGGGCGATGTTCGAGACCAACTACTGGGGCCCGATCCGCATGATCCAGGCGGTGCTGCCGTCCATGCGGGAGCGGCGATCGGGGTGCATCGTCAACGTCACCTCGATCGCGGGGCGGGTGGCCACCCCGAACCAGATCGCGTACTCCGCCTCCAAGCACGCGCTGGCCGCGGCGAGCGAGGCGCTGGCCCACGAGGTGGCCGCCTTCGGGATCCGGGTCGCGATCATCGAGCCCGGCGTCATCCAGACCGCGATCTTCGAGAACTCGGCGAGCGCCACCCGCTACGACAAGGCCTCGCCCTACCGGCAGATCATGCGCCGCAACGGCAAGCTCTTCGCCGCGGGCTTCCGCAACCCGGGCAAGCCGGAGACCGTCGCGGCGGCGATCCTCGAGGCGATCACGACCCCGCGTCCGCGCCTGCGCTATCCGGTCGGGGTCGACGCGGAGGGCCTGGCCGCCGGCCGCGCCCGGATCAGCGACGAGGAGTGGGTGGCCATGGGCGGGGAGCTGAGCGACGAGGAGTACAACGCCCGCTTCAAGCGTTTCTTCGGGATCGCCCTCTAGGCTAGAGGCGGGCCATCACCTGGTCCGCGAACTGCCGGCTGAAGCGCCACTTCTCGTCGGTGCCGGTGGCCCACATCAGCTCGCGCAGGCCGCCCCGCTCGAGCTCCTGGACGCGCTCGATCAGCTCCTCCGCGGTACCCGCCAGGCAGGTGTCGCGCACCAGCTCGGCGTCGATCAGCTCGGCCTCGCCCGGGTGGACGTACGTGTAGTGCCCCTCGTGGGTGCGGAAGTGCCGGTGCTCGCGCGGGGTCTCCTCGACCAGCGCGCAGTAGCGCTTCCAGATGCGCCGCAGGAAGGGCGGCGGGTCGATGCCGCGCTCGTGCACCGCATCGTAGAAATAGTAGACGCTGGCCATCACGTTCGGCCCCATCGCGCGGATCACCCGCTCGGAGTCGGCCGGCTCCCCGGGCTCGAGCAGGACGATGTTGGTGAGCGCGCAGAGGTGGAAATCGTCGCCGAGCTCGCGCCCGTCACGCCGGGCGCCGGGCCGCGCCAGCGCGAGGGCCTCGGCCGGGGGCACCCCGCGGGGCGGGATCGCGATGACGAGGCCGTCGCCGTACTGGCCGCCCACCTCCATCGCGCGCGGCCCGAACGCGGAGACGTAGAGGGGGATCTGCGGCTCGAGGCTCATGTACTTCTTCTCGCGGATGAGCATCCTGATCGGGCGCCGGGTGCCCTCGTAGGCGTAGTCCACCACCTCGCCCCGGAGCAGGCCGCGGAGGACGCGCAGGTACTCGGCATAGTCCGCGATGCGCATCGGCGGCGCGCCGATGCTGCGCATCGCGGTATTGCCGGTGCCCATGCCGAGGAACACGCGGCCGGGCGCAAGCCGGTTGAGCGTGGCCATGGCGGCCACGTGCACGGGCGGGATGCGCGTGCCGCAGATGGCCACGCCGGGGCCCAGACGCAGCCGCGAGGTCTGGCGGGCGGCGAGGGCCAGCACCGCGTAGCAGTCGGAGAACAGCATCTGGCTGTCGGCGACCCAGGCGGAGTCGTAGCCCAGGGACTCGATGTGGCTGTAGAACCCGATCTCGTCGATGTCGGCCATCACGCAGACGCTGAAGCGCATGTCGCAGTCCTTTCCGGGTCCGGGGTCACTTCTTGTCGCGGAGCGATTCGAGCAGCTGCCGGGCGCGCGGCGCTTCCTTGAGCGTCCAGCGCGGCCGGTCGGTGGGCGCCCGCTCGGCCAGCACCGCCTCGAGCTCCCGGCGGGCCTCGGCGTAGCGTCCCATATTGATGTAGAGCTGCGCCAGCTCGATCCGCACGCCGGTCAGCCGGGGATCGAGGCGCCGCGCGGTCTGGAAGTGCTCCTCCGCCTCCTTGCGGTCGCCCCCCAGCACCACCGGGAGCTCCCGGGCGATGCTGCCCGCCATGATATGCGCCTCGATGTTGTTGGGGTCGAGCTGCAGCACGACGTCGACCGCCCGGCGGAGGTCGCGGAGGGCCAGGGCCGAGCGGAGCAGGCCCTTGGCCTGCGACCAGGTGCCCAGCGTGATCGCGTACCAGAGATGGGCGTCCGCGTTCTTCGGGGCGAGCTCGGTCGCGCGCTTGGCGTAGTCGCGGGCCCGCGCGTAGGCGGCGATCCTGGAATCCTCGCTCTTGGCGCGCTCCTCGCCGAAGAGGAACCAGGCGCGGGCCAGGGCCAGCAGGGTGGGCACGTCGGGCGACCCACCGCGGGCCACGTGCGCCTCGAGCAGGTCGCGGGCCCGGTCGATGCGCGCCGGATCGTCATGGTACTGGCGCAGCATGGCGCGCGCGGTCTCGGCCGGGGTCGCGGCCGGGACGGCGCCGGGAGCGAGGCCGCCCAGCAGGAGCAGGGCGGCCAGGGCGAGCGACGGCAGCATTGCGCGATCCTACCGGCCCCGGGAAAGGGACGGGGAAGAAAATGCCGGGGGCGCTCGGCCTCAGGACTGCGGCGATCGAGCCGGGTGGGGTGACGGTGCCGCGGGCGCGGTCGGCCGGGGCGCCCTGCGGGCCGC
>DATHSW010000335.1:0-5858 GCA_035463855.1 Candidatus Deferrimicrobiaceae bacterium | reverse complement strand
GCCCTCGCCGAGGAGCGTCTCCGCCTCGTCGGCGAGCGTCTCGACCGGCTGGATCCAGAGGCCGGTGCTGTTGTAGGCGGGAATGGCTCGGGGCGCGCCGCCCAGCAGGGTGACCAGCGGCACGCCCCGGGCCTGGGCGAGCGCATCCCACGCCGCCATATCGAGGCCGGCCAGGGCCAGCCCGACCAGGCCCGGCGTGTCGAGCAGGGTGAGCTGCCGCCGCAGCTTGGCCTCGAGCTCGAAGGGCGCCAGATCGTCCCCCTTGATCATCTCGAACAGGCCCTGCGCGCAGCCGACGATGGAGGCGAGCGTCCACGGGGCGAACCCGAAGACGTAGGAGCGCCCGGTGACGCCGCCGTCCGTCTCGAGATCGAAGAGCACCAGCGCCGCCTTCGGGATGGCGCCGCTGGCGCTCACCGGGGGCCGGCGGAAGGGGGGCAGTACGGGACGGGCGCGCAGGGCTCGGATTTTCATGGCCGCGCCTTCACTACTTCTTGAACTCGGCCACGGCTCGGTCGTAGGCCGCCGCCAGGTCGCGGTAGGCGTCGGCGAAGCCTTCCTTCGCCTTCTCCCACGACGCCTTCGTGGCTCGGCTCAGCTCGGTGACCTTCTGGGAGGCCTTCGTCCGCTTGGCCTTGAGATCCTTGATCTGCGCCTGCGACTTGGCCTTGATCTCGCCGGTCTGCTTGGAGGCCTGCGCTTCGAGTTCCTTGATCCTGGCTTCGAGGTCGGCGGTGATCTTCTTGGCATGCGCCACCGCCTCGTCCTTCTTTTCCACCGTGTAGTCCTTGATCGCCTGGCCCGTCTCCGACGCCTTCTGCGCGACGTCCTTGGAGGTGGTCTGGGCCGGAACCGGGAGCGCGGAGGTGGCGAGCACGCCGATCGTCACGACAATCGCCGGAATGATTCGTGGACGCATGGGCACTCTCCTTGCGGACGCGGTTAGTCATGGGGCCGCGCTGGCGAGATGCCAGCCGAGGCCGAGTGTAAGACCAGCGAGTCGGGCTCGGCAATGACGCGTTGACGACCTCGCCCCGTGCCGCGCTCAGGCCCTCGCGGCGAACTTGACAGTGGGTGCCGGCGGGGCCGATCATCACAGGTGAGTCTGCCCCCAGGGAGGGACGCCAGGATGACGACGTTACAGCGGGCCGAGGCCGCCGAGCACGCGCTGAGCCAGGAGCTCGACCGGATCGTGGTGAAGTCGGTGATCTTCACCTCTGGCGAGCGGGATCCCCGCCAGCCGGTGTCGCGGCCGCCGGACGACGGCCGGCTCTACATGATGGGCCACGACCCGCGCTTGCCGAAGATGCCGGACAAGCCGACGCTGTTCGACTTCTTCCGGCTTCGCTTCGGGCCCTCCGCGCACCTGTTGCAGAGCGCGCGCCTCGCCATGAAGAACGGGGTGGACGAGAAGATCGTCCTGGCCTGCCTGCTGCACGACATCGCGATCGCCGGCTTCATCCGGAGCGACCACGGCTACTGGAGCGCGCAGCTCGTGGAGCCGTACGTGGACGAGGAGGTGGTCTGGGGCATCCGCTACCACCAGGCCCTGCGCTTCTTCCCTGACGAGTCGGTGGGCTACAAGTACCCCGAGCTCTATCGCAAGCTCTTCGGCGCGGACTACGTGCCGGAGCCGCACATCCAGGAAGCCTACCGCTACGCGCGCGCACACAAGTGGTACATGACCTCTCGGCTGATCACCGTGAACGACCTGTACGCCTTCGATCCCAGCGTGCAGGTGGAGCTGGAGGAGTTCACGGACGTGGTGGGGCGTCACTTCCGGCAGCCGAAGGAAGGGCTCGGCTTCGATCAGAGCCCGTCGGCGCACATGTGGCGCACCATCAACTGGCCGACGCGATATTTGTAGCTCGGAGGGGGGCTGCGCCCCCCTTCCGAACCTCCCCCCCAAAAGCAAAACGGGTTGCGCGGGCGGAGCCCGCGCTCGGAGCGGCCTGGCTGGCGCGTCTAGAAGAAGAAGGTGAGGGCGGTGAGGCCGTCGGCGCGCAGGTTGAGCTCGTCGAGGTAGGCGTCGAGGTGCTGGTGGATGAACTCGGCCGGGAACGACCGTGCCGGATCGAGGGCGCCCGCGAAGGTGGTCACCCCCGCCCGCGCCTGCCGGTAGTCGAGCCCTTTCACGCGTGAGACGATCACCGGGATCAGCCGCTCCAGCACGGTGTGGCGCGGAGCGTAGAGATTCGGGATCTGCGCGAGCTCGTCCGCCTGCCAGGCGTGGGTGACCACGTCGTTCGTGTTGCGCAGGTGATGGTGATGGCGCCCCAGCACCCGATCGATCCGGTTGGCGAACGCCGCGTTCCCCGGCGTCGGCGCCGCGAACGCGTAGCAGGACACGCAGGCCTCTCGCCGGCCGTCCCAGTGCTCCGCGGCGTCCGCCGAGGCGAGCGCGTCCTTGAGCCAGAGCGCGACCGTCGAGGCCAGCGCGCCCCCCTTGCTGTGGCCGGTGACCGTGAGGTCCAGCGGTTCGTCGGTCGCGCGGGCCGCCTCCGTGAGGAAGCTCAGCAGATCCTGCGTGTCGTCGTTCCCGGCGGGGGCGGGCGGCCGGGGCCGCAGGTCCATCCAGGGAAGGCCGACCGCGGTCTTGAGGCGATCCACCACGCGATCCCCGAGCCAGGCGGACGGCTCCTCGAGGAAGCGGCACCACCCGGCGGCGATTTCGGCGACCTGGCGCTCCAGCGCCTCGCGGGGCACCGCGGGCCGGCCCTCGGCGGCGGCGGGTTCCGAGGGGAGTCGGGGTGATCGCATCGTCTGCAGCTTGCTGAGGCCGAGCGCGGTGCTCGCCGACACCGCCACCCGGTCGGCCGTCCGCGCGTAGGGCCACGGCACCGTCGTGCTCACCCAGAAGTCGCCGAAGAGCCAGTCGGAGGCCGCGATCGGATTCGTCCCCCGGATCGCCACCACGTGGCGCGCGGGGTCCCGGCGGTGCCGGACCACGTACATCGCCGCCGAGTCGAACGCATCCGGCCCGCTGCGGCTCGTCACCGGTCCCCAGACGAGGCTCCAGTCGTCCTTGACGGGCGGCAGGGTGTGCAGGCCGTCCAGCAGGGCCTGGCGCACCGCATCGGTATGGGCGACCCCGCGGACGAGGTCGTGGAAGCCCCGATAGGCTAGCCCGGCGAGCGTCAGCATCACCTGGTCGGGGCGATGGCGCACGGGTCGAGCCTAGGGGGCGGCGGAAACTCCTGTCAACATGAGCGTGTCCTTACTGCGTGGGACGCGGCCGGGCCCGGCGCCGCGAACGCTACGAGGACGAGGTCCGCGACGGCAGCGACGTGGCCGCGTACGTCCCGGCCATGCCGCGAGTGCCCGGCTGGTAGGGAATGGGCGCGCCCGGGTCGTCCGGCGTGATCGGCAGCGGCACGCCGTCGCGCCGGCCGAGCGCGCGCTCGACCAGCTCGAAGAGCGGGCCCTTCTCGTACTGCGCGTAGAAGCCGGCGGTGAGCCGGATCGGGTCGCCGGAGTAGAAGCGCACGTACTGCGCCATGCGCTGGGCGAAGGCCTCGCCGGTGGCGTCCCACGCGAGCTTGAAGAGCGCGATGCGCTCCTCGGCGGAGACGCCGGCCCGGCCGCGCACGTAGCGGTCGATCAACGGCCGCAGCTCGGGGCTCTGCAGATCGGCTTCGCTCGGGGCGTAGAAGAAGCCGCCCGCGGCCAGGGTCTGCACGATCTCGACGAAGCGGCTGTAGACCTTGCCGGTCTGCAGGTGGAACGCGCGCAGGCCGTGGCCGCCCGGCACCCACACCCCGCTCGGCAGCCGCTGGGCCATGGCCTCGGCGCCGTAGAAGACGGCGCGCGCGATCTCCATCTGGCTCAGCATCTCGCCCAGCTTCTCCTGCACGTGGAGGAAGCCGGTGATGCCGATGGCGTCGGCCACCTTCATGGCGAGCCCGCAGAAGAACTCGAGCTGGCTCAGCATGCGGGCCGAGGTCTGCACGTTCAGCAGCGCGCCGTAGTCGGCCCCCAGGGTGTTGATGATCTCGGCGCTGCCCGGGCCGCCGTCCACCATCACCCGGTCCCACGGCACCAGCACGTCCTCGAACACCGCGATGCAGTCCATCTCCTCGAAGCGGCTCGAGAGCGGGTGGTCGAAGCGCGAGCGGGGCAGGGGCGACACCGTCTCGCGGCAGATGAACTTGAGGCCCGGCGTGGAGGACGGGATGCCGAAGGCGAGCGCGTAGGCGTCGTCGCCCGGGGCCACGCCGCCGAACGGGATCACCGCGACCTCCTCGGTGATCGGCGCCATGGTGCCGAGCATCTTGGCTCCGCGCACCACGATGCCGTCGGCGGTCTCGCGCACCCGGCCCAGGTGGAAGTAGGGGTCCTCCTGCTGGGCCGAGGTCTTGCTGCGATCGATCTGCGGGTTGATCAGCATGTGGGTGAGGAAGAGATCGCGCTCCCGCACGTGCTCGTAGTAGCGTGTCGCGTTCTCCCCGAACCGGGCGCCCGCGCGGGCGAAGCGGTCGGCCATGAGGTGCCAGCCGGTGACGAACTGGTTCATGAAGTCGGGCGAGCGCCCCATGAAGCCGAAGTTGTGGTCCGCGCGCAGCTTGAAGTGCTTGCGCTTCTTCACCAGGTCCTCGCGCGAGTACGGGACGAGGAACGAGGTGGACACCGGCCGGCCGGTGGTCGGCGACGGGTAGGTCATCACCTCGCGGTAGGCCGGGTCCCCCTGCATGTCGTACTGCTCCGCGAGCGCGCGGATCGGCTCCTGGAAGATCGGCTCCGCGGTGACGTCGGTGACGCGCCGGCCGCCCAGGTAGACGCAGGGCGGCTGCTTCTTGAGCGCCTCGACGTACTCGGCTCCGGTCCGGGCCGGCATGGCGCCCACCCTTTCACGAAACGCGCGGCCCGTCAACCGACGGGTCGACAGCGCGCGCGGTCGATGGCAGAATCGGCGGCCGGGAGGAGCAAGCCATGGACGCCAACGTGAAGAAGACCGCGCTACGCATGATCCCCTACGGGCTCTACGTGTTGACCGCGAAGGGCAAGGACGACACGGTCGCGGCGGCCACCGTGAACTGGGTGACGCAGGCGTCGTTCACGCCGCCGCTGGTGGTGGTGGGCGTGAAGACCGACTCGCAGGCCCACGCGCTCATCAAGGAATCGAAGGCCTTCGCGCTGAACGTGCTGGGCAAGGGCCAGCAGGCCATGGCCTTCACCTTCTTCAAGCCCGCCGCGCGCGAGGGGCAATCGATCTCCGGCGAGCCGTTTCGCTGGGGTACCACCGGGGCGCCGATCCTCGAGCGGACGCCCGCCTTCGTGGAGTGCCGGCTCGTGGAGTCGGTGGAGCGCGGCGACCACTCGGTTTTCGTGGGCGAGGTGGTGGAGGCGGGCCTGCCCAAGCCCGTGGAGGGCCGCGCGGACGACGCGACGCTGTGGCTGAAGGAGCTGGGGCCGAACGTCTTCTACGGGGGCTAGCGGGCGCCCAGCTTCAGCAGGTCTCCGATGATGGCGGAGGCCTTGAGCCCGGAGCCGGTGAGCACCAGCACCGTGTCCTCCTGCGGGCGGACGACGCCCGCGTCGAGGAGCCGGCTCAGCCCGGCCGCGGCCACCGCGGAGGTGGGCTCGACGTAGAGGCCGCGCCGGGCCAGGTCGCGCAGGGCCTGGACGATCTCGGCCTCCTCGACGGCGACGATGCTGCCCCCGGTGTCCCGCACCGCGCGCAGCACCTCGGCCACGCGCGTGGGCCGGGGCGTGGCGATGCCCTCGGCGACGGTGGGCGCGATCTCGGCGGCCACGAGGTGCTCGACGCCCGCCCGGAACGCGGCCGCGTAGGGCGCGCACCGCGCGGCCTGCACGCCGAAGAGCCGCGGCCGCCGCGCGATCTCGCCCGCGCGGAGCAG
>DATHSW010000334.1:0-3156 GCA_035463855.1 Candidatus Deferrimicrobiaceae bacterium | reverse complement strand
GAGCCATCGTCGGGCGCCAGCCGTTCGGCGGCTGGAAGGCCTCCTCGGTGGGCCCGGGCGCCAAGGCCGGCGGCCCGAACTACGTGCTCCAGCTCTGTCGCGCCCACCCGGTCGCGCCGCCCGGCGAGGAGCCGGCGGTCGTGCTGCGCGCCGCCGGCACCAGCTACGAGCACGCGTGGCGCGAGCATTTCGCCCGGGGCCACGAGCCGATCCGGCTGCTCGGGGAGCGCAACGTGTTCCGCTATCGCCCGTGCCGGCGGGTGCTGGTGCGGGGCGAGGCGGCGACCGCGGGCGGCCGCCTCGCGCTCTCGCAGGCCCTGCTCGCCGCGCGCACGTGCGGGGTGCCGGTGACGGTGAGCCTGTCGGCGGGCGAGCCCGGCCCGTGGCTGGGGGAGGAGCGTGAGGTCGGCGCCGTGACCGAGACCGAGGGCGAGCTGATCGCGCGGCTCGGCGGGGAGGGCGTCGAGCGGCTGCGGGCGCTGGTGGCGCTCTCGCGCGAGCTGCGGGTGGCGGCTCACGCGGCCGGGATCGTCGTGCTCGACGCGCCCGTCGTCGCCGCGGGGCGGATCGAGCTACGGCACTACGTGCGGGAGCAGACCGTCTCGCACCTCGTGCATCGCTACGGGTCGGTGCCTTCGGAACCCCTCACCCTGCCCTCTCCCCAGAGGGGAGAGGGGAACAGCTAGAGCCCTCACCCTCTCCTCGGGGGCAGACGAAAGAGCTAGACGCCTCTCCCTCTCCCCTTTGGGGAGAGGGCAGGGTGAGGGGGGCTAGAGCACCAGCTCGCGGGCGACGCCGCGCAGGTCCATCTCGTAGTCGAGCCCCTGGATGGGCGGGCGGCTCGGGTACCAGCGCACGCCGTGGATCGCGGCGGGGCCGGCCGGCTTCAGGACCTCGTCGAGCACGAGGGCGTGGATGGGCTGGGCGGTGTAGATGTCGATCGCGGTGACGCGGCTCCACGCGCCGCCCAGCGTGCGCAGGCGGTCCTGCATGATGGCCATCACGAAGCGCGCCTTCTCGCGCATCCCCTCCGGCGAGGTGTCGCCGTGGCGCACGATGCCCTCCGGCCCCTGCGCGCGGTCGCGGAGCTCGCCCGCGCCGGCCACGATGAAGGTGGGCTCGGGGGTGGCGCCGGGCTGGGTGTAGGAGAAGGCGTACAGCGACGGCTCCGACGGCGCCGCCGCGACCGGGGCCACGTTGGTCCGCGGGATCGGGTTGTCGTCGCCCACCAGGATGCCCCACTCGGCCAGGAGCTTGCGGTAGCCCTCGTTGAAGCCGGCGAAGCCGTCGAAGGTGAAGGGCGCCGGGCTCCGCAGCTCGATCCCGCAGAGCGCGGTCCTCGGGCGCTTCACCTCGGCCAGATGCCGCTCGATGCGGGTGAAGCCGGCGCGCCAGGGCTGGGGCGCGGCGAGCGTCACGTGCACGATCTCGTGGCCCGGCTTGGCCACCGTGCCACACGAGAACGCGCTGATGCCGGGCATGTAGCGATAGTCGCCGGTCGGATGGTCACGAAGCATGGGGGTGCCTCTCGATCAGGAAGTTGCCGGCCTCGAAGGCCACCGGCGGCGCGGCGGGGTCGAAGGACACGCCGATCGGGTCGCGGCCCTCGGCGAGCGCGTCGAGCTGCAGCTTGAGCTGGCGGCGCACCAGGGCCACCCCGCGGTCGCTCGACACCAGGTTCTCCTCGGAGTGCAGCGTGATCGGGCCCTGGCCGACCTGCGCCTCGTAGTCGCCGGGGAAGTCCCGGTGCTCGGCGGGCGTCAGCTCCTCCCAGAGCTTGCCGTTGAGGCGCGAGCGCACGCTGGTGATCTCGCCGGGCTGCCGCACGCGGCCCGCGGTGTAGATGCGGAAGCTCGTGTCGTCGAGCGGGAGCACCCAGCCGATGGTCTCGACCCGCGCGTACCGGGCGACCCGGGGATTCGGGATCACCCGCAGCGTCGGCAGCACCGCCTCGCTGATCCGGTGCAGCACGGTGCCGTCGGGCAGACGCCGGTCCGAGACCGCCTTGACGCCCCTGTCGGTCTGCGCCCAGGTCACCTCGGGCATGAGGCCCATCGGCGCGGTGAACTGCGGGCCGCTGAAGGAGCCGTGCAGGATCGGGACGTGGAGCGTGTCCATCAGGTTCTCGTAGTGCTGGAGCCAGTTGCACGGGACGACCGCCGGGCCGCCGCCGCCCACGCTGCTGTCGTCGGCCTCCAGGAACTCGCCCGCCTCGAGGTTCTCCAGTGCTTCGTAGCGGGGCAGGACGGGCTTGCGCACGGGTGGGCCCATGTAGGCGAAGATGAGGCCGTAGCGCTCCTGTACCGGGTACCAGGGCTGGCGCATCCGCTCGCGCTGCCGGCCGCCGTCGGGCTCGCAGGGCTGCTCGAGGCAGCGGCCCTCCACGTCGAAGAGCCAGCCGTGGTAGCAGCAGCGGATGCCGCGGTCCTCCACGCGGCCGTAGTAGAGCGTGGTCCCGCGGTGCGCGCAGCGCGCGGTCACGAGGCCGGGGCGTCCCTGCCGGTCGCGGAAGAGCACGAGGTCCTCGCCGAGCACGCGCAGGGCCCTCGGCGTGTCGCCCGCGTCGCCGGCCAGGCCGACCGGGTGCCAGTAGCGGCGCAGCAGCTCGCCCATCGGCGTGCCCGCGCCCACCAGGGTCAGCTCGCGCATGAAGGTGGGACGGGGCCGGCCGTAGCCGGTGCCGGAGTCCGGCTCCCGCGGGCCGGTCACGAGGGATCCTGCCGGCTGTCGCCGGGACCCGCCGGTGGCGCGGGCTCGCTGGAGCGGCGCAGGTCCAGGGTCTCGACTCCCGCGGTGTTCATCCCGGTCAGGGGCGCGAGACGGGTGATCCGCGTCATGTGGCTGATCATCTCCGCGATGCGCATGACCGCCCGCTCCGCGAGCTCGAAGTGGCGATCGAGGTCCGGGCGGCTGCCGATCTTGGCGGCGGCGAGCTGCAGGTTGCCGCGGACCACGGTCAGCGGATTGTTGATCTCGTGGGCCGCCGCGTTGGCCAGCTTGGCCACGGAGCGGAGGCTCGCGGTTTCGCGCTCCGCGGCCTCGCGGCGCTGTCGCTCGCTGATGTCGAGGAACGACACGAGGGTGGCCCGGGCCCCCTCCCATTCGACCGCGGTACCGGTGGCCTGGATCCAGAAGCGGGTTCCGTCGCGCCGCAGG
>DATHSW010000333.1:0-5318 GCA_035463855.1 Candidatus Deferrimicrobiaceae bacterium | reverse complement strand
GCAGGCGCCGCCGACGGGCTCGCAGATCGAGACTCGCCCGGTGCCCCCGGCCGAGCGGGAGCCCGACACGTTCCTCGGCGTCGATCCCACGGTGGCCATGATCGTCGGCGCGGTGCTGGTGATCGTGATCGTCGTCGGCCTGGTGGCGATGGGCCGGCGCCGCGAGGAGGTGCGCCACACGCATACGCGACCTCAGGTCTAGCCGGCCCCTCAGAGGCGCTCCGCTTCGCCCGGCGGCGCGTCCCAGCGGCGCGTCACCGGCGCACCCGAACGGGATAGCTGAGGAAGCCGCGGAACCGGGCGCGGCCGCCGCGCACGACGGGGCCGTCCCGCTCGATCGTCGCGAAGCGCCGCACGAGGCGGCCGATCGCCACCTGGCCCTCCATGCGCGCCAGCCACATGCCCGCGCAGGCGTGGATGCCGCTGCCGAACGCCAGGTGCCGGTTGGGATGCCGGCGGAGGTCGAGCCGGTCCGGGTCGGGGAACTGGGCCGGGTCGCGGTTGGCGGCCCCGATGCCGATGTGCACGTAGGTGCCGGCGCGCATCGGGACGCCGCCCAGCGCGGTGTCCCGCGCGGCCCGGCGGTTGCCGAGCTGGTTCGAGCTCTCGAGGCGGAGGAACTCCTCGACCGCGGGCGCGATCAGGCCGGGATCGGCGCGCAGCTCGCCCAGCGCGCCGGGCTGGCGGAGCAGGAGATCGACGCCGTTGCCGATCAGGTTGGTGGTGGTCTCGTGCCCGGCGTTGAGGATGAAGATGCAGTTGTGGAGCAGCTCGAGCTCGCTGAGCCGCTCCTCCGACGGGTCGCCCGCCCCGAGCGCGCTCCCCGCGGTCAGCTTGGAGAGGATCTCTCCCTCGTCGCGGCTCGGCGCGCGCCCGCGCCGGGCGATCAGATCGCGCAGGTAGGCCTTGAACTCGTCCACGGCCCGGTTGCCGCGCTCGAGCTGCTCCGCGGTCAGCACCGGCTCGAGCGCGCCCAGGATGGCGAGCGACCAGCCGCGCAGCGGGCCCCGCTCGGCCTCGGGCACGCCCAGCATGTCGCCCACGAGCTGGATCGGGACGGCGGCCGCGAAGTCCGCGATCAGGTCCATGCCGCCACGGGCGGCGGCGCGGTCGAGCAGGCGGTCCACCAGGGCCTCGATGCGGGGCTGGAGCGCCATCAGCGCCCGCGGCGTGAACGCGGGCGCCAAGAGCTTCCGGACCCGACTGTGATACGGGGGATCATTGAAGACGAGGCTCGTGGTGTGGTGCTCGTAGAGGGGGCCCTCGCCCAGGTTGGGCCGGAAGTCCACCGTCTTGTCCGAGCTCCACGTCTCCGGATCGCGGTACACCGCGGCGCAATCGTCGTAGCGGCTGAGAAAGTACGAGCCGTCCGGCATGAGGTGAATGGGGTCGTGCTCGCGCAGGGCGCGGTAGACCGGAAACGGGTCGTCGAGGAAGGCCGGGTCGAGCCGCTTCAGGTCGAAGGCGCGTGCGGTCGCCTGCGCGTCCGTCATCGGGCGCCCCCCGCGACGAAGTCCCAGACGCGCTCGGGCGCCTCCCAGTGGGCGTTGTGGCCGACGTCCTCGAGGACCCGCGCGGCGGGATCGATGCGCCGCATCTGCTCGAGGGTGACCATCGGGTCCCGGCCGCCCGCGGCCAGGCGCAGCGGCGCGTCCGCGAGGCGCAGCAGGCCCGCGACCGACGGGCCCACCGCGCCGTAGGCGCGCGGGTCCATGGCCACCTGGAAGCGGCCGTCGGTGGCGATCACGCCGGCGGCCGCGGTGGCCGAGGAGGCCTCCGCCAGGCCCGCGAGGCCCGAGATCCGCAGGTAGCGCGCGGTCGCCTCCTCGCGGGTCGCGAAGACGGGCGCCGGGCGGCCGGCCAGCTCCCGGGCCTTCGCGGTCTCGTCCTCCGTCCACTCGATCTTGACGCCGAACGCGGCGACGTCGCGCACGCGCGGACCGAACCAGCCGCTGGCCACCAGGGCCGCCACCGCCCCGCCGAAGGAGTGCCCGACCAGCGTGACCGCGCCCGGCGGCTCCGCCTCGATGAGCCCGGCCACGTCGGCGGCGTGCGCGCCGATGCCCCAGGGGCCCTTCCGCACCGAGCGGCCGTGGCCCCGCAGGTCCGGCGCCAGCCACCGGCCGCTCCAGGCGCCCTCGACCAGCGGGAGCAGGCGCTCCCAGACGCCGGCGTTGGCGCCCATGCCGTGCAGCAGGACGAGGAGGCGCTCGCCGCGGCCGCCGCGCGCCGCCCAGATCCCGCGCTCCGTGACGTGCCCGCGGTCCATCGCTCCCGCGCTAGCCGGGCACGACTCCGGCGGGCAGCGACTCCACGTGCGCGCAGATGTCGCGCGGCCGCGTCAGCCAGACGCGATCGCGGTGGCCGAGGATGTGCTGCAGCGCCCGGCGCAGCCGCCGGATACGGTACGGCCGGCCGGTGACGAAGGGGTGCAGCGAGATCGGGCACACCAGCGGCTGGCGCGCCGACTGCTCCCGCATCTCGTCGAACTGGTCCACGATCATGTCCGCGAACTCGTCCGCGGTGTAGCGATACCACACGATGCCGCGGGTGTCGTTGACCTCGATCGGGTATGGCATGGCGAGGATGCGGCCCTTGCGGGTGCGGAGCCACACCGGCTGGTCGTCCATCGTCCAGTCCATCACGTACCGGTAGCCCGCCTCCTGCAGCAGGTCCATGGTGACCGCGCTGTTGGAGAGCCACGGGCTCATCCAGCCGACCGGGCGGGCGCCCTCGTGGCGCGCGATGGTGGCGGTCGCCTGCTCGATCAGCGCGCGCTCCTCGGCCTCGGGCAGATGGCCCTGCTCGGCCGAGTTGGTGATGCCGTGCCCGAGGATCTCGTCGCCGCGCGCGCGCAGCCGGGCGGGGATGTCCGGCGCCAACTCGTAGATCGCGGCGTTGAGCTGGGCCTCCGCCGGCAGGCCCAGGTCGTCGAGCAGCTCGAAGAGGCGCCAGATGCCGACCCGGTTGCCGTAGTCCCGCCAGCTATAGACGGAGTGGCTCTGGGCCTGGTCCGGCGGCGCGATGGCCGCGCCCTTGCCGACCCCGAAGCCGAAGGCCTCGATGTTCAGCGCGACGTACACCGCCAGCCGGCGCCCGCCCGGCCAGCTATAGTCCGCCCGCGTCGTGATGCTCGAGTACTCATAACGCCCATGGCTCGCCAGCATGCAGTCCTCCGGAATGGGGTCAGGTCTTACATTCCTACATTCTTGGCGCTCAGCGACTCACCTACCATCTGAAAAATGTCGGAATGTAAGACCTGACCCCGCCCTCAGGATGGCGGAGGCGATGGCGCGGGCCTGGGCGGCGCCGCGCTCGGCGAACTCGCGGCAGAGCCCGGTGTAGCGCGCGGGATCGAGCAGCGCCTCCATCTGCGCCGGGGTGAGGCCGGCGCTCACGTGGGGGTCGAGCGCCAGCATCTCGCGGAACGGGCGGGACTGGGTGACCGAGGCCTGCGCGGCCTCGTAGACCGCGTCGTGGGCCCGCTGCCGGCCGATCTGCTTGCCCAGCTCGAGCATCAGCGCCTCGGCCATGATCAGGCCGCCCGAGAGGTCGAGGTTCTCCCGCATCCGGTCCGGGAAGACCTGGAGCCCGTCGAAGAGCGCCATCATCCGCTGCAGCATGTCCCCGGTCAGCTCGCAGGCCTGCACGATCGCCCGGCTCATCATGATGCTGGTGGTGCGGTCGGCCTCGTGCTCGGTCTGCATGGCCTCGAGCGCCAGCGGGGCGAGCGCGCGGATCTGAGCCGCCGCGGCAATGATGTCCTGCGAGAGCTTCGGATTGCGCTTCTGCGGCATCGTGCTGCTGCCCACCGTGCCGGGCGGCACCGGCTCCTCCACCTCGCCGAACTCCTGCTTCATCAGCGTGTAGATCTCGCGCCCGATCTTGCTGCAGGTGGCCGCGAGCATGCCGAGCAGCAGCACGTACTCGGCCTGGTGGTCGCCGATGGTGCGCGCGGGCAAGGGCATCGGCCGCATGCCGAGGTGGGCCGCCATCCGCTCCTGGGTGGCCAGGCCCAGCTCGCCCAGCGAGGCCAGCGTGCCCGCGCCGCCGCCCAGCATCGCCACGAACACCCGCCCCTCGCAGCCCTGCAGCCGCTCCACGTGGCGGCCCAGCTCGTCGATCCACACCGCCACCTTGAAGCCGAAGGTGGCGGGCACCGCGTGCTGGCCGTGGGTGCGGCCCGGGAGCAGCACGTCCTGGGTGCCCTCGGCCAGGTCGGCCAGCGTGGTCAGGATGGCGGCGAGCTGGCGCTGGAAGATGTCGTGGGCCCGGCGCACCTGGAGGAGCTGGCCGGTCTGGGTGACGTTCTGGGTGGTCGCGCCCCAGTGCACGTAGCCGCCGGCGTCGCCCTCGCAGGCGCGATCCAGCTCCCAGACCAGCGGCACCAGCGGATGCCCGGTGCGGGCCAGGCCCTCGCGGACCGCCGCGAGGTCGAGATACGACAGGTGCGCCTTGCGGACGATCTCGCGGGCGGCGGCCTCGGGGATGACGCCCAGCTCGGCCTGCGCCTTCGCCAGCGCGGCCTCGACGTCCAGCCAGGACTGGAACCGGGCGGGCTCGGTGAAGAGCGCGCGGACGCCCGGGTCGTCGATCCGCAGCGAGGTCGGCTCCTCCAGCATGGGCGATTCTGTCGCACGGCCGTCCCGCCTTGTCAACGAGGTCGCCGCGACGGCGCGACCCGGCGTATGATCTCGGGCCATGGGCAAGCTCGACGGCAAGGTGGCGCTGATCAGCGGCGGGGCGCGCGGCCAGGGCGCGGCGGAGGCGGAGACCTTCACCCGGGAGGGCGCAAAGGTCGTCTTCGGCGACGTCCGGGACGACGAGGGCAAGAAGGTCGAGGCGGCGATCCGCGCGGCCGGCGGCGAGGCCACCTATCTCCACCTGGACGTGACGAGCGAGGCGGACTGGCAGGCCGCGGTGCGGACCGCGACCGACCGCTACGGCAAGCTCGACGTCCTGATCAACAACGCGGCGATCACCATCCCGCGCGTGCCGATCGAGGAGCGCACGGTGGCCGAGTGGGACCAGGTGATGGCGGTGAACGCCAAGGGCGTGTTCCTCGGCACCAAGTACGCGATCCCGGCGATGCGCCGGGCCGGCGGCGGGTCGATCGTGAACATCTCCTCGATCGCGGGCATCGGCCAGTCGCTCCAGCAGGAGCCGGCCTACGCGGCGAGCAAGGGCGCCATCCGGATCTTCACCAAGGTGACCGCGAGCCAGCACGCCAAGGACAAGATCCGCTGCAACTCGGTCCACCCGGGCCCGGTGGACACCGAGATGTTCCACAGCGCCTTCCGCGACAAGGAGGCCATGGC
>DATHSW010000332.1:0-12402 GCA_035463855.1 Candidatus Deferrimicrobiaceae bacterium | reverse complement strand
TCTCGCCGCGCTTCAGCACGATCTCCACCGGCTCCGGGGCGTCGGCGGCCGGCGCGGGCGCGAGGGCCTCGGTCGGCGCGGGCGCTACGGGCTCGCGGGTCGGCACCGCCAGCCCGATCACCCCGAGGGCGAGCAGGACCGCGGCGGACAGGAGGCAGGAGGAGCGCCTCATGGTCTTGGGCCCAGGATACCGCGAGTCAGCTTTTACGCCCCGTACTTGGTGAAGCGGAGGGCGTTGGCCATGATGAGAGGCATCAGGTCCTGGGCGGGGATCACCCCGAGCGAGCCGCCCACGCAGTCCCGCTCCGTGAAGCGGCTCACCGGGTCGGCCCCACAGTAGGGGCTCGCGAGGAGCGCGGGCACACCCTGCCAGCCGTGGCCCTTGAGGATGGACGGGGTCGCGTGATCGCCCGAGACGGCGAGGACGTCGGGCCCGAGCGCGAGCACGCGCGGCAGGATCGCGTCGAAGCGCTCGAGCGCGGCGACCTTGGCGTCGAAGTCGCCGTCCTCACCCGCCTTGTCGGTGTCCTTGTAGTGCAGGAAGAAGAAGTCGTGGTGCTCCCACTGCTGCTCGAGCGTGTCGAGCTCCTCCGCGAACGTGCCGCCCGTCTTCAGCACGTCCATCCCGACGAGGCGGGCCAGCCCCCGGTACATCGGATAGGCCGCGATGGCGGCGGCCCGCAGCCCGAACGTCTCCGGGAAGAGGGGCAGGCGCGGCCGCTGGTCGAAGCCGCGCAGCAGGAGCATGTTGGCGGGCGCCGCGTCGCGCAGCCGGGGGCGTGCCGCCTCCACGAAGGCGTTCACGAGCGCGGCCGTCTTGGCCGCCTCCGGCGCGAGCGCGCGGACCGGCAGGGGCGGGACCCCGAGCTGCTGGGGGTCCGTCTCCGAGAGACGGCCGGACAGATCTCCGCCACGCAGGACGAGGACGAAGCGGTGCTCCTTCACGGGCTCGACGAGGAGCTCCACGCCGTCGAGGCGGATCTGGCGCAGCCGCTCGACCAGCCGGACGCACACCTCGGTGGCGATCCGCCCGGCGCGCCGGTCGGTGATGTCGCCGCGGCCGTCCACCGTGCAGAAGTTCCCGCGCGCGGCCACGTCGCCCGGCTGCAGCTCGAAGTCGATCCCGAGGGCCTCGAGCACGCCGCGGCCCACCGGATAGCGCAGCGGATCGTAGCCGAAGAGGCCGAGGTGGCCAGGGCCGCTGCCCGGGGTGATGCCGGGCCCCACGTGGCGCAGGAGCCCGCACGCGGATCGGCCGGCGAGGGCGTGCAGGATGGGGATGCGCGCGGTTTCCAGCTCGCTCTTGCCCGTCCCGGGCCGGGGCAGGCCGCCCAGGCCGTCGAGCGAGCAGAGCACGATCTTGGTGGTGGCGGGCTGCACGAGCGAATGGAGGAACTCTAGGTCCATGCTTCCTTGTTTTCCCCGAAGTCGGCCGGGCACGGCGGGCCCCACACGTAGAGGGAGTCTTCCGGCGGAAAGTCCCGCGGCTCCCACGCGCAGTTCTCCGGGATGTAGTCGAGGTCGAAGTAGTACTCGCTGAAGCTGCCCCACGGGTCGCGTAGATAGAAGAAGAAGTTGGATCCGATCACGTGGCGCCCGAGGCCCCAGCCGGGCTGCCAGCCCCGCTCGGCCATGCGCACCGCGCCCATCGCGATCTCGTCCACGCTGCCCACCTGGAACGAGGCGTGGTGGAAGCCCGGGGCGCGCGAGGACAGCAGGGCCAGGGTGTGGTGATCGGTGTTGCAGCGCAGGAAGGCGATGATGCCGCGCGAGCGGTCGGAGAGCTTCATGCCGAGCGGTCCGGTGTAGAAGCGCATGAGGCGCTCCATGTCCGGGGTGAAGAGCAGCACGTGGCCGAGCTTGCGCGGCGCCACCCGCAGGCCGCGCTCGGGGTACCCGCGGGCCGCCTCGCGCTGGGTGTAGCCGGGGCCGTTGAGGGCCACCGGCGGGTCGGCGGGCGGGGCCGGCGGGTCCTCGTCGCGGACGTTCACCGTATTGCCGTCCGGATCGCGGAACCAGATGCCGCCCTCGGGGGCGCCGGCGGGCGCGTCCACCTCGGAGACCCCCGCGCGGCGGAGCGACTCGCGCACCCGCGCGAAGTCCTCCCCGGGGGCGCCGTAGCAGAGGTGATGCAGGCGCTTGCGCGCGCCGCCGTAGAGGAGCACCGCGTCGCGCCCGAGGCGCTCGGGCCGCAGGCGCACCGCGTCGCTCGAGCCGGTGCCGTCCACCAGGCCGAAGTCCTCGTAGAAGCGCTGCCCGACGGCCTGGTCGGGCACTTCCAGGGCGTAGTGCAGGAACGACCGGACCGCCATCGGCGGGCGGCCCCTACGCGTCCTTCACGGTGTTCTCGAGCGTGCCGAGCCCGGTGATCTCGAGCTTCATGGTGTCACCGGGCTGGAGCGTCACCTGCGGCTTGCGCGAGAAGCCCACCCCCGCCGGCGTGCCGGTGGCGATGAGGTCGCCCGGCGACAGCGTCATGAAGCCGGTGAGGTACTGGATGATGTAGCCCACGTCGAAGATGAAGTTGCGGGTGGAGCCGTTCTGCATGAGCTGGCCGTTCACCCAGAGCTTGAGGTCGAGCACGTGCGGATCGGGGATCTCCGCGCGGTCCGCGATGTAGGGGCCGACCGGGGCCAGGGTGTCGCCCACCTTGCCCGCGCCCCACTGAGTGGTGTGGAACTGGAAGTCGCGCGCGCTCACGTCGTTGATGATGGTGTACCCGTAGACGTAGTCGAGGGCCTGCTCTCGCTTGACGAAGCGGGCGGTGCGTCCGATCACCACGCCCAGCTCCACCTCCCAGTCGAACGTCTTCTCCCCGCGCGGCCGCAGGACCGGCTCGCCGGGGTCCTGGATCGCGTTGGACCACTTGGGGAAGACCGGCGGCTGCTTGGGCGCCGGATTGTTGGTCTCGGCCGCGTGGTCCTTGTAGTTGAGCCCGATGCAGATGAACTTGCCCGGGTCCGCGATCGGGGCGTGCAGCCGCACCGAGCTGAGCGGGTGGGCCACCGGCTGGAACTTGCCCGCGCGCGCCGCGTCCAACATGGCGGTCAGCATGTCCTGGCTGGCGCTGCCGCCCTCCAGGAATCCTCGCGTGCTGTCGTGGGGAAACATCGCCTCCGCGATGACGGCCGCGCGCACCACGCCCTTCGATGCCAGGAACGCGGCGGCGCTCGCCTCGAGATCGGCGATGCGGTCCTGCCCGAGGAAGCAGCCGAGCCGGGGAGCGTGACCATTCTGGGAGAAGCGGACGATCCTCATGGGCGTGTCTCCTTGCTGGGGCCGATGGTGGGCCGGCGCCGAGGCCGGCACCACGAGAGTCTACGACCCCGGCCGAGCGATGTCGAGGGGTGGGCAATCGCGAGCAAAGTGTTGATCTGGAAGGATGTTCCGGGCGGCGCCCCCCCGGGGCCGGCCGGGACCGCGGCCGGGCCCGCCCGCCCGGCGGGTCGCGCATGTAGGTGCAGATATTCAACTCGTGTACTTTAGATGCGTACGGCAGATACGCACAACGCCGGGAGAGGAGACACACCATGCGGGATGCCACGAAGTGGCTGTGCGGGCTGCTCGTCGCCGTGATGGCGCTGACGAGCCCGCTGCTGACGCGGGCGGCCGTGGCCCAGGTGACCCAGGGTGCGCCTGACGTCGAGGTCTCCGACGGAGATCGGGTCGGCGCCGGAGTGCTGAACGTGGCGTACGTGCCCGGCAAGGCCATCGTCTGCGGCCTCGGCACCGTCGCCAGCGCCGTGGTCACGCTGGTCACGCTGGGCACCGCCTACCGCGCCGCGGTGGCCACCTTCAAGGAAGGCTGCGGCGGCACCTGGGTGCTGACGCCCGAGCACGTGGCGGGCAAGATTCCCCCCAGGGACGAGCTCGAGTAGCCGCGATCGCGCTTCGACGCGCGGCGGTTCCCGCGCTCTTCCTGCTGCTCCTCGCGGGCTTCGCCGCCGGCATCTGGGGAACCTACCGGGCCGCCTTTCCGGGGCGCGGGCTCTACCGGGTCACCGGGATCTTCGAAGCGCGCAGCGGGCCCACCCTGATCCTGATCCGTCACGACAAGGTCCCGGGTTTCATGGACGAGATGGAGTCGATGGCGCTCTTCGCCGAATCCAGCGCGCTGCTGGATGGAGCCGACCTGCACCGCGGTGACCGCGTCCGGATCACGGTCCGCCAGGAGCAGGACCGGCTGGTGGCCGTCGAGATCCAAAAGGTTCGTTAGATCCGCCACCCTTGCTAAGGTAAGGAGACCATGGCGAAGAATCGGCGCCGCTCCCGGACCATGAGCCTCCGCGAGGCCGCCTCGGTCGTCTTCGCGCTCGTCGCGCTCCTGCCCATTCTGCTGTTCGTCTACCTGCTGTCGCGCCACGAGATGCTGCACAACACGGAAGCCCAGCTCGGCCTTCTCGCCGCGATCGGCGTGTCCATCCTGGGCTTCGTGGTGTTCCGCAAGATGGTGGATCAGATCGCGCAGCTCGCCCAGGGCTTCCTGTCCCCGAGCGAGATGAAGCCGGAGGCGTTGCGCCGGGCGGACCGTGTCGCGACCGCCGCGGTGCCCGGGCTCGGCGAGGTCACCGAGATCGGGCAGGTGCGCGACGCCTTCTACCACATGCTCGACGACCTGCGGGGCTCCACCCAGCGGCTCGAGGATCTGGTCTTCAAGCTCGGCACGCTGAACGAGATGGTGGAGCTGGCCGCCCGGATCCCCCGCATCCAGGACTTGCTGGGCCTCGTGCTGCAGTCCACCATGCGCGCGGTGCGCGCCACCGTCGGCTCCATCATGATCCTCGATCGCGACCGGACGGTCCTGAAGCTCGCGGCCTCCCGCGGGATCCCCGACGCGGTGGTCCCGGCGGTCGAGGTGAAGGTGGGCGAGGGCGTGGCCGGCAAGGTGGTGGAGATGGGCGAGCCGGTGCTGGTGGACGACATCGCCTCGGATCCCCGCTTCAACAAGGCCAACGATCCCCAGTACGGCAACGGCTCGTTCATCTGCATGCCGATCCGGGTGGGCGACCGCGTGATCGGCGTGATCAACATGGCCAAGAAGCGCGACAGTGCGATCTCGGACGCGCACCGGCCGCCGCCGTTCAGCTCCACCGACCTCCAGTTCCTGAACGCGCTCATGACCTACATCGGCTACGCGGTCGACAACTCGCGCCTCCTGGAGGAAGCGCAGTCCTCGGCCTCGCAGCTCCAGAACGTGGTGGACGATCTCAAGTCCACCCAGACGCAGCTCGTGCGCGGCGAGACGCTGCGCGCGATGGGCCAGCTGTCCTCCGGGATGGCCCACCACCTCAACAACCTCTTCGCGGTGATCCTGGGACGGGTCGAGCTCCTGATGGGCAAGGTCCAGGAGACGGGGGTCCGGCGCTCGCTCGAGATCATCCAGCGCACCGCTCAGGACGGTGCGGAGGTGGTGCGGCGGGTGCAACGGTTCAGCCGGGTGCAACCGGTGTCCGACGCGGTCGCGGTGGACCTCAACCAGCTCGTGCAGGAGGTCGTGGAGCTGACGCGGCCGCGCTGGCAGGACGAGGCGCAGCTGCGCGGCAGCCGCATCGAGGTGTCGGTGGAGTCGGGGGTCATTGGGGCGGCGGCCGGCGAACCAGCGCCTCTCCGAGAAGTCCTGATGAACCTGCTGCTCAATGCCGCCGACGCCATCAGCCAGGGCGGCCGCATCACCCTCCGGACGTGGGCCAAGGACGATCGGGTCTACTGCTCGGTCACCGACACCGGTGTGGGCATGCCGGAGGAAGTGCGGCGCCGGGCGCTCGAGCCGTTCTTCACCACCAAGGGGCCCAAGGCCACCGGGCTGGGGCTCAGCGTGGCCTACGGCACCGTGCAGCGCTACGGCGGGACCCTGACCGTGGAGAGCACGGAAGGGCAGGGCACCACGGTGGAGGTGAGCCTCCCGACCGCGTCCGCGGCGACCGCGATCAGCAAGACCACGACCGCCGCGCCCAAGGCGCCCGCGCTGCCGCTGCGCATCCTGGTCATCGACGACGAGCTGCAGGTGCGCAGCACGCTGGCCGAGATGCTCGAGGAGCAGGGGCACTCGGTGACCCAGGCTCCCGGTGGGCGCGAGGGCTTGTCCTATCTCGAGTCGAACCCGGAGCTGGTGGACGTGGTGATCAGCGACCTCGGCATGCCCGACATGACCGGCTGGGACGTGGCCGCGGCCATCCAGGCGCGGTGGCCGCGCCTGCCGGTGGGGCTCATCACCGGGTGGGGCGAGACCGAGATCACCCACGAGGAGCGCAGCCGCGTGAACTTCGTGATCAACAAGCCCTTCGACAAGGCGGTGCTGGGCGCGACGATGTCGGACATCCGCCCGCGCGGCTAGCCGGCCGCGCCCGCTAGCGCTTCGGCACGGCGCGCAGGTAGCGCCCCAGTTCCCGGATCTCCTCGTCCTTCAGGTGGTAGCCGAAGGCCGGCATCCCCGGCTTGCCGATCGTCGCCCCCCCGTTCTTGATCAGCGTGAACAGGTAGTCGTCCGGGAGCCGATCCATGAGGCGCGGATCGGAGAGGTCACCGGGGCGCATCAGGAAGATCGTGGCCCGCCAGGAGCCGCGCCCGTCCGCCCCGTGGCAGGTGGCGCAGTGGGCCAGGTAGAGGCGCTGGCCGCCACTGGCCGTCCTGGGGACCGGATGAGGAACGAAGAGCATCACGAGGATGCTCCCGATGACCATGAGCAGGGCCGGTCCGAAGACCACGAACATCCACTTCATCTTCACGGGCGTCGAGAATACCACGCGAGGCGCCGACCGCGCGGTACGTGGGCGCGGCGGATCGTGAGATATTAGACGCCGTGCTCCTGATCCTGATGCGACACGCGGAGGCCGGCGAGGCGGACGAACGCCGATGGCCGGACGACCGGCAGCGTCCACTCACCGAGGCGGGCCGCCGTGAGCACGCCACGGTGGCCGAGGCGCTGTGTCGCATGGGCGTGCGCTTCGACCGCCTCCTCACGAGCCCGCTCGCGCGCGCGCGCGAGACCGCGGAGATCACCGCCCGAGCCTACGGCGGCGCGCCCGCGCCCGAGGCGACCGAGCTGCTCGGCGATCGCGCCGAGCCGGCCTCGACGCTGGCCGGGCTCGCCGCGCTCGAGACCGGCGCCGTCCTCGCGGTCGGGCACGAGCCGACCCTCTCGCGGCTGGCCGCGCTGCTGATCGATCGCGACGGTCGCGCGCGCGTCGAGATGGCCAAGAGCGGCGTCGCGGTCGTCGAGTGCGCGGGGCCGGTGGCCCCGGGGCGGGGTCTTCTCCGGATGCACCTCCGCCCGCGGGAGCTCCTCCGCCTGCTCGACCGCGACGGGGCGGCGGGAGCGCCGCCGCCCTCGCCTGACCCGTTCCTCGGCGCCATGACCGCGTACCAGCGCAGCGCGGCGCTCAAGGGCGCGCTCGACCTGGACCTCTTCACCGCGATCGGGGCGGGCGCGAGCACCGTGAAGGCGCTGGCGGAGCGCTGCGGGGCCTCCGCGCGCGGCACGCGCATCCTCTGCGACTACCTCACCGCCGCCGGCTTCCTGCACAAGGACGGCGACCGCTACGCGCTGACCGCCGACTCCGCCGCCTTCCTCGACCGGGGCTCGCCCACCTATGTGGGAGGGGCCGCGGATTTTCTCTACGCGCCCGAGATCCGCGAGGCCTTCGCGGACGTGGGCCAGGCGGTGCGCCGCGGGGGCACCGCGCTGGCCGAGGCGGGGACGATCGCGCCGGAGCATCCGGTGTGGGTGCGCTTCGCCCGGGCCATGGCGCCCCTGATGCGGGGGCCCGCGCGGGTGGTGGTGGACCTGGTCGCGGTGGAGCCGGCGCGCCCGCTGCGGGTGCTCGACGTGGCGGCCGGCCACGGCGTCTTCGGCATCGCGTTCGCGGAGGAGTACCCTCGCGCGGAGGTCACCGCGCTGGACTGGCCGGCGGTGCTGGCGGTGGCGGGGGAGAACGCGCGCGCGGCGGGCGTCGACGGCCGCTTTCGCCCGCTCGCGGGCAGCGCGTTCGAGACGCCCCTGGGCGGGCCGTACGACCTGGTGCTGCTGCCGAACTTCCTCCACCACTTCGATCCGCCCACCTGCGAGCGGTTTCTCGGCAAGGTGGGCGAGGCGCTCGCGCCCGGAGGCCGGGTGGTGACGGTCGAGCTCGTGCCCGACGAGGGACGGGTGACGCCTCCGCACGCGGCGATGTTCGGTCTCGTGATGCTCTGCTCGACGCCGGCCGGCGACGCGTACACGTTCGCCGAGCTCGACGCCATGTTCCGCCGCGCCGGCTTCCCGCGCAGCGAGCTCCGCGTGCCGGGGCCGGCCGGTCCCCAGGTCATCATCTCTCAGCGCTGAGGAGGCTTCCCATGACGCATCGGATCGCGGTGATTCCCGGCGACGGCATCGGCAAGGAGGTCCTGCCCGAGGGCATCCGGGTGCTGGAGGCGGCGGGGCGGCGCTTCGGCGTGGACTTCGCCTGGAGCCACTTCGACTGGAGCTGCGAGGTCTACACCCGCACCGGGCGCATGATGCCCGAGGACGGGCTCGACCAGCTCCGCCGCTTCGACGCCATCTACCTGGGGGCGGTCGGCTTCCCCGGGGTCCCGGATCACGTGTCCCTGTGGGGCCTCCTCATCCCGATCCGCCGCGAGTTCCAGCAATACGTGAACCTGCGGCCGGTGCGCCTGCTGCGCGGGGTGCGCTCGCCGCTGGCCGGCCGCGGCCCCGCGGACATCGACATGCTGATCGTCCGCGAGAACAACGAGGGCGAGTACTCGGAGATCGGCGGCCGGCTCTATCGCGACACGCCCCACGAGCTGGCCGTCCAGCAGTCGGTGTTCACCCGCCGGGGCTGCGACCGGGTGATCCGCTACGCGTTCGAGCTGGCCCGGAAGCGCCCCCGACGCCACGTCACCTCGGCCACCAAGTCGAACGGGATCATCCACAGCATGCCGTTCTGGGACGAGCGCTTCGCGGCGATGGCGAAGAGCTACCCCGACGTGAAGACCAGCCAGTACCACATCGACATCCTCACCGCCCACTTCGTCCAGCACCCCGACTGGTTCGACGTGGTGGTGGCCTCCAACCTCTTCGGCGACATCCTGTCCGACCTGGGCCCGGCCATCGCGGGCTCGATCGGGATCGCCCCGGGCGGCAACATCAACCCCGAGAAGGAGTATCCCTCCATGTTCGAGCCGGTGCACGGCTCCGCCCCGGACATCGCGGGCAAGGGGATCGCCAATCCCATCGCCCAGATCTGGACCGGCGCCATGATGCTCGACCACCTCGGCCACCCGGAGGCGGCCCAGGCGGTGGTGGCCGCGATCGAGCGCTTCGTGGCGGAGGGCAAGGGGCTGACCCGCGACCTCGGCGGCACCGCGACCACCGCCGAGGTCGGCAAGGCGATCGCCGCGATGCTCTGAGGGTGGCGCGCGAGCCGAGGAGGGCGCGCGCTCCGCTAGCCCTTCACCGCGCCGGCGGTGAGGCCGGAGACGTACTAGTCGAGGAAGAGCACGTACACGATGACGATGGGCACGCTCGCCAGCACCGCGCCCGCCATGAGCGAGCCCCAGTAGTAGATGTCACCGCGGATGAGATCCGCGGTCACGCCCACCACCGCCGTCTTGTTCGCGGACTGCGAGATGAAGGTCAGCGCGTAGGTGAACTCGTTCCAGCACAGAGTGAAGCTGAACAGCAGCGCGCAGATGATGCCGGGGATCGCCATCGGGAGCACGATCTGGAGCAGCGTCTGCATGCGGGTGGCCCCATCCACCAGCGCACACTCCTCGATCTCCTTCGGGATGGTGCGGAAGTACCCCATGAGGAGCCAGGTGCAGAACGGCACCAGGAAGGTGGGGTAGGTCACCATCAGCGAGACGATCGAGTCGGAGATCCCGAGCCACGAGACCACCTGGGACAGCGGCAGGAACAGCAGGGTCGGGGGCACCAGGTAGGTGATGAAGACGGCGGTGCCGAAGGAACCCGCCCCGCGAAAGCGGAGCCGGGACAGGCTGTAACCGGCGAGGATCGAGATCACCACCGAGATCCCGGTCGCGACCACCGCGACGATCAGGCTGTTCGTCATCCAGGTCAAGAACTCGGTCCGGAAGAACAGGAACGTGTAGTGCTCGACGATCGGCGCCTCGACCGTGAACGGGATCGACTTGAGGTTGTAGAGCTCGGCGTTCGACTTGAAGGACGTCACGAGCATGAAGTAGAAGGGGAAGAGGGCGAAGAAGACGAAGGGCAGCAGGTTGGCGTAGCCGAAGGCCGCCGACCGGATCTTGAAGCTCCGACTGGCCGCGACCGCCACGCTCACTCCTTCCGGATGAAGCGGAGCTGAAAGAAGACGACCGCGCCCAGCAGCGGGAAGAGGAAGAGCGCGATGGCGGCGCCCTGGCCGAGGTTGCCCCCGTTGAGCCCCACCTGATAGGCCAGGGTCGCGAAGAGGTGCGTGGTGTTGACCGGCCCGCCCCGGGTCAGCACGTACACGATGTTGAAATCGGCGAACGTGAAGATCGTCGAGAAGAGGATGACGACGGCGAGCACCGGCTTGAGGAGCGGGAGCGTCACGTGCCAGAAGCGCGCCCACGAGCTCGCGCCGTCGACCTCGGCCGCCTCGTAGAACTCGCGGGGGATGGCCACGAGACCCGCCAGCGTGGTGATCGCGAAGAACGGCAGCCCCCGCCACACGTTGACGGTGATGACCGCGGCCATCGCGTAGGCGGCCTGGCCGAGCCAGTTCGGCCCGGGCGGGTTGATGAGGCCGATGCGGATGGCGGTCCAGTTGACCACGCTGTAGAGCGAGTCGAACATCCACCACCAGCCGAGCGTGGAGAGCGCGGTGGGGATGACGAAGGGCAGGAGCACCGCCCCCCGGATCAGCCGCTTGAACCGGAGATCACGAGCGAGCAGGAGCGCGAGCCACACCCCGAGGACCGCCTTGAGGCTGAGCGCGATCCCCGTGAAGACGAAGGAGTTGAGGACGGTCTGCCGGAAGACCTCGTTGGCCAGGATCGCCCGGTAGTTGTCGAGGCCGACGAAGGCGCCGGGCGAGCCGACCCAGTAGTCGGACAGGCTGAAGTAGATGGCCATCCCGAACGGGAAGGCCACCAGCGATATGAGGAGGGCGAGAGCGGGCAGGACCAGCCCATAGCCGAAGACCTCCTCCCGCTCCCACCACCCCCGAAGCTGCGCGAGGCGACCGGCTCCCGGGGAGCCGGTCACCTCGAGGACACGCGGGCCGACGGCCATGCTAGATCAGCGCTCGAACGGCAGTCACTTCGACGCGCGGCTAGCCGGCTTTGAGCTGGCCCTTGAGCGCGAGGGCGACCTGCTGCTGCCCCCAGTCCATGGCGCGCTTGGTCGGCATGCCGTTGACGGCCTTCGCCACCATGTCGGTCATGATGTAGTTGTTGTCGATGCGCTGCACCGCCTCGTTCGGCTTGGCCGGCCAGCCGCGCGGGTGGGCGAACTCGGCCTCCTTGGGGAGCATGGCGAACTTGGGGTTCCGCGCCCAGATCGGATGATCGGCCATGTTCTTGAGCGGCGGGTGATTGAAGGCGTTGGAGGCCACGATCCAGGCGTCGAAGTTCTCCTTCTTGAACAGGAACTGGATGAACTCCTTGGCCAGCTCCTGGTTCTTCGAGAACTTCCAGACGCCGAGCCCCAGGATGGGGGGCGCCGAGTGGGTGCCCGCGGGTCCCCCCGGGCTATTGTGGTGGTTGATGTCGTCGGCGATCGGCTGCTTGTTGGCGAGGGCGGCGTTGTACGGGCTGATCGGATTGTGGATCCAGGAGCCCTTGCCGGACAGCATGAAGCGGTTGTTCGAGGCATCGTCCCAGGACAGGACCTCCGGCTCCATCGCGTCCTTGTAGAGCTCCTTGTACCACTCGATGACCTGGGCGGTCTTGTCGGAGACGATGGCCGGGGTCTTGCCGTCGGCCTCGATGACCTTGGCGCCGTACGACCAGGCCACCGACCAGTAGGTCGAGTGGGCGTCCGAGCAGTGGCTGATCGGGATACCCACCGGGTTGCCCTGCTTCTTGAGGACCTTCCCCATCTTGAGGAGCTCGTCCCACGTCTTGGGCCCGTTCTCGAAGCCCGCTTTCTTGAAGTGAGCCTGGTTGTAGGTGGCCGGGAACGAGATCCAGAACCACGGCACGCCCTTCCAGCCGGACTTGGCCTGGTGCGACTCGGCCGCGAAGGGGTACCAGCCGCCGTACTGCTTGCCGAGCTTGCCGATCACGTCGTCCACGTTGGCCAGCTGGTTCTCGAAGAGGAAGCAGTCGGAGCCAGCGGTCCGGAACATGTCGTGCCCGGACTGCGACTGTGCCTCCGCGGCCACCTTGGCGGGCATCTGCAGGTGCGCCATCGTGTCCACGCGGACCGTGCAGTTGGCCTGCTTGCTGAACGCCTCCGCCTGCTTGCGCAGCTCG
>DATHSW010000331.1:0-14240 GCA_035463855.1 Candidatus Deferrimicrobiaceae bacterium | reverse complement strand
GCCGCGATAGAGGTACGAGCCCACCCGGGGTCCCGCGACGTAGCCCCGGCACATCTCCGAGGCCTCGAACCCGCCGCCTCGCAGCAGCCGATCGATCGATCGGTTCAGGTGGCAGCCACCCGCCACCCGCCGCCAGAACGGCGTGAGCCGGTCCTGCCATCGGACAACTTCCGGATCCGGCGAACGCCCATGCTCGATGAAGATCAGCCGGCCCTCTGGCCGTAGCACGCGCCGTATCTCCTGAAGAGCCGCAACCGGATCCGGAATCGTGCAGAGCGTCCAGGTCGTGACGACATCGTCAACCGACCCGACCTCGAGCGGGATAGCCTCTGCCGGACGGCACAGGAACTGCACCGGGAAGGCCGCGCGGGCCGCCCGCGAGCGGGCCATCCGGAGCAGCTCTTCCGACGGGTCGAGCGCGTAGAGCTTCCGCACGTCCCGGCTGTAGATCGGAACGTTGAGCCCGGAGCCCACCCCGACCTCGAGCACCACACCTCGCGCCAGCGGTACCCAGCGCGCCCGCTCGCGGCGAAGCGTCCCGCTCCGCATGGCCAGATCGGTGAGCGTCGGCAACAGATACCTCCTGTAGAGATCCATCAGCCGCCTCCTGGATGCAGGACCTGAACGTTGAAGCCGGTCGATCGCACGCTTTCCGGCCGGGTGGCTGGTGGATCGTACCGGGCGGTGCGTTCCGTATGCAGTCGGCGGTGTGCTGATCGGGTCGGTAGTGACGGCACTCCTACCGAATGCCACCGAGCTGACTGCGGTGCTCGCGCTCGCCGCCGTCTTCGGAGCGGTCAGCGGCACGGCCGGTGTTGCCACCGGGGTGGCCCTCGCCGGCTCCGCCCCGCCGGCCGGCCGCGGGATCGTCATGGGAGGCTACAGCACGGCCCTCTACCTGGGGCTCGCGCTCGGATCATTCGCCCTGGGCCCGGTCATCACCCATCGCGGGTATCCGGCGGGATTCTCCGCCGGGGGAGCTGCCGGGATGGTGGGCGCGTTGATCGCGGCCCTCCTCTGGGCGAGGGGCACGCGGTGGCGCAGCAGACCCGCGGTCACATGAGGTCCCGCTTCTTCGCCTCGAACTCTTCCTTGCTGATGTCGCCGCGAGCGTAGCGCTGTCGGAGGATGTCGAGCGCTGCATCTGTCGAGCGCGGCTCCTTGCCCTGACTCGCCAGCCACCGGATCCCCAGTACGATGCCGACGATCACCACGACCCAGAAGACGAGCATCATCACCATCATCCCGATGCCCCAGACTCCCCAGACCCCCCACATCGGATGCATGCCCCATCCTCTCTCGAATGGGCGCTCTTGAGCCGAGGCCATGACGGGCCACAACCACAGGACGATCCCAACGAACGTCCACCAGCCTCGTATCATGTCGCCCTCCTCGTCAGGGGTCTGTGGGCGTCGGGTCCCGCAAGCTGGGCGATCCCGATGGTGCCCCCAAGCGTGCGCGCCCATCGCTGGTCAGTCAAGCGGCGTCCGGCTGACGTCCAACGAGGGCAAACCCGACGAGCGAAATCAGGCTGAACATTGCGCCGGCCGCAAACGTGCCGCTCGGCCCGAATCGATCCCACAACACTCCGGCCAGCACGCTCGCCGCGAGCATCGCGAACCCGGAGACGAGATTGAACGCGCCGAAGGCGATGCCGCGGAGGTTGGCCGGCGCAGTGTCCGTCACCATGGTCGCCAGCAGGCCCTGGGTCAGCCCCATGTGCAATCCCCACAGGAACACGCCGACCATCACGAGCCAGATAGTCGACGCCATCGCGAGGACCACGTCGGCCAGCACGAGCACGGCGACGCCGGCCAGCAGGACGACTCGACGGCCGGCCCGGTCTGACCAGACCCCCGCCGGATAGGCCGATGCCGCGTAGGCGACGTTCATCACGACCAGCACCAGCGGGACGAACGTGATCACCAGACCGGTGCCGCTCGCCCGTAGCACGAGGAACGCCTCGCTGAATCGCGCCAGGGTGAGGACGGCGCCCACCGTCACCACCGCCCAATAGGCGGGGCGGAGTGTCGCGAGCTCGGCCAGGCGAAGCGGGACACGCGTGGGACTGCCATCGGCTCGTCGATCAGGCTCGTTGACGAATGCGAGAAGGATCGCCATTGACATCAGGGCGGGAATGACCGCGATCCAGAACACCGCGCGGATGTCGTTCGCTACCAGTCCCATCGCGACGATCGCGATGACCGGCCCGGCGAAGGCGCCGACCGTGTCCAGCGCCTGGCGGAGCCCGAAGCTGGCGCCCCGCAGATGAGGTGGCGAGAGGTCGGCCACCAGGGCGTCGCGGGGCGCACCCCGGATGCCTTTGCCGATCCGATCGATGAACCGTGCGGTCAGGACCATGCCCACGGATCCGGCCAGCGGGAATAGCGGCTTCGTGACGGCCGCGAGCCCATACCCGAGCACGGTCAGGGCTTTGCGCCGGCCCAGGTAGTCGCTGAGCGTGCCGGAGAAGATCCTGGTGACCAGCGCGGTCGCCTCGGCCACTCCCTCGATGAAGCCCACGGAGGTCATGCTCGCCCCGAGCACCGAGACGAGGAAGACGGGCAGCAGGCCATGGACCAGCTCCGACGAGGTATCCATGAAGAGGCTGACGAACCCGAGGGCCCAGACGCCCCGCGGAATCGCGCGCAGGCCGGGTCGGGAATCGGTCATACCGGCTCGCTCAGTCCCCCATTGGGTGACTTCTCAGCAGCCGCGCCGAGTTGAACATGACGAGGACATCCGGGAGCGATTGCGCGGCCGCGGCCCCCACCGGGGGCAGCCAACCGGTCGCGGCCAGAAGGATGCCCACCGCGTTGTAGCCCACCGTGAACCAGAGGTTCTGCGCGATCACCCGAAAGGCCCGGCGACCGAGGGCGATCGCCTCCGGCACCATCCGCCAATCGTCCCGCATCAGCGCCACGTGCGCGGCCTCGATCGCGGCGTCGGTTCCGGCGACCCCCATGGCGACCCCGACATCGGCCTGGGCCAGCGCCGGCGCGTCGTTGATCCCGTCCCCCACCATGGCGACGACGTGCCCTTCACGCTGCAGACGCTCGACGGCCCTGATCTTTTCCACCGGAAGCAGCTCGGCCTCGAACTCGATGCCGAGCCGGGCGGCCACGGCGGCCGCGGTGGGTTCCCGATCGCCGGTCAGCATGATGACGCGACGGATCCCGAGCGCCCGGATCTGCTCGACCGCCGCCGCCACCTCCGGACGGAGCGTATCGGCAAGCGCCACCAAGCCGGCGAGACGCCCGCCACGCGCCACCAGAACGAGGGACTTGCCCTCGCGGGCCAATGCCGCAACGCGCTCGCGGATTGCTCCGGGCACCTCGACGCCCAGGCGCGCGAGGAGCCGCTCGGTCCCGCAGATCACGCCCTCTCCGCCTAGCTCCCCCGTCACACCCTCCCCAGGATGGACCTCGAATCTGGTCGGGCTCTCGAGGACGAGCCCCGCCTTCTCCACCGCCCTCACGATGCCGTCCGCCAGCGGGTGCTCCGAGCGCTGCTCGAGCGAAGCGGCCGCCGCGAGCAAGCTCTCTTCGGTGGCGCCCCCTACCGACAGAACGTCGGTCACCTCCGGCCGCCCGACGGTTACGGTGCCGGTCTTGTCCATCACGAGGACGTCGACCTTAGCCAGGGCTTCGAGATAGCGGCCGCCCTTGACGACGATGCCGCGGCGCGCGGCCCAGCCCACCGCCGCCAGCACGGTGGTGGGCGTCGCCATGGCGATCGCGCAGGAACACGCCACCAGCACGGTCGCCACCGCGGCGGTGGCGTTGCCACTGATCGCGTAGGTCGCCAGGGCAATGGCGATCACCACCGGGATGTAGTAAGCCGTGACGCGGTCCGCGAAGCGCTGGACGGGGGCCTTGTTCGCCTCGGCCTGCTCGACGAGGCGCAGGATCTGGCCGAACGTCGTGTCCTTGCCGACCTTCTCCACCCGCACGCGGAGGGCCCCGCGGTCACACATCGTCGCGGCGAAGACCTCGGCCCCGGGCTCCTTCTCCACCGGGACAGACTCGCCGGTGATCGCGGCCTGATTCACGGCGGCACGTCCGTCCACAACGACGCCGTCCACCGGGATGCGATCCCCGGACTTGATCAGGACGACTTCACCTGGTCGGACCTGTTCCGCGGGCACCTCGACGTCCCGACCGTCCCGCTCGACCCGCGCGGTGTCGGGCGCCAGCTTCAAGAGCTCCTCGATCGCGTGACGTGAACGCTCCGTCGTATAGCCCTCGATGAAATCCGCGAGGCGCATGAAGAACACGATGACCGCGGCCGCCGCGTACTGTCCCACTGCGAGGGCGCCCACGATGCCGAGCGTCATCAGGGCGTGGGAGGTCACCGCCCGGCGCCGGATGGCTCGGATCACGTTCCCGAAGATCGGATAGCCGCCCGCGAGGACAGCGGCGACCGCCAGCCATGCCGGGATGCGCTCCACGGCCGCGTCCACGATCCCCACCCGCTCCGCAACCAGCCCGGCCAACGTCAGGAGCGCAACGATGGACACGAAGGCCCAGCCGAGAGCGTCGGGGAGTGATCGCCGGCGCCTGGCCGGCCCGGGCGTGTCGCTCACCGTCATCCCGAGCCCTCGGATCGTCTCCTCGATGGCCTGCGGCCGCACGGCCTCGGGATCGAACGAAACGAGCACCCTGCGGGCGCCGACGGCGGTCTGGACATCCAGCACGCCGTCCATCCGGCCCAGCGCCCCCTCGATCTGCCGGGCCTCGTCGGCGCAATCCAGCTCGGGCACCGTGAGCTCGAGCCGCTGGGTCATCGTTTGCCCCTCGTGCCAGGGACCAGCCGGACCGGATGGGCGGCAGCGGTCCTCCGGTAGCGCGGGCAGCCCTCGATGAGCGATCCGACGCCAAGGAGCAGGTCCTCTGCCTGATCGAGCAGTCTGAGCACCCGCCGGTCAGCGATCCGGTAGTCCACGAACTTGCCGCGTCGCTGCCACTGGACGAGGCCGCACTCGGCCAGGCAGGCCAGGTGCATCGAGACGTTTGGTTGGCTGAGGCCGGTGCGGGTCACCACCTCGCTCACGGGAAGCGGTTTTTCCCGGAGCGTCTCGAGCACGCCGAGCCTCGAAGGATCGGCCAGCCCGCGGAACAGCTTGGCCCGTAGACCCAGGGAACCTGCTCCGGCGCTCTTCATATCAGCATCAGATGATATGACGCTCTGGCCTACCCGGCAATGCGGTCAGATCTTCCTGAGCCGGCCGGACTCGATCAGATCTACCAGCAGTTCACCATGGTCATTCCCTGCCCCCGCTTCTGGCCTAGGTCTTCCAGGCCCGCAACACCTTGAGAGACCGACCAACGACGGCCGCACGACTCCCCTCGTCGAGGCGTGGTGGCGGCTCCGGCATTCCCGCATCACCCGTGTCGACCACCACCTCCCATCCGACGCCGGGATGCGCGGCAGGTAGCGCGAAATCCACGGACTCCGCCTCGGCATTCAACAGCACGAGCAAGGTGTCGCCGGTAATCGGCTCTCCCCGCTCATCGACGTCGTCCATGGCCTCTCCGCAAAGCCGAAACCCGAAGGCGCGCAGCGCGGACTGCCGCCACTCGGGTTCCGCCATCTCGCCGCCATCCGGGCGGTGCCACGTCAAGTCCTTCATGTTGGCCGAGCACAGGGGGCGGCCCTGGAAGAACTTGCGGCGCTGCAGCTCGGGTTGGGCTTTCCGGAACCGGATCAGCCTGCGCGTGAAAGCGAGCAGGCTCTGGGCTCGGTCGTCCAGGGCCCAGTCGACCCAGGAGATCTCGTTGTCCTGGCAGTAGGCATTGTTGTTCCCCTGCTGCGTCCGGCCCATCTCATCCCCTCCGCAAAGCATGGGAACGCCCTGTGAGATGAAGAGGGTCGCGAGGAACGAGCGTATCCGACGTTCGCGGAGCGTAAGGATGGCCGGATCCTGCGTTGGCCCCTCCGCTCCGGAGTTCCAGGAGAGGTTGTCGTCCGATCCATCACGGTTCCCTTCCCCGTTGGCGTCGTTGTGCTTCCCGTCGTAGCTGACGAGATCGGCGAGGGTGAACCCGTCGTGGGCGGTCACGAAGTTCACGCTGGCGTAGGGCCGGCGGCCATCGTCCTGGTAGAGGTCGCTCGAGCCGGTGAGCCGATAGGCCAGCTCGGCCACCTGACCGGGGTCCCCGCGCCAGTACCGCCGGATCGCGTCGCGGTACCGACCGTTCCACTCGGCCCAGCCCACCGGAAAGTTGCCGAGCTGGTAGCCGCCGGGGCCCACGTCCCAGGGCTCGGCGATCAGCTTGATCTGGGAGATCACGGGGTCCTGACGAATCACGTCGAAGAAGCAGGCCGAGTGCTTTACCGCACCCTCCTCCCGCGCCAGGCTCGGCGCGAGGTCGAAGCGGAACCCGTCCACGTGCATGTCCAGCACCCAGTAGCGCAGGCTGTCCATCAGGAGCTGGAGGGCGCGGGGCTGCCTCAGATCGAGCGTGTTGCCGCAGCCGGTGGAATCCTGGTAGTAGCGCGGCTGGTCCGGGACGAGCCGGTAGTAGGCCGGGTTGTCGATTCCGCGGAAGCCGAGGGTCGGCCCGAGGTGGTTCCCTTCGGCGGTGTGGTTGTAGACGACGTCGAGGATGACCTCCAGGCCCGCCTGGTGGAGGGCCTTGACCATCGCCTTGAACTCCCGCACTTGGCCGCCCGGACGGACATCGGCGGCATAGGCGGCGTGGGGGGCGAAGAACGCGATCGAGTTGTAGCCCCAGTAGTCGCGAAGCCCGCGCTGCACGAGGACGTGCTCGTCCGCATGGTGATGGACCGGGAGGAGCTCGATCGCGGTGATCCCGAGCCCGATGAGGTGATCGAGCGCCGCCGGAGCATCGAGCCCGGAATACGTGCCCCGCAGCGTCTCCGGGACGCCGGAGTGCCGGGCGGTGAAGCCCTTCACGTGCGCCTCGTACACGACCGAGCGGTGCCAGGGGGTTCGTGGGGGCCGGTCTCCGTCCCAATCGAAGCTCGGATCGATCACCACGCTCCGCGGCACGAAGGCGGCCGAGTCTCGGTCATCGCGTGAGAGGTCCCCCGAGGGGTCCCCCACCCGGTAGCCAAAGACTTCGTCCCTCCACTGCAGTTCCCCCGCGAGGGCGCGGGCGTAGGGGTCGATGAGCAGCTTGGCCGGATTGAAGCGGAGACCCCGGTCGGGGGCGTGGGGCCCGTGGACCCGGTAGCCGTAGAGCTGACCCGGGCCCAGGGTGGGGACGTACCCGTGCCAGACGAGATCGGTCCGCTCGCGGAGGACAATCTGTTCCCGGGCCTGGCCGGTGTTCGGCCCGTCGAAGAGACAGAGCTCGACGGCGGTCGCGTGCTCGCTGAACAGCGCGAAGTTCACACCGGCCCCATCCCAGGTCGCGCCCAGCGGGTAGGGCCGGCCGGGCCAGAGAGGCGATCGAGAGGCCATCGGGCAGCCTCAGGCCCGCCGTCGCTGCGTGGTCCGACGCGGGCGTGGAACAAGTGCCGGCGTGGCCGCCGCGTAGCGCGCATACGCCTCGTCGAACTCGGCTCGCACCTCGCACGCCAGGAGGAGCCGTTCACGACGTTGTCTCACTTCACGACCACGCTGCCGGTATGGGAGTGAACTTTCCCCGCGGTCACGTGGACCGTGTACTCATACGTGCCGGGCTTCTCGAACTTGATGGTGGACCCCGCCTTCCCGACGTAGAATCGGACGGCGTCGTTCCCCGCGAACCAGACATGCGCGGTGCTACCCGACGCGTTGATGAACCGCACCTCCTCGCCGGCCTTGATCTCCACCGTCTGCGGCTTGTTCTCCTCCCGCGTCACGGTCACCTTGGCCTCGGCCCACGCACCGTCGACCCCCAGCGCGAACGTGAGCGCCACCATGCCCACCAGCACCCCCATGACGTTTCTCATCATCGCCTCCCCTGGTTGATGGTTGCCGGGTCAGCGGACCCGGCCCGTCGCCCTGAGCCACATGGCCAGGGCGCCGCTGTAGTCCGCGAGCGCGGCGACCGCGTTGAACCGGGCCCGCGTGAGACTCACCTGCGCGTCCAGGATCTCCAGCTGGATTCCGCGCCCGCTGGCGAATCGCTCCTTGATGATGCGAAACTCCTCATCGGCCTGCTCGAGTCCCTTCCGACTCGCTTCGACGCTCTTCTCGGCCGCCGCGAGCATGAGAGCGGCCTGGTTGACCTCTTTGGCGATCTGCTGCCGGACGAGACCTTCGGACTGGAGTGCCTTCTCCAGCCTCGCCTTGGCCGTCTTCAGGGCGTTCTCTCTCGAGAATCCGTCGAAGAGTGGCAACGTCACCACGACGCCCACCGAATAGCCCTCGGCGCTGTCGGCGCGCGAGCGGAGGCCCTCGGCCTGGGACTCCCAGGCGCGGTTCTTCATCCAGGCCCAGTCGTACATGTAGCCCACGGACACCTGCGGGAAGTAGTTGCCGTAGGCCGCCCGGACCTCGGCCTGGGCGGCCTCCCGCTGCTTGGCCGCCGCCTTGAGATCCGGGTGGTCGTCGCTCGCCTGCCGGATCCCTTCCCCGACCGACAGCGTGGTCGGCGTGAACTCGAGGCGGTCGGCCAGCGTGATGGGAGACGAGAGATCGACTCCCATCGTGGTCTTCAGCGATACCAGCGAGAGATCCGCGCGGCTCCGCGCCATGGCGTCCATCTGCACCACGTTGGCCAGCTCGGCTTCGTCGCGCAGCAGGTAGTATCGGGGAACGCGCCCGGCGTCGAACATCTCCCGGCCGATCCGGAGTCGCTCCTCCACATCCCGGAGCAGCTCGCCGGTGACCCGGACGTTCTCCGTCTCCCGCAGCACGGCGATGTAGTCCAGCCGTGCCTGCATCGCCACGTCCACCTCGGCGCCGCGGAGCATCTGTCGCGCCGCGTCCGCCCGAGCCGCCGCCGCCTTGTACCCGTAGTAGTCGCGCCCGCCGGAGAAGAGCGGATACATCGCGGTCAGATTCGCGTCGCGATTGCGGTCGGCGTTGAAGACCTGGTAGTTGCGGGCCATCGTGTTGCCCGCAGACGTGTACACGTTCGGCGCCATCCGCTGGTCGTTGACGTAGCCGTTCGCGGAGAACTGCGGCCAGAAGGGCGCCAGGGCTTCCCGCCGCATCGAGTCCGCCGCCCGGGCATCGGCGTCGCTCGCCTTGACGCGGAGGCTCTTCTGCCGCGCGAGATCCACCGACTGCTCCATGGTCAGGGCGCCTTCGACCCGCGGAAGGGGTTGAGCGGCGGCGAGCGCGCCGGGGCCCAGCAGGGCGGGCAGGACCAGCGCCAGAGCCAGCCGAAACGGCCCGAGATCAATGACCCGCATGCGATCCCTCCTTGGGCTTGGTGGGGGCTTCGGTCGGTTCCTTCATCCCCGGCATGTCTTCCTTCCCGGCGGGCGCCTGAGGCGGAGCCGCTCCCGGGCTGGAGGCGTCGCTGATGCGGGCGCCGGCGTACAGCCCCTCGTGCCCCCGCGTGACGACGCGCTCGTCGCCCTCGAGCCCCTGGGCAATCTCGACGCGCTCAGGGTTCTGCAAGCCCGTCACTACGGCTCGTGGCTCCGCGCGCCCGTCCTTTTCCACCCACACGGTCGCCTTCCCTCCCATCCGCGTGACCGCCCCGGCCGGAACCGTCACCGCGGCCGCGCGCTCTCCGGTCACGAACTGCATCGTGATGTACTGGCCGGGCAGGAGCCGCCGGGCGGCGTTGTCCACGAGCGCCTCGACGACCGCCGTCCGCGGCCCCTGGTCCACGAACGGGAACACCGACGTCACCTTGACGGTCAGCGGAGACTGGCCGGCTGCGCTCGTCGTCACCCGAACCGGCGAGCCCACCCGGATCGAGGCCAGATCCTTCTCGCCGACGTTGGCCTGCAGGCGGACCCGGTCGATCTGGGCGACCTTGAGGATGGCCATGCCGGGCTGGACGAGAACCCCCGGGGCGACGAGCCGCTTGACCACGTAGCCTGGAGTCGAGGCGACGATGGTCACGTAGTCGCGGACGATGGTCGCGGTGCGCAGCATGGCCGCGCTCTGGGCCTGCATGGAGGCCGCCGCCTCGAGCCGAGCTCTGGCGGCCTCTACCTTCGCCTCACCCGCGACCGCCGCGGCACTATCGCTTTCGGACTCTTGTCGCGACACGGCCCCCACGGCGAAGAGCTTGGCGCTGCGATCCGCCACCGCCCGCGCATAGCCCGCTTCCGCGACCATCGCGGCCAGCTCCTTCTCCGCCTGGGCCCGGTTGGCCTGAGCCGCCGCCACCGCGGCCTCGGCCTCCCCGACCTTGGAGGAGAGCTCGACGCTGTCGAGGCGAGCCAGCACCTGCCCAGGGCGCACCGCGTCGCCCGGATAGACCGGGATCTCCACGATTCGCCCCGCCACGCGCGGGTAGACGTCCTCCTCGTTGAAGGCCGCCACGCTGCCCGTGTAGACCACGCTCCCCATGATCCGGGCGCGTTCCACGCGCGCCATCACCACCGGGAACGGCGTGTTCCCCGAGGTCACCCGCATGCTCATGTCCATCGCCGGCCGGTTTCGCAGGTTGGCGTAGGCCGCCCAGGCGGCCGCCGCGACCAGGAGCGCGAGCATCAGCAGCTTGAGGACTCCGGACCGGCCGCGCTCGACGCCGATCCGGCGCCGCCATCCGTTGCCGCCCGGCTGCTCCGGATGGAGCGCCCGCTCCTGCTCGTGTTCAGGTGTGGTCAGTTTCATCGGTCCCTCCCGACCTCTGTGCCGGGTCCCGCCCCGGCGAGTCGATGGCGTTGCCGTCCGTCGAGTAGCTGAAGGGCCGCCTCTGAGTGGCGCCGGCGACGTTCTCTGAGCGTCGCGCTGAGGCTGCTGTACTCGGCCGACCGCTGCTGGATCTGCTGCACACTGGCGCCTCTCGATCCCTGCGCTTCCTTCATGAAGCCCGAGAGCTCCTGTTCCGCGTCCCGGACGGCCGCCTGCAGCTCCCGCTCCTCGTTCGTCCAGAACCGGTCGAGGGCCCGCAACCGCACCACCTGTTCGTGCGTCAGCCCGAGGACCGCGGCCCGATCCAGGATCCTCCGCGCCGTGGGAGGCACCGGCGGGGGCGCCGGGCGCGCCGGCGGCGCGGAGGCAACCGGGAGCCGGGGTGTCGGCCGATCAAGCGGACGCTGCCAGAGGGCATAGGCCGCCACCGCGGCCACCAGGACCAGCGTCGTCGCCAGATAGCGGGCGCGGGGACTCATGCCGTCGGCTCCTGCCGTCGGGCCCTGACCCGATCAAGTCCGGACCGCGCGAGCTTCGCCAGATCATCCGTGTACGTGTGGAGCACCGGTACCACGAAGAGAGCGAGCACCGTCCCCATCGTGAGGCCGCCGATCACCACCGTCGCCAGTGGCGCATAGGCGTCGATGCCCGTCCGCGGGAAAAACGCCACCGGGATCAGCACCACGATGCTGATCAAGGAGGTCATCACGATAGGGCGCAGCCTGATGGGTGCAGCCGTCAGGATGGCCTCGTCTCTGTCCATCCCCTCCCCTCGCAGCCGCAGCACGAGATCGATCATGAGCACGGCCACGGTCATCATCATGCCGGTCAGGATCACGACGGCCAGGATCGAGACCGTCGAGAAGGTCTGGCGGGCCAGGAGCAGCCCTCCCAGGATTCCCGTGACCATCAGCGAGAGCGAGAAGATCATGTTGAAGGGCTCGATGAGGCTCCGGAACTGGGCTACCAGCAGAAGGAACATGAAGATCACCGCCAGGTAGAGCCCGCGCAGCAGCCGCTGGAAGGACTCCTCCATCTGCGTCATGTCTCCGCGGAGCTCGACCCCATAGCCGGGCGCGAAGTCGATCCGCTCGTGCGCCGCCATCAGGAGGTCCATGGACAGCTCCATGCTGGGTGGTCCGCCCTTCCGGTAGTAGCCGAGGACCGAAATCACGCGGCGGAAGTTGTCGTGCTCGATGAGCGTGGGGCCCCGGTGCTCCTCGATCCGGGCGACGGAGCCGAGGGGCACCACCTCCCCCTTCTTGCCGACGATCCTGACCTGCTCGAGATCCGTCCGGTCCCGGCGCTGGTCGTCTCGATACCGGATCAGGATCGTAAACTGCCGCTGGTTCTCGAGCCGGTAGAACTCGTTGGTCAGACCCCCTTTGAGCGCGTAGTAGGCCTGATCGGCCACCTCGCCCACCGTGAGCCCGATCTCCTGCGCCCGGGCCCGATCCACCACGACCTGGAGCTGCGGCAGCGACTGGGCCCATGACGTGGTCACCTGATGGAAGCCGGGCATCTCCTCCGCGAGCCGCCGCGCCTGCTCGCCCATCTCGGACAGCCGCTCCAGATCCGGCCCGAAGAAGATCACCTGGATGGGGGCGGCGCTCGAGGCCATCACGTCAGCGCCCATCTCCTTGATCGCCACGCGGCGGATCCCGGGGATGGTCCGGATCGCCTCGTCGCGGACCCCATCGATCACCTTCCAGATGTCGCGGCTGCGTTTGGACGAGTCCGTCAACGTGATCATCATGAACGCCGAGTTGACCGAGCCCATGCTGTAGCCGGTGAAGTACGTGCCGCCGGGCTCGAACCCCACCTCGGACGACACCTTGACGATCTCCGGCTGCTCGAGCAGGAGCTGCTCGACCCGGGCGGCGATCTCCGAGGTCCGGGCAAACGAGGTTCCCGGCATCGCCTCGAGCTGGACGAAGGCCTGGGCCACGTCGGCCAGCGGCATCATCTCGCTGCCGATCCGTGGGTACAGCGCCACGCCGACCAGGATCACGGCGGTGGCCCCGGTGAACACGACGAACCGGTTCCGGATCGACCACGCCAGCCCGGCCCGGTACCGGGCTTCCAGGCGGTCGAGGACCCGCTGGACCGGGTCGAGCACCCGGCGCTGGAACCAGGACCGCGGCGCCTCCGCCTCCTCGCGGTACGGGGTGAAGAGATGCGCGGCCAGCAGCGCGGTCAGGGTGAAGGAGACCAGGGCCGAGGCCAGGAGGGCCAGGACGATGGCCCAGACGATCCCCTCGAACATGAACTGGACGATGCCCCCCGAGAAGGCGAGCGGCAGCAGCGCCACGCAGAGCATGAACGTGATGGCCAGCACCGCGAGCCGCACCTCGCTGATCCCATCGATGGCGGCGTCCTTGGGCGACTTGCCCATGCGCAGGTGCCGCTCGATCGAGTGGATGTCGATGATGGAGTCGTCCACGAGGCGGCCGATGGACAGGAGCAGGCCGATCAGCGTCGAGCTGTTGAGCGTCATGCCGAGCGGCACCATGGCCAGGAGAGCCATGCCGAGCGAGACCGGAATGGTGATGACCGAGATGAGCGTGCCCCGGACGTTACCGAGGAAGAAGAGGACCACGACGCCGGTGAGGAGAACCGCCACCACCAGCTCCTCGACCATGTTCTCCATGAGAAAGCCGACGAAGGTGGAGTTGTCGTAGGCCACATCGAACGTGAGGCCGGGGAAGTCCTGTCGGATCTCCGCGAGTTTCGCCTTCACCCCCTCGATCACCCGCACCGAGCTCGCGTCGGGCTGCTGCACGATGGAGACCTCGACGGCCTCCTTGCCGTTCAACCGGTAGAGGCTCCTCTGCTCGCGCGGCGTGTTCATGACCTCCGCCACGTCCCGCACGTAGACGGTCCGCCCCTCCATGCTGGCGATCGGATACGCGGCGACCTCCTCGGGCCCGCGGGCCCGGACGTCGCTCCGGACCAGCACCTCGCGGTCCTGGTAGGTCAGCGTCCCCGCGGGCCGCGAGAGGTTCTGCATGTCGAGGGCACTCTTGAGGTCGAGGAGCGTCATCCGGTAGGCGGCCAGCCGGTCCCGGTCCACCACGACCTGCATCTGGAGCTTCTGGCCCCCGAAGGGCACCACGGAATAGACGTCCTTGACCGTCTTCAGCCGGTTGACGATCTCGTTCTCCACCAGTGTGCGGAGCTGGACGCGGTCGTACCGCTCTCCCGTTACGGCCAACGTCAGGACCGGAATGTTGAGCGGGTCGATCGCCAGCACCCAGGAGGGCTTCAGGTTGGACCCCGTCATGGGCAGATCCGCCTGCACGACGTTCATCAGCGCCTGGACGTCGAAGAGGGCCTTCCTCATGTCCGTGCCGTACCAGAATTCGACGCTGACGATCGAGAAGCCCTCCTGCGAGGTGGAGCGGACGAAGTGGACGTTCTTGAGGTCCACCATCCGCTCCTCGATCGGCTTGGAGAAGTAGATCTCCATCCCCTCGGCCGACAGTCCCGGCATCATGGAGACGACCCCCACGATCGGACTCTC
>DATHSW010000330.1:0-12439 GCA_035463855.1 Candidatus Deferrimicrobiaceae bacterium | reverse complement strand
CGTCCCGGCGACGAGCGCGCCCAGGGCCAGCGAGATGGTGGCGGTCATCCGGCGCGCGCGCAGGCCCGCCAGCAGGCAGAGCCCCACGATGACCGCGGGCACCACCGCCGACCGACTGCCCCCCAACCGGTTGTCCATTGTGGCCATACGCTCCTCCCGGCGGCCACTATAGCAACCCTCGCCGGGCGCGGGCGGCGATCGGGTACACTCCCGGCGTGCGCGCCTACCTGCTGTCCCGGCTCGGGCAGACCGTGCTGGTCGTGTTCCTCTCGCTCACCGCCGTCTTCTTCCTCATGCGGCTGGGCGGTGACCCGGTCCTGCTGTTTCTGCCCATGGACATCCAGGCCAAGGACCTCACCGAGTTCCGCGAGCGCCTGGGCTTCAACGATCCGGTGGCGGTGCAGTACGGCCGCTTCGTCGGCCGCGCGGTGCGCGGCGACTTCGGCGAGTCCCTGCGCTACAAGCAGGACGCTCTCGGCCTGGTTCTCGAGCGGCTGCCCGCCACCCTGTACCTGGCGGTCGCCGCGCTCGGGCTCACCTTCCTGGTGGCGGTGCCGGTCGGCGTGCTCTCGGCGGTGCGCCGCGGCTCGCTCTTCGACTTCTTCGGCATGGGCGCCGCGGTGCTGGGCCAGGCGGTCCCCGGCTTCTGGCTCGGCCTCATGATGATCTACCTCTTCTCGGTGCGACTCGGCTGGCTGCCCACCGGGGGCACCGGCAGCGCGCTCCACTTCGTGATGCCGTGCGTGGTGCTGGCCTCCTTCTACGCCGCGCGCATGGCGCGGCTCACCCGCTCCTCGGTGCTCGACACCCTCAACGAGGAGTTCGTGCTCACCGCGCGGGCCAAGGGCCTGGCGGAGCGGGTCGTCATCGCCAAGCACGCGCTCAAGAACTCGGCGATCCCGATCGTGACCCTCGCCGGGCTCGACACCGGCCAGCTCCTGGGCGGCGCGGTCATCACCGAGACCATCTTCGCCTGGCCGGGGCTCGGGCGGCTCACCGTGCAGGCCCTGCTGAACCGCGACTTCCCGGTGGTGCTGGCCGCGGTGTTCGTCTTCTCGGTGACCTACACCCTGATCAATCTCGTGGTGGACCTGCTCTACGGCTGGCTCGATCCGCGCACGCGGCGGCAGGGGGCCCGCGCATGACCACCTTCATCGGCCGCCACGGCCGCGGCGTCCTCGGGCTGATCATCGCCGCCCTGGTGGTGGTCGCCGCGGTGGCCGCGCCGCTCCTGGTCGCCCACGATCCGGTGCAGAGCGACTTCACGGTGGGCCTCAAGCCGCCCGGCACCCCGGGCCACCCGCTCGGCACCGACCAGCTCGGCCGCGACCTGCTCGCCCGCGTGCTCTACGGGGCGCGGGTGGCGCTGTTCATCGGGCTCTGCTGCGTGCTGCTCACCGCGGTGGTGGGCGGGCTGCTCGGCCTGCTCGCGGGCTACTTCGAGGGTTGGCTCGGGGCGGTGCTGATGCGCGTGGCCGACGTGCAGCTCTCCTTCCCGTTCATCCTGCTCGCCCTGACCATCAACGCGATCGTGGGGCTGGGGCTGCGGAACATCATCGTGAGCCTGTCCGTCGCGGGCTGGGTCGTGTATGCTCGCGTGGTCCGGGGGGAGGTGCTGTCGGTGAAGGAGCGCGAGTTCGTGCACGCGGCCCAGGCGCTGGGGCTCGGGCGGGCGCGGCTGCTCTTCCGGCACATCCTCCCCAACGTGGCGCCGACCATCGTCATCGTGGCCAGTCTTCAGTTCGCCCAGTTCATCGTGGCCGAGGCCGCCATCTCCTTCCTCGGCTTCGGCGTGCAGCCGCCGATGCCGGCCTGGGGCAGCATGCTCTCGGAGAGCCGGGACTATCTCTACGTGGCCTGGTGGCTCGCCGCCTTCCCGGGGGCCGCGCTCGCGCTGACCGCGCTCGGGATCAACCTGGTGGGCGACTGGCTGCGCGACGTGCTGGATCCCAAGTTCCGCGTTTGAACATCGAACCAACCAGGAGGCGTACATGACGCGATTCACGACGCTACTGACCGCGCTCGCCGTGCTGCTCGGCCTCGCGGCCTCCGCCCCCGCCCAGGACCGGGCGCGGACCAAGGAGATCGTGGTGGCCTTCGCGGCCGAGCCGCGCACGCTCCTGCCCGACACGATCGTGGACTGGACCACCAACAACATGGTCGAGCACATGTACGACCGGCTGGTGGACCGCGACCCCAAGACCTACAAGCCGTCGCCGATGCTGGCCACCGGCTGGAAGGTGATCAACGACACCACGTGGGAGTTCGCCCTCCGCCAGAACGTGAAGTTCCACAACGGCGAGCCCTTCAACGCCCAGAGCGTGAAGGCCACCATGGACTACATCAAGGACCCCGCGAACAAGACGCACTACCTACCGCGGTGGGCCCTCGTGAAGGAAGTCCAGATCGTCAACGACCACACCGTCCGGTTTGTCACCGAGAAGCCCTGGCCCGGCCTCATCGACCGGATCGCGGGCAGCGACTTCCTCCCGATGCCGCCCAAGGCCCTCAAGGAGCAGGGCGTCCAGGCCCTCGCCGCCAAGCCCATCGGCACCGGGGCCTTCCGTTTCGTGCAGTGGGTGCGCGACGAGAAGCTGGTGGTGGAGCGCAACCCGAACTACTGGCAAACGCCCGCCGAGGCGAGCCGGGTGACCTTCCGCTTCATCCCCGAGTTCAGCGCCCGGCTGGCCGCGCTGCTGGCCGGCGAGATCGACATCATGAAGGACGTGCCGCCCCAGAACGTGGAGATGCTCGAGAAGAGCGGCAAGGCGCGCCTGCGCGCCACCGTCTCTTCCCGCATCAACTACCTGGCCCTCGTGAACCTCAAGCCGGGGCCCATGCAGGACCTCCGGGTGCGGAAGGCGATCCACGCCGCGGTCAACGTCGACGAGCTGATCCAGCAGGTGCTCAAGGGCCGGGCCACCAAGATGTGCGGGCCGCTCTCGCCGATCAACGTGGACTACTCCCCGAAGCTCCAGTGCGTCAAGCACGACCCGGCGCAGGCCCAGGCCCTCTTCAAGGAGGCGGGCGTCGATCCGACCAAGCTGCAGCTCACCCTGGACACGCCGTCGGGGCGTTACCCGCTCGACAAGGACATCTCGCTCGCCATCGCCGCGCAGCTCCAGCGGGTGGGCATCAAGACCAACGTGGTGGTGAACGAGTGGGGCACCCATCTCGACAAGATCAAGAACCGTACCACCGGCGACATGTTCTTCCTGGGCTGGGGCCCCGCGCTCGACGCCCAGAACACGATCGAGCAGCTCTTCCTCGGCAAGCAGACCTACTCCTCCTACGGCAACAACGCGCCGCTCGAGGCCAAGATCAACCAGGCGGTGACCATCGTGGATCCCCGGAAGCGGCTCGAGGCCTGGGCCGAGATCCAGCAGATGGTGCGGGACGAGGTGCCGTGGGTCTTCCTCTGGCAGCAGCACGACCTCTACGGGGTGGCCAACTGGATCGAGTGGACGCCGCGCGCCGACGAGCGCATCTGGATGTACGAGGCGAAGCTGGCCCGCTAGCCGGCGACCGAGGCGAGGGTGGCGAGCGCCGGGGACGGCCCGGCGCTCGTCCGGCCCCGGGACGCGACTTCTACTTCTTCTCCATCATCTTCCCGTCCTTCTTCATCTTGTCGTCTTTCATCATCTTGTCGTCCTTCATGGCCTTGTCGTCCTTCATCATCTTGTCGCCGCTCTTCATCTTGTCGTCCTTCATCATCTTCTCGTCCTTCATCTTGCCCGCCGGGGCCTGCGCGTACCCCGCCGTGGGCACCGCCGCCATGACCGCCACCGCCGTCACGATCATCCATCGCCGCATCAGACGCCTCCCTGTCGCTGAGAGTGGGTGCTGCTGAGCTCGAGGGTAGGCGGTGCCGCGGGCGGCGTGTCACGCCCGCGTCAAATTCTCGTCAACTGGACTGCGGCGGCCGGGCGCGGGGCGGCTCGGGCGTCTCCTCGGCCTCGGTCTCGGGATCGGGCTCGGGCAGCGCCTGCTCGGCCTCCGCCAGCCTCTCCTTCGCGGGGTCACTCAGGTCCGACAGCTCACGAATCGCCAGGTCGTACCAGCTGTCCATCGGCATGGCGTCACCTCGTTCGGTGCGATTGCGTCGCATCCTCGGTTGGTGGTTCCACGAACAGGGAGGCATGCCGCGTGCCAGGGCATCCGCCTCACCAGATCAGCAACTTGGACGCTGCCCACGCTCCGGCGGCCGCGGGCAGAATGCCCGCCGGCCGGACAGGCCGCCTGGCCTGCCGCGTCACGGGAAAGCCTGCTAGAATTCCGCCGCTGGCTCCCAATTCCCGAGTCCCGGAGGCGCTCCATGGCGATCACGGTCTTCACCAACGCGTTCCTGATTGACTGCACCGGCAAGGAGCCGGTGGACGGCGCCGCGGTCGTGGTGGAGGGCGAGCGGATCAAGGACGTGATCGCCTCGGGCAAGGTGGGGCCGCTGCCGGGCAAGCTCGACACGATCGACCTCCGGGGCCGCACCCTGATGCCGGGGCTCACCGACGCCCACGTGCACGTCTGCGCGGTCGAGGGCAATATCCCCGAGCAGCACCGCCACAACCCGCCGAGCCTCATCGCGGCCAAGGCCCTCCGGCGCATGGAGCAGGCGCTGATGCAGGGCTTCACCACCGTGCGCGACGCGGGCGGGGCCGACTACGGCTTCCGCGAGGCCGCCGAGTCCGGCCTCTACCCGGGCCCGCGCATGCTGGTCTCCGGCCGGCCGCTCTCGCAGACGGGCGGCCACGCCGACAAGCGGCGCCGCTCGGAGTGGATCGAGCCGGTGGACTGCTGCGTGGGCATGGCGGGCATGATCGCGGACGGGGCCGACGAGGTCCGCAAGGCCGCCCGCGAGAACCTGCGCCACGACGTGGACCAGATCAAGCTCATGGCCTCGGGCGGCGCGATGTCGCCCGGCGACGAGCTCGACACCACGCAGTACACGGTGGAGGAGATGCGCGCGGCGGTGGAGGAGGCGCGCGCGGTCGGCAAGTACGTGCTGGCCCACGCCTACTCGGGCTCGGCGATCCGCAACGCGATCCAGGCCGGCGTGCGCTGCATCGAGCACGGCAACCTGCTCGACGAGGCGGGCGCCCAGGCGATCAAGGCGGCCGGCGCCTACCTGGTGCCGACCATGGTCACCTACGAGGCCATCTCGCGCGAGGGCAAGAACTACGGCATCGGCGACCACCAGATCCAGAAGATCAACCTGGCCCTCGAGAAGAGCCTGGAGGGCCTCGCCCACGCCTACCGCGCGGGCTGCAAGATCGGCTCGGGCTCGGACCTGCTGGGCGACATGCAGGCCCAGCGCGCGATGGAGTTCGAGCTGAAGGGCCAGGTGATGAAGCCGATGGAGGTGCTGCTCTCGGCCACCATGGTCAACGCCGAGATCTTCCGGATGGCCGATCGGATCGGCTCGGTCGAGCCCGGCAAGTACGCCGACCTGCTCGTGGTGGACGGCAACCCCTTGAAGGACCTGCGCGTTTTCCAGAATCCCGCCCACCTGCTCGCGATCGTCAAGGGCGGGGTGTTCGTCAAGCGGGCCGTCTAGTCGGCGAACTGGGCCGCGCGCCACTTGAGCGCCGCGCCCAGGCCTTCCTTCTCCCTGATCTCGTCGAACTTCATCCCAACCTCGGTCCGCGCCGCGTACAGGGGAGCGAGCACGTCGAGCCCGGCGAGGATCGCGTTGCGGAAGCCAGCCGCCTCCGCGCCGCGACGGGTCGCGAGCTTGGTGGCCACGAGCGCCTCCGGCGAGATCAGGGCCATCCGGCGGGCGAGCTTCAGCGTCGCCGCCTCCAGCTGGGCGCGGGGGACGACGCGATTGACCATCCCGTACGAGAGCGCGGTCTGGGCGTCGATGGGGTCGCCCAGGTAGAGAAGCTCCCGCGCGCGCCGGAGGCCGATCACGAAGGGCATCACGAGGCCGGGGCCGACGTTGGAGAAGCGGATCTCGGGCTCGCCGAAGACGGCGTCGTCGGAGGCGACGGCGAGATCGCACAGCATCATGAGCTCGCACCCGCCCCCCAGACAGTAACCCTGGACCGACGCGATCACCGGCTTCGCCATGTCCCACGGCGTCATCTCGAGCCGGATGTCGTCGGTGAGCGACTCGTGCCAGGCGAGCGCGTTGCCGCGCCGCGCCGCCCGGGCGGGGTTGGGGGAGATGTCGTAGCCGGCGCTGAAGCTCCGCCCCTGCGCCCGCAGCACCACCACGCTCGCGGCCGGGTCGGCATCCGCCGCGCGCAGGCGCTCCCCGAGCGCCTGCTTGAGCTCGTGGCTGATCGCGTTGAGCTTGTCGGGGCGGTTGATCGTCACGATGCCGATGCGGCCGTCGACGGTGTAGGTCACGATCTCCGCGGTCATGGGGGCTCCTCAGCGCGGCGCCCGGGGGACCACGAGCGCGTCGACGACGACGCAGCCCCGGCCCTGGGGCAGCACCTTGATGGGGTTCAGGTCGAGCTCGGCGAGGACGGCGCGGTCGGCCCACGCGTAGTCCGCGAGTGCTTCGAGACACCGATGGAGGCTGTCGACGTCGGCGGGGGGATGATGCCGGACGCCGGCCAGCAGCTTCGCCGCGGCGGGCACCTCGGCAACCATCGCCTGGGCGTCGCCGACTCGGAGCGGCAGCATTCGGAGCGCGACGCTGGCGAGCGCCTCCGCGGCGACACCGCCGAGCCCGAAGGCCAGCACCGGGCCGAAGTCCCGGTCGTGGCTGACCCCGGCGAGGACCTCGACGCCCCCCCGCACCATCGCCTGGACCACGAAGCCGGCGACCGCGACATCCCTCAGCTTCTCCGCTCGGATGGCGGCCATGCGGTCCCACGCCTCGCCGAGCTCGCGGGCGTCTCGGAGCTCGACGGCCACCAGGCCGAGGTCCGAGCGGTGAGGCACGTCGTCGGCGACGAGCTTGAGCGCCACCGGAAACCCGATCTCGCCCGCCGCCGCGATGGCCTCCTCGCGGCTCGTGCAGAGCGCCTCTCGCACCACGGGCAGGCCGACGGCGGCGAGCAGCCGCTTGGCGTCGTGCTCGTGAATCGTCCGGCGCGTGCCGCCGCCCGCCAGCGTCGCGAGCGTCGGCATCCTGGTCGCCGGCGGGGGGCGCCGTGGCGCCAGCGGCACGGCCTGGCGGGCCAGGCGGTCGATGGCGCGCAGTCCCTGCCGCGTGCCGCCGATCAGGGCTATCCCCTGGCCGCTCAGGAGCTCGTGCTGGTCGCGCCGGAAGATGCCCGGGCGCGTGCCCATCAGATAGAAGGGCTTCGGCGACCCCCTGGCGCCCTCCACCAGCATCCCGGCGTATGTCATGAAACGCTCGGGCGTTCCCAGCGGCGAGCCGTCCGCGCTGTCCGTGCACCAGACGACCACATCGATCTCCGGATCCGCCCCGAGCGTTCGCAGCGCGTGCGGCACGTTCGTCTGGAAGTCGCCGTTGCCCCACGCGTCGAGTGGGTTGCCGTCGCCGGCGATGGGTCCGATGACCCGCGCGGCCTCGGCGCGCGTGGCGGGTGAGAGCGGGGGCAGCTCGAGCCCGACGCTCGCGGCGACGTCGAGGATCAGCTCGGCGTGGCCGCCCGAGTTCGTGACCACCGCGATCCGGCGTCCCGCGGGCCGGCGCGCGCCCTGGCAGGCGGCCAGCGTCTCGGTCAGCTCGTCCATGTCGTGGACCTCGATCGCTCGGTGCGCGCGGAGGACCGCCTCGATCACCCGCGCCTCGCCGGCGAGGCCGCCGGTGTGGCTCGTGATCGCCCGGCGCGCCCGCTCGCTGCGCCCGACCTTGAGGACCACCACCGGCTTGCCGTGATCGGCGGCGCGGTCCAGCGCGGCGACGAACCGCTCCGGCTGCCGCACGCTCTCGAGGAACATCGCGATCACGCGGGTGGCTGGATCGTCGACCAGGTACTCGAGCGCGTCGGCGGCCACCACCACCGCCTCGTTGCCCGTCGAGATCACGCGGCTCCAGCCGAACCGCCGGCAGTCGGCCAGCAGCCCGATGACGATCGAGCCGCTCTGGGAGATCAGCCCGACGGTGCCGGCCAGCCCCGCGGGGTCGCGGAGCGCGTTGAGGTAGACGAGGCTGCGCTCGTGCGGACTGATGACGCCCATGCAGTTCGGCCCGCAGAACGCGATCCGGGCCTCCCGACAGATGGCCACCACCTCGTCCTGCCGGCGCCGCCCCTCCTCGTCGCTCTCCGCGAAGCCCGCGTCGAACGCGACCGCCGCGCGCACCCCTTTCCGGGCGGCGGCCCGAAGGCCGTCGAGCACGCGCTCATGGTTGACACAGAACGCGAGCACGTCGACGCGGTCGGGCAGCTCCTCGACCGACCGGTAGCAGCGACGCCCGAGGAGGGTGTCGTAACGGGGGTTGATGGGATAGATCTCCCCCTCGAAGCCGATGCGCTCGAGGTTCTCCACGATCGTGCGGCCGACCGAGGGCCGCTCGGAGGCTCCGAGCACGGCCACCGAGTGGGGCTTCAGGAGCGCGTCGAGGTCGATGACCGTGCCCTGCTCACTTCGTCACCACGTACCAGTTGTTCTGGATGTCGTGCGCGAGCCGATGCGTCGTGACCGAGCGAAAGCCGGCCCTCTCCAGGTACTGGCGCGTCTTCTCCTCGCCCCACATCGCCCCCAGCCCCTCCCCGCCCTGCGCCAGCGAGACCGTCATGCAGTGCATGCAGGAGATCGTGTAGAGAAACGTCCCGATCGGATGCTCGATGTCCTGGTGGACGTGACTCGTTCCGCTGATGTCCTGCATCAGGTACACCCCGTCCGGTTTCAAGGCCCGGTGGATGCCCTTCAGGACATTGAGCGGTCTCGTCTGATCGTGGATGGCGTCGAACGTCGTGATGAAGTCGAACGATTCGGGCTCCGCGGTCCGGTCGAAGTCGCTCAGGTCGACCGCCCGGAGCTCGATGTTGCCTCGGCCCGCTCTCGACGCCTCCGCGCGCGCGTACGCGATCGCCTCCGGCGACTGGTCCATCCCGAGGAATCGGCTCCGGGGATAGAGCGCCGCGAGCCGATTCAGGATGAGCCCCCGACCGCAGCCCACGTCGAGCATCCGGATACCCCTGGAGAAGCGATCGGTGAGGCCGGGGACCAGCGGAAGGATGTGCGTCTCGAGCGATGACAGGACGGACTGACCGCTATCCTCCGCCATCACCTCGTGGAAGCGGGGAAACTTTGCGTAAGGCACCCCGCCGCCGGCCCGGAAGCACTCGACGATGTCGTCCTCCACGCCGCCCAGGAGCGCCACGTACTGCGCGAACACCGCGATGTTGTCGGCGGCCGCCTCACGGGTCAGGAACGCGGCATGCTCCGCCGGCAGCGAGAACTTCAGGGTCGTGGGATCCACCTCGACTACTCGGGACGTCACCATCGCACCGAGCCACTCGCGAACGTAGCGCTCGTTGAGCCCGGCCCGGGTCGCGATCTCCTCCGAGGTGGCCGGCGGCAGCTTGCGCATGGCATCGAACAGCCCCGTGCGGTGGCCGATCGACACCATCAAGCTGAGGGCGCCGTGGTTCAGGACGGTCAGCAGCTGTCCGGCAAAGGCCTCGGCCCGCGCCTGGTCGAACCGGGGCTGCGTGGGTTCCGCTGACATCTCGTCTACCTCCGCGGAGCGCGGCCGTCAGGGGTGATGCTCGCCAGGACCAGCTTGAAGAAGCCGTCCATGCTCGCCTTGTCGATCCAGCGCGCGACGACGACCAGATCGTGCTGGGGGTCGATCCAGATCAGGCTGCTACCGGCGCCCCGGGCGGCGTAGACGGCCTCCGGCGCGCTCGGGAACTGCCCGCGCCCGGTATTGAGCCACCACATGAGCCCGTACTGGGGATTCAGCGGGCACGGCCGCCGGATCTCGGCCAGCCAGCCCGGCTCCAGGAGGCGGCGGTCGCCCCAGACGCCGTCGCGGTGCACCAGCAGGCCGAGGCGGGCGTGGTCGCGGCTCGACATCCAGAGGCCGCCGCCCCAGTGCGAGCCGCCCGGGACCGACGGGAGCCGGCCGCCGTCGCACTCGATCCACGAGTTGCGGTACGGCTGCCACGCCCACTCGTCGCTGGCCCCGATCGGGTCCATCACGGCCTCGCGCAGGACATCGGCGAGCGGCCGCCGGAAGAGCTGCAGCAAGGACAGGCTCAGGCGGTTCACGCGGACGTCGTTGTACTCCCAGAGTGTCCCCGGCGGACGCAGGAGACGGGGCCGGCCCTTGTTCGGGTCGAAGTCGCCCGTGCCGAGATCGCGATTGTGATCGATCGTGTCGGGCTTGCCCCACAGGGTGCCCTGCCACTCGCTCGTCTGCTGCAGGAGGTGTCGCCACGTGATCGTCCGGTTCTGCGGCTCGTCGAAGGAGTCGTCGAGCCCGGAGTCGCGCACGGGGGCGTCGATGCCGCGGATCAGGCCGCGGGCCACCGCCACGCCGGCCAGGATGGCCAGATAGCTCTTGGCGATGCTGAACGACATGTCGACCCGCGCGGTGTCGCCCCACTCGGCCACCACGTAGCCGCCGCGGACGATCAGGCCGTTGACATCCCCCCGCGGGCAGACCGGCCCCAGCGCCTCGGAGTCGGCCGGTTCGTCGGCCACCCCGATGAAGCGGCCGGAGGGCGTGACGAAGTCACGCGGCCAGGCGCTCTCGTGCGCGCGGTGGTACTCGATGGCGGCCTCGAGCGCGTCGGCGCGCAGGCCGAGCGCCTCCGGGGTCCGCGTCTCCCACTTGCCTGGCGGCGGGACGTAGCTCACGCGTGGCGGAACGCGGGATACGTCCGCTCGCACTCGTCCCACAGCGACCGCACCTCGGGATCCACCTGCTCGCGCGTCAGCATCGGCATGTCGCTCCTCCCCACAGGGTTCGCGCAAGATGTTACCATCCAGAGCCATGCCCCTCTCGTCCCGGCGCCCGCTCCTGCTTGGTACAGCACCGTCGAACCAGGCGTCAAGCGGGAAGTTCGGGATGACGACTTGACCAAGCAGGGAGCGGCCATGCCGAGTGCCAGTGACTTCGAGAAGCTGGGCGTCTTCTACCTGGGGCGCCTCTACGACTCGGAAGCGAAGAAGCCCAAGGACGACCTCCTCCTCTACGACTCGAAGGACCTGGTCACCCACGCGGTCTGCGTGGGCATGACCGGCAGTGGCAAGACCGGGCTCTGCCTGGCCCTGATCGAGGAAGCGGCCATCGACGGCATCCCGGCGCTCCTCATCGACCCCAAGGGCGATCTGGCCAACCTGCTCCTCACCTTCCCCGGGCTCAGGCCGGAGGACTTCCGCCCCTGGGTGAACGAGGACGACGCCCGCCGGAAGAACCTCTCGCCGGACGACTACGCCCACCAGCAGGCGGAGCTGTGGCGGAAGGGCCTCGCGGCCTGGGGCGAGGACGGCGCCCGTATCCAGCGCCTGCGCGACGCGGCCGACTTCGCGGTCTTCACCCCCGGCAGCAACGCGGGGATCCCGCTGTCGATCCTCAAGTCGTTCGCGGCCCCGCCGCCCGCCATCCGCGAGGACGACGAGCTGCTGCGCGAGCGCATCGGCACCACCACGACCAGCCTGCTCGGGCTGCTCGGGATCGACGCCGATCCGATCAAGAGCCGCGAGCACATCCTGATCGCCACCATCCTGGACGCGGCGTGGCGGCAGGGGCGGGAGCTGGATCTGGCCGGGCTGATCCAGCAGATCCAGACCCCGCCCGTGAAGCGGGTGGGCGTGCTCGATCTGGAGGCGTTCTTCCCGTCCAAGGACCGCTTCGCGCTCGCGATGGCGCTGAACAACCTGCTGGCCGCGCCCGGCTTCGGGGCCTGGATGGAGGGCGAGCCGCTCGACGTGGACGGCCTGCTCCACACCCCCGCGGGCAAGCCGCGGGTCGCCATCGTCTCGATCGCGCATCTCAACGACGCGGAGCGGATGTTCTTCGTCTCGCTGCTACTGAACCAGGTGGTGGGCTGGATGCGCGCGCAGTCGGGCACCACGAGCCTGCGGGCGCTCGTGTACATGGACGAGATCTTCGGCTTCTTCCCGCCGGTGGCCAACCCGCCCTCGAAGACCCCGCTGCTCACCCTGCTCAAGCAGGCGCGCGCCTTCGGCGTCGGCGTGGTGCTCGCCACCCAGAACCCGGTGGATCTCGACTACAAGGGGCTGTCCAACACCGGGACCTGGTTCATCGGCCGGCTGCAGACGGATCGTGACAAGGCCCGCGTGCTCGACGGCCTCGAAGGCGCCGCGGGCGGCGCGGGGAAGGGCTTCGACCGCGCGGGGCTCGAGCGCACGCTCTCCGGCCTGTCGAGCCGCATCTTCCTGCTGAACAATGTCCGCGAGGATCATCCGGTGGTGTTCGAGACCCGCTGGGCGATGTCCTACCTGCGCGGGCCGTTGACGCGCGCCCAGATCAAGACGCTGATGGAGGGCCGCACGGCCACCGCGCCGCCCGGCGCGACGCGTGCGGTGCAGGCCGCGGCCC
>DATHSW010000329.1:0-1684 GCA_035463855.1 Candidatus Deferrimicrobiaceae bacterium | reverse complement strand
CCATCAGCTCGGTCAGGGTGGCCGGGATCGGCGCTCCTGGCTTCACGGGCGGCATTCTAGCGAAAGCGCCCGGGCCGGGAAAGCTTTCTTGCGCGCCTCCGATGGCCTAGGAGTCTGTCCCGGTAACCGGGGGTGAGGACGGCAGGAGGCCCATTCCAAGTGGAAGGAGGCGGCAATATTCTTTCCGGCGTTGAAGTCCGGACGGTGCGGGAGACTTGCGACAGAGACTTCGGGCCACGCTCGGCCTCATATCCGCGCCCCGTACAGCTTCAGCAGGTTGTGACTTGTGCAGATCAGGGCCCACTCTTCGCCGACCGCCCGCAGGCCACGCCGCAAGAATTGTCGGAAGCCGCGCGCGTGCTTGATCTGCCCGAACGGGGGTTCGACGATGGCTTTGCGCCGGGCATACCGAGCGTGGCCGCGCAGGGTGGCCAAGCTCCGCACCATGCGCTCTTTGACGGTCAGGCCGGCGGGCGGACGCCCGCGCGGCGCCACGGGCACTGGCTCGCTATGTTTCCGCCGACCGGTCGCAATGAGGACATCGATCCCGCGGGCCTGCAGGGCGACGGCATTGGCCTCCGACCAGTAGCCCGCATCGGCCAGCACGACCCGCGGCCGCCGGTGCAGCCCGCGGATCAGCGCGTCGACCGCCGGTTGCAGCTGCTCGGCATCCGGACTCGCCGCGGTCACATGCTGGGCGACGATCACTTGGGCGGTCGCATCGACGGCGACCTGGGCGTTGTAGCCCTGGATGAAGCCATCGCTCGTCTTCTGGATCTTCGATTCGGGATCGGTGAAGTTGCGTTGGGCCTTGTCCGGCGGGTGCGCGTCGTCCGGCGGCTTGCCGGCGGCCTGCGCCTGCGTCCGCGCCTCTGCTTCCAGCGCCGCTTTCGCCTCCTGGATCTTTGCCAACCGGCTCTCGCGCCGGGCCAGCTCGGCGGGCAACTCGTCCCCGCGCTGGTCCGGGCCGTAGCAGGTATCCTCGGCCCGGTCGGCCGCCTCCGCGCGGCGCAGCAGCTCGGCCACCTCGGCGGTCAAGGCCGCCTCGGCCTCTTGCATCCGCCGGTAGCTCATCGCCTTGTGCTTGCTGGCGTTGGCTTTGATCTTGGTCCCGTCGACCGCGACCTGGCCCAGCTTGACCAGCCCCGCCCGCCGGCACAGCCGCAGCACCTGCGCGAACAGCCCCGTCAACGCCTCTCCATGCCGCTTCCGGAACTCGCTAACCGTGCGGAAGTCGGGCTGGTTCCCGGCCGCCAGGAAGCGGAACGCCACGCTGTCGGTGAGCTGCCGAGCGATCTTGCGCGAGGAGTACACCCCGGTGCAGTACCCGTAGAGCAGCACCTTGACCATCATCCGCGGATGGTAGGGTGGGTAGCCCCGCTCCTCCGGGTACGCCTCCTCGATCGCCGTCAGGTCCAGCGTGTCCACCACATCGCTGACGAACCGGGCCAGGTGATCCTCAGGCACCCAGTCCGCCAGCGCCGGCGGCATCAACAGCAGTTGATCCGGATCGTAGGGGCGAAAGGTCTTGGCCATGGCCGCATTATCGACGGAACTCGGGTGGCCTGAGACCTTAAACATGATTACTCGGACAGACTCCTAGGCGGCGCTACTTCGGGGTCTGGGCGCCGTCGCGCTCGCGCTTGTCCTTCGACGGCTCGTTGCGGGTCTTCGAGTAGTTCTC
>DATHSW010000328.1:0-26353 GCA_035463855.1 Candidatus Deferrimicrobiaceae bacterium | reverse complement strand
CTCCGTTGCTGCCGGCGGGGCGGGGGCGGCTGCGCGCGCCGGCGCCGCCGGGGGGGTGGAGGCCGTCGCGGTGGGCGGGGTTGGCGGCGTGACCGTACCCGCCGGTGCGTCGCCGAAGGTCACGAGCGGCGCGCCGACCTTGACCGTCTGACCGGGCTCCACGTGGATCTTCTCCACGCGCCCGCCCATCGGCGAGGGGATCTCGACCTGCGCCTTGTCCGTCTCCACCTCGAGGAGCGGCACGTCTTCCTTGATCACGTCGCCCTCCCGCACGAGCACGGCGACGATCTCGGCCTCGGTCAAGCCCTCTCCCAGGTCCGGGAGGCTAAAGGTCCGAGACATCAGAAGGAGAGGGTTTCCCGACAGGCGTCGACGACACGCGGGACGTCGGGGAGATTCGCCCGCTCGCGGGCGAAGCCTACGAAGGGCACGTCGTAGGCGGTCACCCGCCGGATCGGCGCCTGGAGCGAGAGGAAGGCGCCCTCCATGATGCTGGCGGCGATCTCCGCCCCGGGGCCGAAGCTCCTCGGGGCCTCGTGGACCACGACGGCGCGGCCGGTCTTGCGCACCGAGGCGGTGAGCGTCTCGCGGTCGAGCGGCGAGATCGTGAGCAGGTCGACGACCTCGATCTCGGCGCCATCCTCTTCCCGCAGCCGGTCGGCGGCCTCGCGGGCCACCCGGAGCATCGAGCCGTAGGCGACCAGCGTGAGGTCCTTGCCGGCCCGGTCCACGTGGGCCCGGCCGATCTTCATCGTCTCGATCTCGTCCGGGACGTCCTCCTTGGCCGCGTGGTAGAGCGCCTTGGCCTCGAGGAAGATCACCGGGTCGGGGTCGCGGATGGCCGCGGCCAGCAGCGCCCGGGCATTGCGGGGGCCCGAGGGGATCACTATCTTGAGCCCGGGGATGTGGGCGTAGAACTGCTCCTCGCTCTCCGAGTGGTGCTCGAGCGCGCGCACGCCGCCGCCGTAGGGCATGCGCACGACCATCTGGCAGCCGAAGCGGCCCTGGGTGCGCATCCGGTACCGCGCGGCGTGGTTCTCGATCTGGTGAAAGCACTGGAAGGCGAAGCCGGAGAACTGGATCTCGCAGACCGGCTTGAGCCCGTAGAGCGCCATGCCCACCGAGGCCCCGATGATGGCGGCCTCCGCGAGCGGGCTGTCCAGCACGCGCGTGCTGCCGAACTTGCGATGGAGATCCTCGGTGACCCGGAAGACCCCGCCGTCCACCCCCACGTCCTCGCCGATCACGAGCACGTCGGGATCGCGCTCCATCTCCTGCAGGAGCGCCAGGTTCAGCGCCTTCACCATGTTCAGCTTGGCCACGAGCGTCGCTGTCCTCTCATCGGCGGGCTCGGCGGCCCGCCGTCCCCCTCCGGCTGGGTGGCGTCGCCGAGCCGGGCCGCCATCTCCGCGCGCTGCGCCTCGAGCGCGGCGGGCGGGCTGCCGTAGGCGTGATCGAACACGGTGAGCGGATCCGCCGGCCCGACCGCCTCGAACGCCTGCACGCCGCGGGCGATCTCGGCCTCGATCGCCTCCTCGAGGCCGGGCTCGACCAGGTTCCGCTTCTGCATGTACGCGCTGAAGCGGGTGAGGGGGTCCTTCCGCTCCCACGCCGCCACCTCCTCGGCGGTCCGGTACTTGGTGGGATCGTCGGAGGTGGTGTGCATCCCCAGGCGATAGGTGACGCACTCGATGAGGGTGGGGCCGTCGCCGCGGCGCGCCCGCTCCACCGCTTCGAGGCTCGCCGCGTAGACCGCGAGCACGTCGTTGCCGTCCACCTGCAGGGCCGGGAAGCCGTAGGCCAGCGCCTTCTGCGCGAGCGTGCGCGAGTGGGTCTGTTTCTTGAGCGGGACCGAGATCGCCCACTGGTTGTTCTGCACCAGGAAGACCAGCGGGACGTGCCAGACGCCCGCGAAGTTCATGGCCTCGTGGAAATCGCCCTCGGAGGTGGCGCCGTCGCCGCAGTAGGCCATCACCACCGCGTCGTCGCCGCGGTACTGCGCGGCGTAGGCGAGGCCGACCGCGTGCGGGAGCTGGGTGGCCACTGGGATGCAGACCGGGAGGTCGTGCTGGTCCGGCTCGGGCCGCCCGCCCTCGAGATAGCCCGAGAAGAAGAGCAGGATCTTCTCCATGGGCCAGCCACGCCAGAGCATCGCGCCCGTCTCCCGGAAGGACGGCACCATCCAGTCCGTGCGGCGCAGCGTCACCACGCTCCCCATCTGGGCGGCCTCCTGGCCCTTGATCGGCGCGAAGGTGCCGATGCGCCCCTGGCGCTGCAGCCGCAGCATGCGCTCGTCGAAGCGCCGGGCCAGGAGCATGGCGCGGTACAGGCGCTGAAGCTCGTCGGGGGCGATCCGGGGCTCGAGGGCGGTGTCCAGGTTGCCGTCACTGTCGAGGATGGACAGGTGCTCGATCGTGAACTGCGGCTCGATGATCGTCCTGGGCATGGCGGCCGGCCTCGTTGTCACGCATTCTACCCCGGACCCGGGGTATTCTCTGCGCCATGCGCGTCCGGGTTCGCGTGCCCGCCACCTCTGCCAACCTCGGCCCCGGCTTCGACACGCTGGGCCTGGCCCTGGCCCTGTACAACGAGGTGACCCTCGAGGAGGCGGACGATCTGTCGGTCGCGGTGGAAGGCGAGGGCGCGGGGCGCCTCGACGCCGGCCCGAAGAACGTGGTGGCCCGCGGGGTCGCGCTCGGGTTCGAGGCGGCGGGCCGGCGGTTCCGGGGCGCACGGCTTCGCTGCGTCAACCGCATCCCGCTGAGCCGCGGCCTCGGCTCGAGCGCGGCCGCGTGGGTCGGAGGCCTGGTCGCCGCCAACGCGCTCCTCGGCGAGCCGCTCGATCGCGACAGGCTCGTGACGGTGGCGGCGCGCGCCGAGGGCCATCCGGACAACGTGGCCGCCGCGGTGCTGGGCGGGCTCGCCGTGTCGTGCGCCGATGGTGACCGGGTCACCGCGGTGAGCCTGCCGGTGCCGCGCGACATCGCCTGGGTGGTGCTGGTGCCCGAGACCGAGAGCTCCACGCGGGAGGCCCGCGCGGTGCTCCCCGAGTCGCTGCCCCGCGCCGACGCGGTCTTCAACGTGCAGCGCGTGAGCCTGCTGCTGGCCGCCCTCGGGGCCGGCCGCGCGGACCTGCTGGACCTGGCCATGCAGGACCGTCTGCATCAGCCCTACCGGCAGCGGCTCTTCCCGTGGATGGAGGCGGTGGCGGGGGCGGGGCGTCGCGCGGGGGCCCTCGGGTGCGTGCTGAGCGGGGCGGGGCCCGCCATGCTCGCGGCGGTGCGCGGGAGCGGCGACGGCGTCGCGCGCGCGATGGAGCGGGCGCTCCGGGAGGCCGGGATCGGGGGCCGGGCGCTCAGCCTGGCGGTGGACGCGGCGGGCGCGACGTGGGAGCGACTGCCCGAGACTTGACTCGTGCTCGGAGCAGGCAGTACGATCGTTGCACGGTGTACCGATGATCAAGAGCGACCGCTGGATCCGGCGGATGGCCCTCGAGAAGGGCATGATCAAGCCCTTCGAGGACCGCCAGGTCCGCCAGGGCGGGATCTCCTACGGGCTCTCCTCCTACGGGTACGACATCCGCATCGCGGACGAGTTCAAGATCTTCACCAACATCAACACCACGATCGTGGATCCGAAGGGCTTCGATCCGCGTTCCTTCGTTGACTACCAGGGTGAGGTCGCGGTGATCCCGCCCAACTCGTTCGCGCTGGGGCGGTCGGTGGAGTACTTCAAGATCCCGCGCACCGTGCTGACGATCTGCGTGGGGAAGTCGACCTATGCGCGGTGCGGCATCATCACGAACGTGACGCCGTTCGAGCCGGAGTGGGAGGGGTACGTGACGCTCGAGATCAGCAACACCACGCCGCTCCCGGCCAAGATCTACGCCAATGAGGGCATCGCGCAGGTCCTCTTCTTCGAATCGGACGAGGCCTGCGAGACGTCGTACGCTGACCGGCAGGGGAAGTATCAGGGCCAGCAGGGAATCGTGCTGCCGACCGTGTAGGCCCTGACGCCGGCCCCGCGGACCGGGGCCAGGAGGTAACGCCCGATGGCTGAGCAGAAGAAGAAGGAGACGAGGCCGACCAAGCCCGCCGAGGGTGGCGACGATGGCGGCGCGGGGAGCGCGGAGCTCTCCAAGAAGGGCAAGAAGATCAAGGAGGAGCTCGACAACCTCCTGGACGAGATCGACGACATCCTCGAGGAGAACGCCGAGGAGTTCGTGAAGAGCTACGTCCAGCGCGGCGGCCAGTAGGCCGCCAGCCCAGCCAGGAGCGTCGCCCCATCATGCCCATTTACGAGTACGCGTGCCTGGAGTGCGGGGCCGAATTCGAGAAGTTCGTCCAGAGGCCGTCGGCGGTGGTTTGTCTTTCGTGCCAGAGCGACCGCGTGAGCCGGCGCCTGTCCGTGGTCGGGGTGAAGACCGGCGGGCGCATGAGTGATTCGCCGTCCGCGCCCATGGGCGGAGGCGGCTGTTGCGGCGGCGGGTGCGGCTGCCGCTGAGCTGACGGTCGCGCCGCCACGTCCGACGAGGGGCCTCCGGGCCCCTTTCGTGTCTCAGCCGACGGGCGGTCGTGTCTCAGCCGACGGGCGGTCGCTTTACACGGCCCCGGCCGGCTTCTATACTCGGCGGTGTGGATCTGCGCCAGCTCGAGATCTTCGTCAAGGTCGCCGAGCTCGGCTCGTTCTCGAAGGCGGCCGAGACCCTGTTCCTGACGCAGCCCACCGTCTCGGAGCACATCCGGACCCTCGAGGACGAGCTGGGCGTACGCCTGCTCGACCGCTTGGGTCGCGGCGCCGCCGTCACCAGGGGCGGGGCCCTGCTGCTGACCTACGCGCAGCGGCTGCTCGCGCTGTCCCGCGAGGCCCGCCAGGCGATGGAGAGCTTCCAGGGCCGCATGAGCGGCGACCTGCTGGTCGGCGCGAGCACGATTCCCGGCGAGTACATCCTCCCGGCCCTCATCGGGCGCTTCAAGGAGAAGTTCCCCGACATCGCGATCACCCTGCTCATCGGGGACAGCCAGGCGGTGACGGAGTGGGTGGCGGAAGGCCGGGCCGAGGTGGGCGTGGTGGGGGCCCGCTCGGGCCACCGGAGCATCGAGTTCCGCGAGCTGCTGCCCGACGACATCGCCCTCATCGTGAGCGCCACGCATGCCTGGCACGGGCGGAAGCAGGTGACCATCGAGGAGCTGCGCGCCGAGCCCCTGCTGCTCCGCGAGCGTGGCTCCGGCACGCGCGCCGCGCTCGAGGCGGCCCTCACCCAGGCCGGCACCGACATTGCCGCCTTCCGGGTCGTCGGCGAGATGGGCTCGACCCAGGCGATCAAGCAGGCGGTGAAGGCCGGCGTCGGCGTCTCCCTGGTGTCGCGACGGGCCGTCGAGGAGGAATGCCGGGTGGGCAGCCTCTGGTGCCTCCGGGTGAAGGATCTCAAGATCACCCGCGCCTTCTACCTCGCGACGCACCGGGAGCGCAGCCGGTCTCCGCTCGCGGAAGCCTTCCGCGCCTTCGTCGAAGCCGAGGCGGCCTGACCGCTCCTCGAGCGGTCGCCGGCTCCGCCGTCATGGACCCGAAGCTGATCGACCCGAAAACCGGCAAGGAGATCCGGCTCACCGCCTACGCCGCGTGCGCGGGGTGAGCGTCCAAGATGGGTCCTGGAGATCTCCAGGACGTGCTGGGGGGCCTCCGGCAGGAGGAGCACGCCGATCTGCTGGTAGGGCTCGGGCGGAGCGACGATGCCGCGGTCTATCGCCTGACCGACGAGGTGGCGATCGTCGAGACGGTGGACTTCTTCCCGCCGATCGTGGACGACCCGTACCTCTTCGGGGCGATCGCCGCCGCCAACGCCATGTCCGACGTCTACGCCATGGGGGGCCAGGTGCTGTTCGCGCTCAACGTGGCCGGCTTCCCGCGCGAGCTTCCCAACGACATCATCGCCGCCGTCTTCCGGGGCGGGGCCGACAAGGTGCGCGAGGCGGGCGGCGTCATCGCGGGAGGGCACACCGTCGTGGACGCCGAGCCCAAGTACGGGCTGTGCGTGACCGGCCGGGTGGATCCTCGCCGCCTGCTGCTCAAGGGCGGGCTCCGCGCGGGTCAGCGCGTGTTCCTCTCCAAGCCCCTCGGCACCGGAGTCATCGCCACCGCGGCCAAGACCGACCGGTGCGAGGCCTCCGTGCTGGAGGGGGCGGTCCAGAGCATGCTGCGGCTCAACCGGGTGGCGGCCCAGGTGGCGCAGGACGCGGGGGCGACCGGCGCCACCGACATCACCGGGTTCGGGCTCCTCGGCCACGCCGCGGAGATGGTCGAGGCCTCGGGGGCGGGGCTGAGCATTCGCAGCCGAGACCTGCCGCTCCTGCCGGGCGCGCGGGCGCTCGCCGAGCGGGGCGGCTGGAGCGGCGGCATGGGGCGGAATCGCCGCTATCTCGACCAGGCCTTCGGGCGGCTCCGGATCGACGCGACGGTGCCGGAGGCGCTCGTCAATCTCCTCTGCGAGTCGGAGACGTCGGGAGGGTTGCTCTTCGCGGTGGATGCCGGGCGCGCCGCCGCGGTGCGCGAGGGCTTCGCGCGCCTGGGCGAGCCGGTGTGGGAGATCGGCCTGGTGATCGCGGAGCCGGCGCTGGCGGTGACCTAGCGGGCGTGCTTCGAGCGCTCGGACGCGAGGCTACCACGGGCGGCAGGTCCGGCCGGTCGGGTCGGGAGAGCGGATGGGAGTGTGCGCCAGGGGAGGACTCGTGAAGGCCCTGTTGGCCGGCGTGATGCTGGTCGTCATCCTGGCGCCAATCGCCGAAGCGCAGCGGGGACCGGGCCGGGGGCGACACCGGGCGCCGGAGCCCTTGGCCGCGGGCGAGTATGTGCTCGGGGCGCCCGAGGCGATGGAGGCGGTCAACCGCGGTGAGGGTCGCCAGGCGTTGGCCTACTACGAGCGGACCGCCGGGGAGGCCGAGCGGCAGCGCGATCCGGTTCGCGCGGCCCGGGCCTGGCACGCGGCCACGGTGGTCGCGGTCCGCCTCGGCCACTATCAAAAGGCCATCCAGTCCGGCAGCCGGGCGATCGAGACGTTCAAACGTGCCGGCGGGCTGACGCCGCCCGACCTCGTGGCCTGGGCTTCGACGCATTCCCATCTCGGTGGGTCGTATCGCCTGGTTGGGGACCTGCCGAAGGCTCGCCAGACGCTCGAAGAGGGGCTCGAGCTCACCAGGACGCGGATGGGTGGGCGTTCTGGCGACCACGCGGAGGGCTTTCTCCTGAACGCGCTCGCGCGGGTCGCCTACGCCCAGCAGGACTACCAGACGGCGCTGGCGCGCGACACCCAGGCGGCGCAGTTCTTCGAAGGCGCCGAGGGCCGGCTCCCCCCGAGGGCCCCGGAGCGGATCCGGGCGATCCTGCGCCGCTGGGTCGCCAGCTCGCTCTTCGGGGTCGGTCGGGCCCAGCTCGCGCTCGGCCATCGCGACGCGGCCGACGCCGCGTTCGACCGGGGGCTCAAGTACGCGCGCCAGAGTGGGCTCCGGGAGATGGAGGTCGAGCTCCTCTCGGGCCAGGGCACTCTGGCGCTCGCCCGCCAGGACTGGCCGACGGCGCTCGGTATCTACCAGCAGTGCATCGCGCTCGCCAATCAGGTCAAGCGGGTGGGGGGGCTGCCGGCCCTCTACCATGGCCGCTCCCGCGCGCTCGCGGGGCTGGGCCGGATCGAGGACGCTCTCGCCGCGGCACGAGAAGCGGTACGTCACCTCGAGGAGATTCGCGCGGACCTGGGCGACTCCGGACTCCGGAGCGGCTTCCTCGAGGACAAGCAGCAGATCTACCAGCACGCGGTATTCCTGGCGCTCCAGGCCGGGCGCCCGGATGAGGCCTTCGCCCTCGCCGAGCGGAGCCGGTCCCGGACCTTTCTCGATCTGCTCGGCAGCCAGACCACGCTCTCCAAGGGCCGCACCCGCGCGCTGGTGGACGAGGAGGTGCGGCTGCGGGCGCGACTGTCCGAGGCGCGGGCGCGGGCCCAGGATTCCGACGCGGAGGAATCGGAGCGCGCTCGCACCGAGGCCGAGGCGCTCGACCGGGACTATCGCGCGTTCCTCGACCGTGTCCGGAAGGAGAGCCTCGAGCAGGCATCACTGATGGTGGTGGAGCCGGTGACCCTGCCCGAGGTTCAGCAGCTGCTGCCCGAGGGCACGACGCTGCTCGAGTACCAGATCGGAGAGGGCGGCATCATCGTATGGATCGTGGACCGGCAGCGCTTCAAGGCGGTGCGGCTTCCCGGCGACGGCCGATCACTCGTCGGGCAGGTCCGCCGCTTCCGGGACGCCATCACCAACCAGGCGCCGCTCGCCGACCTGGAAGCCCAGGCCCAGGCGCTCTACCAGCGGCTGCTTGGACCGGCCCTGGACGACATCCGCGGACAGCGGCTCGTGATCGTGCCGCACGCGGTGCTCCACTACCTGCCGTTCCCCGCGCTTCGTTCGCCCGCCGGGCGCTGGCTGGTGGAAGACTTCGCCCTGAGCACGCTGCCCAGCGCGAGCGTGCTGCGCCACCTCGTCGACAAGGGCGCGGGCGCCCCCGCCCGCACCCTCGTGATCGGCAACCCGGACCTCGGTGCCGCCCTGTCCCTGCCCTGGGCCGAGCGCGAGGCCCGCCTGGTCGGCCAGCGCGAGCGCGATTCGACGGTGCTGGTGCGCGGCGACGCCACGGAGGCCCAGGTCAAGAGCCTGGTCGAAACGGTGGGCCTCGTCCACTTCGCCACCCACGGTGAGCTGAGCCAGTCCGATCCGCTGTCATCGGCGGTTCTCCTGGTAGCGGGCGGCGGTGAAGATGGCCGACTCGAGGTCCGGGAGGTGCTGGGCCTGGACCTGCGCGCCCGGCTCGTGGTGCTGTCGGCCTGCGAGACCGGACTCGGCACGCTCTCCCGCGGCGACGAGCTGGTGGGGCTTCAGCGCGCGTTCCTCTACGCGGGAACGCCGGCCGTCGTGACGACCTTGTGGAAGGTCGACGACCGCGCAAGCTACGAGCTGGTGCGCGGCTTCTACAATCGCCTGCACGGCGCGGATCCGATCGAGGCTCTACGGCAGGCCCAGCGCGAGACCCTGGTCGCGTTTCCCCATCCCTTTGCCTGGGCCGCCTTCGGCCTCACCGGCCTCCCCCGCTGACGGCCGCGCGCGCGAGGAGCAGGACACCCAGGGACGTCCGGGCGGGGCGGAAGGGGATGAGGAGAGGGCGCGCTACGCCTTGCTGGCGTCGGAGCGCTTCAGGAAGGCGATCAGCTTCTGGCGCAGCTCGGCGGGAAGCTTGGTCTCGGGGTGCTCACGCAGCCGCCGCGCCGCGTTGACGGTGCCCTTGTAGGTGTTGACGAAGGCCACGCAGGGCGGACAGCCGTCGAGGTGCCACTCGAGGAGCGCGGTCTGATCCGCCGGGAGGGAGCCATCGATGTAGTCCGCGAGCAGCTCGACGCACTCCGGGCACCCGATCTCCCGAGACGCTCCGTCCATCGGCTCCCCCTCGCCAACGAGGCGATGATCTGTAGCGAAACCTTAACACAGCGCCGGCCCGGGGCAAGTCCGTCTTTGGCGGTCACGATCCGGCGCCGATTGCCTTGTCGCGCGCGACCGGTGTAGGCTCCTTCGCAGCCATGGCCGCCCGGGTGGCTGTTCTCACGCCCTTCGCCTCGCCCTCGGTCCGCGGCAACGCCGTCACGGTCGAGCGCATCGTGCGTGGCCTCCGCGAGCGCGGCGTCGAGCTCCGCGTGTGGGATCTCTCGGTGGTCCCGGAGGGTGCGGTCGAGCACCAGATCACGCAGTACGGGCCGGCCCTCATCCACGCCTTCCACGCCTTTCGTACCGGCCCCACCGCGCTCCGGCTCGCGCGGCGCTCGGGCGTGCCGCTGCTGGTGACCGTGACGGGCACCGACGTCAACGAGGATCTCTTCGACGAGGACGGGGCGCCCATCGTCCGGCGGGTGCTCGAGGGCGCCTCCGCGGTGAGCGTCTTCGACGAGTCCATGGCGGCGCGCATCCTGGAAGCGCTGCCCGGGACCGCGGCCCGGATCGTGGTCATCCCGCAGAGCGCGGTGTTCGAGTCGCCACCCGCCGGCCACTGGCCGCCGCTGGCCGCCCTGCAGCGCCTGCCGGGGCCGATCGTCCTGTTCCCCGCCGGCATTCGCAAGGTGAAGCGGCCCGCGTTTCCCCTGGCGCCCCTCGAGAGCCTGCGCGCCCGGCATCCGACGCTCGAGCTGATCTACGTGGGGCCGATCATCGACGACGCGGAAGGGGAGGCGCTGCGCCGGCTGCTGCTCGGGTATCCGTGGGCCCGCCACCTGGGCGCGGTACCGCACAACCGGATGCCGGCGCTGTTCGAGCTGGCGGACGTGGTGCTCAACTGCTCGCTCTCCGAGGGCGGGATGGCGAACTCCGTCCTCGAGGCCCTGGCGCTCGGCCGCGCGGTGCTCGCCTCGGACATCCCCGGCAACCGGACCCTGGTGGAGAACGGCGTCACCGGATTCCTGTTCGGCGGAGCCGACGACCTCGCCGTGAAGGCGGATCGCCTGCTGCAGGATCCCGATCTCCGCCTCCGGCTCGGCACGGCCGGGCGCGAGCGCGTGAGCGCTCGCTTCGGCGCCGACCGCGAGACCGACGGCTACCTCGCCGCGTACAGCCGCTTGGTGCCCGCCTCCGGCTGAGATTCGTCGCTCCCCGCGGCACGGTCCTTGCTGCCGCATCGAATCAGGCTCGCCGCGCGGCGGGTTCTGCGCGCGTTTCCGGGTGTCCCTCGGGTGACGCTGAGTGAAATTCTGGCGGCGCGCACGTTGCAATGGCAGCGAAGGGGGCCAACTAGTTGACGGGGGTGGAACACCCCCCTATGATGAGACAATTCCAAGGCGGGAAAGGAGCCGTTCATGGCGCAGCCTCCCGTGTCGAGCCAGTCCCAGGAGCAGCGTGTCCAGGAGTTCGTGAGCGGCTACCAGGCCCTCCGCGCCGAGGTCGGCAAGATCATCGTCGGCCACAGCGACGTCGTCAGGGAGGTGCTGGTCGGCCTCTTCGCGGGCGGCCACGTGCTGCTGGAAGGCGTGCCCGGCCTCGGCAAGACCCTCCTGATCAAGACCCTCGCGGAGAGCCTCGATCTCTCCTTCTCGCGCATCCAGTTCACGCCGGATCTGATGCCGGGCGACATCATCGGCACCAACATCATCGTGGAGGACGCGCAGGCGCGGAAGCACTTCCAGTTCCAGCGCGGGCCCATCTTCGGGCACATCCTGCTCGCCGACGAGGTGAACCGGGCCACTCCGAAGACGCAATCGGCGCTGCTGGAGGGCATGCAGGAAGGGTCGGTCACCGTTTCGGGTCACTCGCATCCGCTGCCGTCGCCCTTCTTCGTGCTCGCGACCCAGAACCCCATCGAGATGGAGGGGACCTACCCGCTGCCGGAGGCGCAGCTCGACCGCTTTCTCTTCAAGCTGCGGGTCCGCTATCCCGCCCTCGAGGAGCTCACCGAGATCATCGACCGCACCACCCACGTCCGCCCGGTGGAGGTACGGCGGGTCCTGACCGGCCCCCAGGTGCTGGCGATGCGGGAGCTGGTGCGGGAGATCCCGATCGCGTCCCACGTGCGGGACCTCGCGTCCTTCATCGTCCTCGCGACGCATCCGCAGTGGGACCGGGCCCCGGATTCGGCCCGCCGCTTCATCCGCTACGGGGCGAGCCCGCGCGGCGCGCAGGCGCTCGTGCTGGGCGCCAAGGTGCGCGCGATCTCGGAGGGGCGCTTCAACGTCAGCGTGGAGGATCTCCGGGCCACCGCGCTGCCCGCGCTCCGGCACCGGCTCATCCTGAACTTCGAGGGCGAGGCGGAAGGCGTGGACGTGGACGATCTGATCGGCCAGATCGTCGAGGCCGCCGAGAGCATGACCGGTTCAGGGAAAGAGGTCTTCCTGAGATAGGCTTGAGGAGAGTCTGATGCCCGGTCCCACGGTGATCGAGCGGCTGGTCGCGGATGTCGCCCGGCAGATTCGCCTGCGGCGCGCGGAGTTCTACGGCCTGCGCGGCCTGCTCTGGGGTGCCGTGGCCGCGGTGGTGCCGCTCCTGCTCAAGGAGTCGCTGGGTCTCTGGAGCTACCTGGCCGCCGCCGCGCTCCTGCTGGCGGGTGCGGGCGCGGGGGCCCTGTGGGGTTTCCTGATGAAGCTGCCCCCGTCCGACGTGGCGCGGCTCGCCGACCGGGGCTACGGCCTCCAGGACCGGGTCAGCACCGCGCTCGAGTGGGCGGACCGCGCGGATCGCACGCCGATCGTGGACGCCCTGGTCGCCGACGCGGCCGCCCGGGCCGAACAGCTCGGCGCCCGCCGCATCATCCCCCGCCGGGTGCCCCGGGAGGCCAAGTTCGTTCCCCTGCCGCTCGCGCTGGGGCTGGTCCTCGCGGCCGCGCCGCCGATCCCGCTGCCCCAGGGGAGCCTCCCCAACTTCTCGGTTTCCCGGGACGAGGAGGAGGAGGAGAAGCTCACCGACCGCAGCGGCGACTTGCAGCAGGCGGAGCGCCGGCAGGCCACGCGGCGCGATGCCGTGCAGCGCGCCGAGGTGCAGGAGCGCACGCTCACCCCGCGCCTGGGCGGGGGTGGCCAGAGCCAGCCCGGCGATCTCGCCGCCGTCTTCAAGGACACCTCGCTGGCGGGCCGCGCGCCCGACTTCAACTCGTTCCTCAAGAAGGGCGACGACCGCCTACGGATGCTGGAGCAGACGGATCGGCTGCCGGATCTGCAGAGCGACTTCACCCAGAGCCAGAGCCGCATGGTCTTCCAGAAGGCCAAGGCCCTGCGGGGCGGCTTCGATCCGAACAAGAAGGTGTCCCCGGAAAAGCTGCGCGAGCTGCTCCAGGAGATGGAGCGGCTCGGGCGGAAGAACCAGGGCGGGCAGAGCGGCTGGTCCGGCGACGTCTACGAGGGCATGGAAGCCCTCGAGGGCGGCGACAGCGACCGGGCGATGGAGGCCATGGAGCGGGCGCTGAACAAGATGCGCTCCCAGGAGGAGCGCGGCCGCGACGGCAAGTCGCTGAAGGGTGGGCGCGAGAGCGACCGGCGCGGCAACAAGTGGGGGAACGAGCGCGGCCAGGGTCGGGGCGGGCCGGGGGACGAGGGCGACTTCCCGGAGGGCGAAGGGCTCCTGCCCGGCCGGGGCAAGAGCGGCTCTCCGAAGGGCGATCCCACCGCGCGCCTGCGCGGCAATCCCTTCGACATGGGCGTGGAGGGCGAGTCCCGGCCCGGGCGCAAGCAAGGCATCGACACCAACATGGTCGGGCGCGGCTCCCAGATGGGCTCGCGCCTGCAGTACATGGGGGTGCTGGGCCAGTACCGGAAGATGATGGAGGAGTCCATCGCGCGCGAGCAGGTCCCCCGCGACTCGCAGAGCCACGTGAAGGAGTACTTCCAAGCGCTGGATGAGAGATAGCGCCGTGGCCACCGCGCGGGCGGGCCACGAGTTGCTGCCGACGGACTTCCTCACCCAGCTCGAGCGGCTGACGCTGCTCTCCCGCCGCTCGTTCCGGGGCCGGGTCAAGGGAGAGCGGCGCAGCCCCCGCAAGGGCGTCAGCGTGGAGTTCTCCGACTACCGGCAGTATGGCGTCGGTGACGATCTGCGCTACGTGGACTGGAACGTCTACGCCCGCCTCGATCGCCTCTACCTCAAGCTCTTCGTGGACGAGGAGGACCTCTGCCTGCACCTGCTCGTGGACGGCTCGGCCTCCATGGGCTTCGGGCAGCCTTCCAAGCTCGACTACGCGGCCCGACTGGCCGGCGCGCTCGGCTTCGTGGGTCTGGTCGGGCTCGAGCGCGTGGGAGTCGGCGTGGTGCGCGACCGGATGGCGGAGGGCTTCAACCCGGCGCGCGGCCGGAGACAGGTGCTGCCGCTGATGGACTTCCTCGGCCGGCTGCGCGCGGGCGGGGGCACGTCGCTCAACGACGGGCTCGCGACCTATGCGCTGCGCTCGCGCGAAGCGGGCCTCGCGGTGCTGGTTTCCGATCTCATGGACCCGGGCGGGTACGAGCGGGGGCTCAAGGCGCTGCTGGAGCGGCGCTTCGACGTGCACGTCATCCACGTGCTGGCCGGGGACGAGATGAATCCCGCCTTCGGCGGTGACCTGCGTCTGCTCGACTCCGAGACCGACGAGCTGCGCGACCTGACGCTCGACGGGGAGGCCCTGCGCGGCTACCACGAGCGGCTCCGCGCCTTCCTCGACCGCGCCGAGCAGTTCTGCCGGGGCAACGAGATCACCTATCACCGGGTGGTGACGGACACCCCGGTGGAGGAGTTCATGCTCCGCCAGCTGAAGGGGCTCCTGGTCGCATGAACTTCCTCAGCCCCTTCGCGCTCCTGCTGGCCACCCTGTCGGTACCGCTGCTCCTCCTGTATTTCCTGAAAGTCCGCCGCCGCCAGATGCGGGTGTCGAGCCTGCTGCTGTGGGCGCCCGCGCTGCGCGACCGGGAGGCCTCCACCTTCTTCCAGCGCCTGCAGCGGGACCCGCTCCTGATCCTGCAGATCCTGGCCCTGCTCGCGCTCACGGTGGCCCTGGCCCGGCCCGCGGTCAACGTGATGGGGCAGGGGGCCAAGCGCGTCGCCATCGTCGTGGACAGCTCGGCGTCCATGAAAGCCGCCGACGCGTCGCCGTCGCGCTTCGTACAGGCGCAGCGCGCCGCGCTCGGCCTCCTCGGCCAGCTGGGCGAGGGGGCCGAGGTGATGGTGATCGACGCGGGCGTGCAGCCCAAGGTGCTGGTGCCCTTCACCCGCGAGCACGACCGGGTGGCCTCGGCGATCCGCTCGATGGCCGCGCACGATCTCCCGAACCGGCTGCAGGAGGGTATCCGCACCGCGCGCGCGCTGGTCGGCACCGACCCGCGGGCGGAGATCCACGTCTTCACCGACGGGGCCCACTCCGACGCGGTCAAGGGGCAGGGCGACGACGTCCGCGTCCGCTGGACCGGCACCGGCCTCCGCTCCCACAACGTGGGCATCACGAGCCTGGCGGTGCGGCGGAATTACTTCGGGTCCTACAACTCGCAGGCCTTCTTCTCGGTGGGCAACTTCTCCGGCGAGCGGCAGAGCTTCTCGCTGAAGCTGACCCTGGATGACGAGGTCCTGGCCGAGCGGACGCTCACCCTCGACCCGCAGGTCCGCCGCGCCATCACGGTGCCGTTCAGCGAGCAGCGCGGCGGCGTCCTCCGGCTCCGCCTCGACGTCTCCGACGACCTCGCCTCCGACAATACCGCCTACGCGGTGATCCCGCCGCCCCGGAGCATCTCGGTCCTGCTGGTCACTCCCGACAACCTGTTCCTGGAGAAGGTGCTGAGGACGGACCCGCAGGTGCAGCTCGAGGTGCGGAAGCCCGAGGCCTACCAGGGCGGCATGGAAGGGTTCGACGTCGTGGTGGTGGACAGCGTGAGCCCGCAGAAGCTCGGCAACGGGCGCTACGTCCTCGTCAACACGGTGCCCGCGGACGTGCCGCTCGAGGTGCTGGGCCGGCTCGACAACCCCGCCATCATGGACTGGGACCGCGCGCACCCGATCATGCGGCAGATCGACTTCGCCAAGGTCACGATGGAGGACGCCATGCGCGTCCGGCCGCTCGCGGCGGGCAAGACGCTGGTGGAGGCGGTGGGCGGGCCGCTGATCTACGCCCTGGAAGAGCGCGACCGCAAGGCGCTGTTCTTCGGGTTCGACCTCTTCCGCAGCGATTTTCCGCTGCGGGTGGCCTTCCCGCTCATGCTCGCCAAGGGGCTCCGCTGGCTGCACCCGGCCGGCCTCGACCAGGCGAGCCTGCAGCTGCAGGCCGGGCAGCCGATCCTGCTGCCGGTGGAGCACGGGGTGACCACCGCCACCGTGCGCACCCCGTCCGGACGCAGCGTGCGGGCCCAGGTCAACCGGGGGATGGCGAGCTTCACCGAGACGGACGAGGTCGGCATCTACACGGTGGTCACCGGGCGCGGCGAGACGCGCGTGGCGGTGAACCTCATGAACGCCGACGAGTCGGACCTGACTCCGCAGCCGCTGCCCACCTTCGTCGAGGGCGCGCGGCCGGAGTCTCCCCCAGTCCTCATCGTGCGCGAGCTGTGGCCCTTCTTCGTGGCGCTGGCCCTGCTGCTCTTCGCGCTGGAGGGCTTCCTCTACTGGCGTCGACAGACCGGCGGGCGGCTCGGGCTGCCCCGCGGCCTCGGCGACCGCTGGGCCCTCGGGCTGCGCTGCGCCCTGCTCGTGCTGCTGCTCTTCTCGCTGACCAGGCCCACGATCCCACGGTGGGCCGATCGGCTCAACGTCACGTTCCTCCTGGACCTGTCCGACAGCGTGAGCCTGGCCGCGCGCGAGAGCGCCTACCGGTTCGCCGCCCAGTCGATCGCGGCGATGCAGCCGGGGGACCAGGCCGGCCTCGTGGTCTTCGGCGAGGAGGCGGTGGTGGACCAGCCGCTGCGCGCGACCACGAAGCTCGAGCGCCCGCAAGCCGAGGTGCGTGGCCGCGGCACCAACCTGGCCCAGGCTCTCCAGCTCGGCCTGGCCACCGCGCCGGCCGGGCAGGCCAACCGGTTCGTGCTGGTCACGGACGGCCGGCAGAACATGGGCAACGCCCTCGCGGTGGCCCAGGCGGCCAAGGATGCGGGCGCCGACATCTACTACGTGCCGGCTCCGCTGACCTTCCCGCAGGAAGTGGTCGTGGAGTCCATGGTGCTGCCGCAGGAGGTGAAGTTCGGCGAGCCGTTCCAGGCCAAGGTGGTCGCCTGGAGCCAGGCGGAGACCCAGGGGCGGCTGTCGCTCTACCGGAACGCCGAGTTCCTGGGCTCCCAGGTGGTGCGGCTGTCGCCCGGGAAGAACGTCTACACCTACCGGCAGTCCCTCGAGCAGAGCGGCATCCACGTCTACCAGGCGGCGCTCGACGTGGACGGCGACACGATCGAGGAGAACAACCGGGCGGTGGGCACCCTGGTCGTGCGCGGGCGGCCGCAGGTGCTGCTCGCCGAGAAGGACCGCAGCCAGGCCCAGGCCCTCGCGGCCGCCCTGCGCTCCCAGCACGTGGACGTGACGGTGGTCGACGCGGACAAGATCCCGAAGGACATGGCGGGGCTGCAGAAGTACGACGGGCTCATCCTGTCCAACGTCTCCTCGCTCAAGATGACGAAGAAGCAGATGGAGAACATCCGCGACTACGTCCGCGAGCAGGGCGGCGGGCTCATCATGCTGGGCGGCGAGGAGAGCTTCGGCCTCGGCGGCTACTACCGCACCCCGATCGAGGAAGCCCTCCCGGTGACCATGGAGGTGAAGCAGAAGATCGAGATCCCGAGCCTCGCGGTGGTGCTCTCGATCGACCGCTCCGGCTCCATGGCCATGACCACCGACGAGAAGGTGACCAAGCTCGACATCGCCAAGGAGGCCGCCCACCTGGTGGTCGACCTCCTCGACGAGCGCAACGAGGTCGGCGTGATGAGCTGGGACACCGAGTTCCTCTGGGACGCTCCCCTCCGGCCCGCCCGCGACAAGCAGGGCATCCACCACTCGATCGCCACCATCAAGGCGGGCGGCGGGACCGACGGCTATCCCGCGCTGAAGGAGGCCTACCAGGTCCTCTTCGACCGGCCGGCGCTGCTCAAGCACGTCATCTTCCTCTCGGACGGGCAGATGACCCGCGGCGACTTCTCGGGCCTGCTGCGCCGCATGGCCAAGGACAAGATCACGGTGTCCACCGTGGCCATCGGCAAGGACGCCGACGTGCCCCTCATGGTGGACGTGGCCAAGTGGGGCCGCGGGCGGTTCTACTACACCGAGGACGACTCCACGATCCCGCGGATCTTCACTCTCGAGACGCAGCTCGCGTCCAAGGCCTCCCTGGTTGAGCAGCCCTTCAAGGCCACCGTGGCCAGCCCCGGTCACGAGGCGATCCAGGAGATCGACTGGAAGGAGGCGCCGCCTCTCGGGGGCTACGTGGCCACCAGCATGAAGAGCAACGCGGACCTGGTCCTGATGACCCACCAGGAGGACCCGTTGCTCGCGGCGTGGCGCTACGGCCTCGGCCGGTCGGTGGCCTTCACCTCCGACGCCAAGGCCAAGTGGGGCGTGCTCTGGGTGCGCTGGGGCGGCTTCAACAAGTTCTGGTCGCAGGTGACCCGGTGGACGTTGCGCACCGGCACGCGGAGCGATACGGTGGCGACGGTCTCGCGCAGCGACAACGTGGGCGAGGTGCTGGTCGACGCCATCGATCCCAAGGGCGAGTTCATCAACTTCCTCGACTCGCAGGTCGGCGTGGTATCCCCGGACAAGACGCGGACCGTGATCGATCTCGAGCAGATCGGCCCGGGCCGCTACCGCGGGCGTTTCCCCGCCGGCCAGGAGGGCGTGTACCTGGTCGGCATGGCCCAGCGCCGGGCGGACCAGATGGTGGGCTCCCAGCTCGCGGGTCTCGTGGTGCCGTACGGGCAGGAGTTCCGCGACCTCGGCGTGGACGAGAGCTTCCTCCGCGAGCTCAGCGAGCTCACCGGGGGCGGGATGCTGAGCGACCCGAAGGACGCGTTCCTCCAGAACCGGCACAAGTCACGGCTGAGCGTGGACATCTGGCCGTGGCTGGTGGGTATCGTGGCGGTGCTGTTGATCCCGGAGATCGCGCTGCGCCGGATCGGGCCGGTCGGGCTCGGGCGGCTGATGGCGCGCCTGCGCGCGGGCCGAGCCAAAGGAGGGCGAGGACATGAGAGCGCTGATCCGAGCTAACCGGGCCGTCGTCACCGGGCTGCTGCTCGCGCTGATCGCCGCCGCGGGCGTCGACGCGGCGCCCAAGCCGCGCAACGTCCTGATCATGCCGTTCGCCACCGTGGACCTGGCGCGGGAGGAGCAGTGGATCGGCGAGGGGATCGCCCAGTCGCTCATGCTGGCTCTGGTGCACGTGCCGGGGCTGGTGCAGATCGAACGCGACCGTCTCAAGCAGCTTCCGCAGCCGGAGGCCTGGGACGAGCCGGCCACCCTGGCCGCGGCCAAGCGGCTCGGCGCCGACATGGCCTTGTTCGGGGAGGTGAAGCGGACGGGGACCGACCTGATCCTGCAAGCCCGCTTCCTCGAGGTGCGCGGGGACCGCGTGGAGCGCGGCACCCTCGATACCGTCGCGATCGCGGAAGGGCAGCTCCTCGACCGGCTGCGCGCGCTTCCGTCGGGCTACCTGAAGGCGCTGAAGGTGCCGGCGAGCGACGTGGAGCTGGCCCGTGCCCAGAAGTGGGCGACTCCGACCGGGCTGGCCCGCGCCTACGAGCTCTATGTGCGCGGGCGCCTGGCCGCGTACCGGGCGTCGCAGGACGGCAGCGAGGCGGCGGTGGAGCTCTTGAGCCGCGCCATCGAGGCGGACCCGCAGTTCGTCGCCGCCCAGTACGCGCTCGGCGCGGTCCATCAGGGCCTCGGCAACCGCTGGAAGGCGGCCGCGCAGTTCCGGGCCTCCGCCCAGCTCGATCCCACCTACGCGGAGCCCTACAAGGCGCTGGGTGACCTGTACCTCACGGCCCCGCGCCGGCTCTTCGAGGAGGCCATCAAGGCCTACGCGAAGGCCATCGACCTGCGCCCGTTCTACGCCGAGGCGCACGTCGGGCTGGGTGACGCGCTCGCCGCGAAGGGGGACGTGGATCCCGCGGTCGCCGCGTACCAGCGGGGCATCGAGCACAACCCGATGAACGCCAAGGTGCACGTCAGCCTCGGCAAGATCTACTACGCGGAGAAGGGGCTCTACTACGAGTCGGTCACCGCCTACAAGAAGGCGATCGACCTGGACCCCGGATATCTCGACGCGCGGATGGGGCTCGCGGAGGTGTACGAGGACAAGGGCCTCTACAAGGAAGCGATCGACGAGTACCGCAAGGTCGTGGACGCCGACGTCAAGAATACCGGCGCGCTGTACAACCTGGCCCTCGTGTACGAGAAGGTCGACGCCAAGGAAGCGATCACGCTCTGGGAGCGCTATATCGCGGTCGCCGCCAACCTCCCGGCCGAGAAGGACTGGGTGGACGTGGCCCGGTTGCACCTGCGCAAGCTGCGGCAGCAGCAGGGCAACTAGCGCGGCGCGGGCGGCGGCTAGATCCCGAGCAGGGTCTTGAGCTGCGGCTTGTTGAAGCCGCGGACCACCTGGTCTCCGACCACGATCACCGGGATGCTCATCCCGCCCGAGAGCTTGATCAGCTCTTCCCGTGCCTCCGCGTCCGCCAGGACATTGATGTCCTCGAACGCCACCCCCTGAGACGAAAGAAACTCTTTCGCCGCCTTGCAGGGCCCTCAGGTGGGACTGCTGAAGACTCGGACCTTCGGTCGGGGCTCGCTCATCGATCTCTCCAATGCTGGCGGTGAAGGTGGCCGACGCAGGTAGCGTAACAGAACTTTGGATGATCCCGCCGAAGGAGCCGGTTCAGCGCCGGTTTCAGTCACCCGATTGACTGCCCGCGTCAGGCGGCCCCAGGCCAACACTGCGATTTCAATCAGATAGGCCGTGCAGGACCTGCTGGCCCCGCTCTTGCTGTATTACGCCGCAGCTATACCGACCGAAGTGGAGGGGCGACCATGACCCGGAGGTCCCGGAGTGCCGAGCGCGGCTTCACGCTCGTCGAGTTGATGGTCGTCGTCGCCGTGATCGGCGTCCTCTCCACCATCGCGATTCCGCTGTACGTGAACGTGCAGGCCCGCGGCCGCGTGGCCAAGGCCCAGGCCGATTCCCGCGCCCTGGCTTCGGCGGTCAGCGTCTACGGTGCGCACATGGGCCGCATCCCGAGCACGCTCAACCAGCTCACCACGGTCGCGACCAACTCCCAGGGCCATCGCGCGGGGCCGTTCATGAGCGCGGTTCCCGACCCGCCGGGTGGCTGGGCCGCCTATGCCTACGCCCCGAACGTCTCGGCCGGGACCTACACGATCACCTCGACCGGCGACGGCACCAGCGTCAGCCACCCGTAGCGGCGGCCCGGGCCAGCTCGGCGCCGGCCCTCCGCGCAACTGCCTGCCGAGCTTGACTTCCCAGGGGGCATTCCCTATCGTGGCCGAGGACATGAGCGATCTCCGGAAGGATCCGACGCGGGGCCGGTGGGTGCTCGTGCGCCCGGGCCCGAAGCGCCCCGCCGGCTCCGTGTGTCCCTTCTGTCCCGGCAACGAGTCGCACACCCCCCCCGAGATCTTCGCCTACCGCAAGGAAGGCTCGCCGCCCAACGGGCCCGGCTGGTCGGTGCGCGTGATCCCGGAGGCCGATCCCTATTTCCGCATCGAGCGGGAGCTGGTGCGCGAGGGGGTGGGGCTCTACGATCGCATCTCACCGCGCGGCGCCACCGAGCTGATCGTGGAGAGCCCGAGCCACGACGACACCGCGGCGACCCTGGGCGATGGCCAGTGGGAGCAGGTGCTGTGGATGTACGGCGAGCGCATCCGCGACCTCAAGCGGGATCAGAGCATCCGCGACATCCTGGTCACCCGCCGCCACCGGGCCCCGGGCTCGCGGATCACCCATCCCTACTCCCGGCTCACCGCGATCCCGATCATCTTCGACGACGTCCGGCGCAAGCTCCGCGAGTGCCGGGAGCACTACGAGTACAAGCGCCGCTGCGTGTATTGCGACATGATCCGCCAGGAGATCGCCGCGGGCGATCGGGTGGTGCGGCTGACCGACCATTTCCTGGCCCTCTCCCCGTATGCCGCCCGCTCGCCCTTCGAGACGTGGATCCTGCCCCGGCAGCACAACTGCCTCTATGAGGGCTCGCTCTCGGGCGAGGTGGTGGCGGACCTGGCCGGCATCCTGAGTGGTCTGTTCCGGACCCTCACCGGCAAGCTCGGAGATCCCCCCTTCGAGATGACGCTGTATACCGCCCCCAACCTGGCCGCCAAGATCCTGCCCGGGGAGTGGTCGACCATCGCCGACGACTACCACTGGCACATCGAGGTCTGCACCATGCCCGACCGGCTCAATGGGATCGGGGGCATCCACGTCAACGAGACCCCGCCGGAGGACGCGGCCAGGCAGTTCCGGGACGCCTGGCTCTAGGACGGTCGGACCGGCCTAAGCCAGGGCCGTAGCAGCCGCAATCACACATCTGCCTTGACAGGCGCCAGCACGACTGGCAGACTCCGACTGTGGGGGTCGGCGACCCCTGGGGTCGGACATAGCCCGCAGGGGCCAGGAGGACGGTGTTGCTGAGATTCACGAAGCGAGCGGACTACGGGCTCATGGCCGTGCACTTCATCGCCTCCCATGGCGATGAGGGGGCGGTGAGCGCGAAGCGGATCGCGGAGGAGTTTCACATCCCGCCCGAGCGGCTGGCCAAGATCCTCCAGCGGCTGGCGAAGAAGAAGCTGGTCGCGAGCCACAACGGGCCCAAGGGCGGCTACGTGCTGACCCGGCACCCGACGGAGATCACGGTAGGGCAGGTCGTTCGCGCGCTCGAGGGGCCGGTGCGCGTGGTGAGCTGCATGAGCGAGCAGGACGACTGCCCGCAGTTCGCCCGCTGCAACCTGCGGAGGCCGGTGCAGAAGATCCAGGCCAGCATCAGCCACGTCCTGGACAGCATGACGCTCGCGGAGCTGGGGGCGGAACCCGCCGTCCCGATCACTCCGCTGGCGCTCATTCACTAGACGCGAGGAGAGAGACGGCAATGGCGTTGAAGCTCCCGATCTTCATGGACAGCCAGTCCACGACCCCGGTCGACCCCCGGGTGCTCGAGGCGATGATCCCCTACTTCACGGAGAAGTTCGGTCACCCGGCGAGCCGCAACCATCCCTTCGGCTGGGAAGCCGAGGGTGGAGTCGACGTGGCCCGTGAGCAGATCGCCAAGCTGATCGGGGCTCGCGATCCGAAGGAGGTCATCTTCACCTCCGGCGGCACCGAGGCCATCAACCTGGCGCTCAAGGGCGTGGTGGAGATGTACCGGGAGAAGGGCAACCACATCGTCACCACCACGATCGAGCAGCGGGCCACCCTGGACGTCTGCAAGCGGCTGGAGCGGCAGGGTGTCGAGGTGACCTACGTGCCGGTGGGCCGTGACGGTCTGGTGGACGTCGAGGCGGTCCGGGCCGCGCTGACCGACAAGACCATCCTGATCTCGATCATGTTCGCCAACAACGAGATCGGGACGATCCAGCCGGTGGCCGAGCTCGGCAAGCTCGCCAAGGAGAAGGGCGTCATCTTCCACACGGACGCCACCCAGGCGGTGGGCAAGGTCCCGGTGGACGTCGAGGCGATGGGCGTCGATCTGCTCTCGGCCACCGCCCACATGCTGTACGGGCCCAAGGGGGTCGGCGCGCTCTACGTGCGGCGCAAGAACCCGCGGGTGCGGATCGCGCCGATGGTGGATGGCGGCGGCCACGAGCGGGGCATGCGGTCGGGCACGGTACCGGTGCCGCTGGTGGTGGGTTTCGGCCGGGCGGCGGAGATCTGTCGCGAGGTCATGGCCGAGGAGGGCAAGCGGCTGGCCGCGCTTCGCGACCGGCTCCAGGAGCAGATCCTCTCCAAGGTGGACGAGGCCTACGTGAACGGCCATCCCTCCCTGAGGCTGCCCCACAACCTGAACATCTCCTTCGCCTACGTCGAGGGGGAGTCGGTGCTGATGGGGCTCAACAAGGAAGCGGCCCTGGCCTCGGGCTCGGCCTGCACCTCCGCGACCCTCGAGCCGTCGTACGTGATCTCGGCGCTCGGCGTCGACTCCGAACTGGCCCACTCGTCGATCCGGTTCGGGCTGCACCGGTTCACCACCGAGGAGGAAGTCGATTTCGTGGCGCGCAAGACGGTGGAGGTCGTGCAGCGGCTGCGCGAGATGTCGCCGCTCTACGAGCTCGCGAAGGAAGGCGTGGACCTGAAGTCGATCCACTGGAAGGCGGAATAGCGACGCCCCCCCGGGGCAATCAGATCATCCGATCAGGAGGATGTGCGGACATGGCCTACAGCGATAAGGTGGTCGACCACTACAACAACCCGCGCAACGTGGGGTCCTTCACCAAGGACACCCCTGGGGTGGGAACGGGGCTGGTGGGCGCCCCCGAGTGCGGCGACGTCATGAAGCTGCAGATCAAGGTCAACGTCGAGACCGGCGTGATCGAGGACGCCAAGTTCAAGACGTTCGGCTGCGGCAGCGCGATCGCCTCGTCGAGCCTGGCCACCGAGTGGCTCAAGGGCCGCACGGTGGACGAGGCGGCCAAGATCAAGAACACGGACATCGTGAACGAGCTGAAGCTCCCGCCCGTGAAGATCCACTGCTCGGTGCTGGCCGAGGACGCGATCAAGGCCGCCCTGCAGGACTACAAGGAGAAGTGGATCAAGGACGAAGCCCCCGCGGGGCGGGACGCGTCTTAAGGACCAAAGGAGACCGAACGCGATGGCACTGGCGCTGACCGAGACGGCGGTGAAGCAGGTGAAGCAGCTCATGGAGAGCCAGAACCTCGAGAACGTCTATCTGCGGATGGGGGTCAAGGGCGGGGGCTGCTCGGGCCTGTCCTATTCGCTCGAGTTCGACAACGAGACCGGGCCCCACGACAAGAAGTTCGACATCGACGGGGTGCAGGTCGTGTGCGACGCCAAGAGCTACCTCTACCTCAACGGGACCACCCTCGACTACGTCACCCAGGGATTGACGGGCGGCTTCACCTTCGTCAATCCCCAGGCGAAATCGAGCTGCGGGTGCGGCACGTCGTTCTCGGCGTAGGGCCCGGTTCGAGAGAGACGAGAACGGGCCCGGCCGGGCCCGTTCTTCTTTTCAGGGAGCGGCATTGAGCGACTACTTCACGGTGTTCGGGCTGCCCCGCAAGCTCGCGATCGACGGCGAGGCGCTGCGGCGACGCTTCTACGAGCTGTCGCGACAGCACCACCCCGACTTCCACCACGGCGCGGATGCCGACCGGCAGGCGGAGACGCTCGCGCAGTCGGCCCTGGTCAATCGCGCCTATCGGGCCCTGCGCGACCCGCTGGCGCGGGTCGAGTACCTGATCGCGCTGGAAGAGGGCCGCGACGTCCGCGAGGGCGCGACCGACAAGCCCAAGGCTCCCCGCGAGCTGCTCCAGGAGATGCTGGAGGTCCAAGAGGCGCTCGAGGAAGCCAAGGCGGAGGGCATGGGCGGGGAAGCGGCGGCGCGGCTCCGGGACGAGCGGGCCCGGCTCGAGGGGCGCTTCGAGGCCGAGGCCAGTACCATCGTCGCCCGCTCCGCCGAGTGGGACCGGCTGGTGGACGAGGGCGGCGACCGCCAGGCGCTGCTCGAGTGGTTCAAGCAGCGGCTCGCGACCCGGGCCTACCTGCGTACCGTCATCGACGACCTGAGTGAGGCGCTGGGAGAGCGCGAAGAGGGCCATGTCTCGCATCGTCGGCATTGATCTCGGCACGACCAATAGCCTGGTCGCCCACGTCGAGGGCGGCATCCCGCGGGTGATCCCGGACGCGGAGGGCCGCGCCCTGCTGCCGTCCATCGTGGCGTGGACGCCCGACGGGGTGGTGGTGGGCGAGGCGGCCCGGCGGCAACTCGCCCGCAACGCCGCGCGCACCGTCTACTCGGTGAAGCGGCTCATGGGCCGCGGCTACGAGGACGTCAAGGACGAGCTTGCGCGCCTGCCCTTCCCGGTGACGCCCCAGGCCGAAGTGGTGAGCATCCGCATCGGGGACCGCGAGGTCACCCCGCCCGAGGTGTCGGCCCTCGTGCTGCGCGCGCTCAAGCAGCGCGCCGAGGCCCACTTCGGAGAGCCGGTCGAGCAGGCGGTGATCACGGTGCCCGCCTACTTCAACGACGCGCAGCGCCAGGCCACCAAGGACGCCGGGCGCATCGCGGGTCTCGAGGTCCTGCGCATCGTCAACGAGCCCACCGCGGCCTCGCTGGCCTACGGCCTCCAGAAGATGGCGGAGGGCGTGATCGCGGTCTACGACCTGGGCGGGGGCACCTTCGACATCTCGATCCTGCGGGTGAAGGACGGCGTCTTCGAGGTGCTGGCCACCAACGGCAACACCCACCTGGGCGGCGACGACTTCGACCAGGCGATGAGGGACTGGTTGCTGGCCGACATCCGGGCGCGCCACCGCGCCGATCTCTCGGGCGACGCGGAGGCGCTGCAGGAGATCCGGCTGGGGGCGGAGGCCGCCAAGTGCCGGCTCTCGTTCGACGAGCGCACCGTCCTCACGATCCCGTTCGAGCGCTTCACCTACCGCCGCGACATCACCCGGGCCGAGCTGGAGGCTCTGGTGGATCCGCTGGTGGCCGCCACCCTGGGTCCGTGCCGTCAGGCCCTGGCCGACGCGGGCCTCGAGACCGGGCAGGTCGATCAGGTGGTGCTGGTCGGCGGCTCGACGCGCATGCCGCTCGTGCGGCGGCGGGTAGAAGAGCTGTTCGGCCGGACCCCGCACAGCCGCCTGAACCCGGACGAGGTGGTGGCCCTCG
>DATHSW010000327.1:0-6164 GCA_035463855.1 Candidatus Deferrimicrobiaceae bacterium | reverse complement strand
GCTCGGGTGCTTCCAGTAGTCGTCGTAGTCGGCGCGGGTCAGGATCTCGAGCGCCCACATTTCGTACGGCGGCACGAGGGCCAGCTGGGTCTGGCCGGGCCGGATGGGCATGCGCTCGAGCCAGTCGGAGAAGCGCGGGGCGCCCAGGTTGAGGCCGGGGGTCACGTGGGGCGGCGCGGTCAGGGCGGCCTGCGTGTTGTACGCGGAGTGCCAGAAGGCCCAGGCGAGGAAGCGCAGCTCGAGCGCGCCGCCGTGGCGGACGCTGCTCTCGTGGCCGTCGGCGCCGCTCATGTTCGGCACCATGGTGGCGAGCCCCGCTGGAGCGAGCGCGGCCATGGCGGTCTGGGTCCAGCCGGACCACGAGGTGCCGAAGGCGCCCACCGTGCCGTCGCACCACGGTTGCGCGCGGATCCAGGCGATGGTGTCGGCGCCGTCCTCGGCCTCGGGGATCAGGAAGTTCACGTCGCCCTCGGAGCCGAAGCAGCCGCGGCAGTCCTGGTTCACCACCACGTAGCCGCGCGCGGCGAACCAGCGGCACTGGCCCATCGTGGCCTCGGTCTCGGTCTTGTTGTAGGGCGTGCGGTGGAGGAGGACGGGGCGGCGGTCGTCAAGGGGGCGGCCGGCGCGGGCCGGGCGGTAGACGTCCGTGGCCAGGCGCACGCCGTCGCGCATGGGGACCGGCACGTTCTCGGTGAGGTGCACGTCGAAGTCGGCGGTGGACGGGCGGGCGGCGTGGTCGCGGGGCTTCATGGCGGACGATGGCTCCTGTGGGCGAGGCGTGCGCTCTCGGGGGACGCGGACGCCGCGTCCGGGTGGAGTCTGCCACAGGGCTTCGCGAGACGTCCAGGGCCTGTATTCGCGTCCTACGACCTTGGATTGAGGAGCCCGCGCGACCTCTGTATGCTGGTTGACGTGAGTCACCTTGGGCAGATGTGGGGACCTGGAACAGCAATACCGTCGAATCTCTACCCCACGATCTGGAGAGGGGGCGCCATGGAGTTCTTCGTGCCCGGTTCGGTCCCGCTGCGGCACGTTCGCGCGGTGGTTCGCCTGCACACGTGTGGAGACTCGACCTGATGGAGTGGCTGGCCTTTCTCTCGGAGGCGGTGACCAAAGCGTGCAAACAAGCGAACGTCCCCTCCCCGGACGTAGCAGGAGCTTCGGATGGGGACGGATGGATTTGGCGTTGGGAACTCCCGCGGCCGGCAACTGACGCGTATCGAGGAGACCTGACGCTGATACTCAAGCTTGATGTCTTTGGCGAGCGCCTCCTCCCTCAGCTGGTCGCGAGTGCTCGGTCACAGAAGACTACCGAGGCCTGGACTCAGAGCTATCCCCTGGCCCACCTCTCGGTCCGCGACCTCCGAGCCCACCACGGCGATGCTCTGACCTTCGAGAGCGCGCTGGGCACTCAGGTGCGGGCCTCCTGGCAGGATCTCCGGGAACGCGCACCCCGGCTCGACGAGATCGGCCAACGTCAGGTGGACGCGCTAAGGAAGCTGGAGAAGCGAGGCCTCAAGGCTCGCTAGGGCGATTCCGCCCCGGCGAGGTACCGAAACGACGAGACGAACACCCGGAAGCTCTCGACCTGCTCCACCCGCGGCAGCTTGACGGTGAACTTCGTGTCCGCACGGCTGCGGAGGAGCGGGCTGACGAAGGCGAGCCCCCGGCCGACGACGCGGCCGCGGGCGTTCAACGCCTCCGCGCCCACCCAGACGTCGACCACGTCACGGGAGCCCTCGTTGGACAGCGTCCCCGCGAGGACCAGGGACGTGGGCTCGTCGGCCTGCCGGTGGAAGGTGAGGCGGAACTGCTCCTGCGCAGCGCCGGGCCCGCCCGAGAGCAGCACGAGGGTCGCCGTCAGCACGATCGCGGCCAGGAGTCTCATTTGATGGCGCGGCTATCGTAGCCGAGTCGGGGTGGCGCGGCCAGACCCGCGCATGCGATGCTGCTGCCCCATGGCCCTGCGGATCGCCGGTATCGAGCCGATCCTGGTCGACGTGCCGCTGCGCGAGCCCGTCCACGGCGTGCACGGCGTCACCTCTGTCCAGCGCAGCGTGCTGGTGCGCATCACGTGCGGCGACGGGATCGAGGGCTGGGGCAACGTGGATCCCACGCCGGGCTACTCGGCCATGTCGGCCGCGGAGGTGCGCGACACCGTCCGGCGCATCGGCCCGGCGCTGACCGGGGCGGATCCATTCAACGTGCGCCGCGCCCTCGCCGTCATGGACCGCGCGGCGCCGGAGCGCTACGAGGCGATCGCCGCGGTCGAGATGGCCCTGATGGACCTCAAGGCGCGCGCCCTCGGCCAGCCCGTCCACTCGCTGCTGGGCGGGCGCGTGAAGGACGAGGTCGCGTTCAACGCCTGGATCGGCACGGTGCCGCCGGAGCAGGCCGCGCGGGAGGCGACGGCATGGCTCGGGCGCGGGTTCCGCTCGGCCAAGATCAAGGTGTCCGGCGCCGCGCCCGAGGGGATCGCGCGCGTGGCCGCGGTGCGGGCGGCGGTCGGGCCCCGGATGGCCCTGCGCGTCGATTTCAACGAGAGCCTGCGGCTCGCGGAGGCGGTGGCGTACATCCGGCGCCTCGAGCCCTACGACCTGACGCTGGTCGAGCAGCCCATCCCGCGCGGGGAGATCGCCGGGCTCGCCGAGATCCGCCGGGGCATCGGCATCCCGCTCATGGCCGACGAGAGCGTGACCGGGCCCGCGTCACTGATCGAGATCATCCGGTGCCAGGCGGCCGACCTGGTGAAGGTGAAGGTCATGAAGCAGGGCGGCCTGCTCCGCACGCTGGCGATGGTGGAGTGCGCCGCCGCCGCCGGCCTGCGCGTCGTGATCGGGCACGGCTTCGGGCTGACCCTCTCCACCCTGGCCGAGGCGACGGTGGCGGCGGTGAGCGAGGCGATCGTCGACGGCTGCGAGGCGGTGGGCCCGCTCAAGATGGCCGCCGACGTGGTCGGCGAGCCGGTGCGGCTCGACGCCGGCGTTCTCCGGCTCGGGGATCAGCCGGGTCTCGGGGCGGTTGTGGATCCCGACGCGCTCGAGCGCTACCGGGTGCAGCCGTAGCGGGACGCTGCCGGCCTGGCCCCCTCACCCTGCCCTCTCCCCGGTGGGGAGAGGGTGGCGGATCGCCCCTCTCTCCGGTGGGGAGGGAGTGTCGGATCGCTCCTCTCCCCGGTGGGGAGAGGGTGGTGATCGCTATCCCTATCCGGTCTCGATCGGCAGGCTCGGGTCCTTCGCCCACTCGCCCATGGAGCCGTCGTAGAGCGTGAGGTTCTCGAAGCCGAGCTGGTGCAGCAGGAAGAGGTCGATGGTGGCGGAGATGCCGCCGCCGCAGTAGGCGATGACCCGGCGGTCCTTCTCGATGCCGGCCGCGGCGAACCGGGCCAGGGCGTCGGCGGGCGAGACGAAGCGCTTGGTCGCGGGATCGACCAGGCTCGCCGCCGGCACGTTGACCGAGCCCGGCACGCGGCCCGGCCGGCCGTAGAGCGACGGCTCGAGCCCTTTGTGGGACTCGGGGCGGAGGGCGTTCACGGTGACGGTGCGAGGATCGCCGATCGCGGCACGGACCGCGGTCTTGTCGACGAAGCGCCCCGGGCGGGGACGCGGCGTGAAGGTCGCGGGCGGATAGCCCGTGGGCTCGCCGGTCTCGATCGGCCGGCCCTCGGCCTGCCAGCGGTCGAAGCCGCCGTCGAGCACGGCCGCGCCGTCGAAGCCGACCGCGCGGAGCATCCACCAGACCCGCGTGGCCCACATCATCGAGCCGATGCTGTAGAGCACGACGCGGGCGCCGTCGCCGAGCCCGTGCCGGCCGAAGGCACGCGCCAGGTGCTCGGCCGACGGCATCATGAACCGGAGCCGCGTGTCGGTCGCGGACAGCTCGCCCTGCAGGTCGAGGAAGTCGGCGTCCGGGATGTGGCCGGCGACGAAGGTCGCCCGGCCCGAGACGACCTTGTAGGGATGGTCCGAGCCGGGATCGGGCGGCTCGAGATAGGTCGTGCAGTCGTAGATGCGCAGATCGGGCTCGCCGAGGCGGGCGGCCAGGTCGGCGGTGGAGATCAGGGCGTCGGGATCACGCAAGGCGGTCGGACGGGTGTCGGGGTCGAGGGGGCTCATGCTGGGGGAGTCTGCCACAGGGCCTCGCGGCCCGTCCAGGGCGCGACGACCGACGTTCGCCGCGGTGCTCGCCGCTCCCTAGCCGGGCGCGCCCCGGTGCTTGACCGTCAGCACCGGGCACGGAGCCAGGCGCACCACCTTCTCGGCCACGCTGCCCAGCAGCACGTGCTGCAGACCGGTGCGGCCGTGGGTGCTCATCACGATGAGATCCACGCCCCGCTCCTGGGCGACGCGGACGATGGTGTCGGCCGGGTGGCCCAGGGCGACCTCGACCTCCCACGGGCCCCGGAAGGCATTCGCGACGAGGTCGCGGAGCTGCGTCTGCGCTTCCGCGCTCAGGTCGCGGCGGACGATCTCGGGCGGCGCCACGGGAGCCGAGCCGCCGACGCGCCCGCCGGCGAGCACATCGAATCCGCCCTCGGGCCCCGCAAGGGGCGCCCCGGTGACGTAGTGGACGTCCGTCTGGGTATCGGTCGGGAGGACGTGGAGCAGCGTCAGCTTGGCATGGTGCAGCACCGCTTCCTCGATCGCATAGCGCAGGGCGCCGTTCGCGGGCTCGGAGAAGTCCGTCGGCACGAGCAGGTGCTTGAAGGGCATGTCGCTCCCTCACCAGGGGCGGAGCCACCGGTCGATCGAGAGGGCCCCGGCTCCCCCCACCAGCACGGCCAGCGCCATGCCGATCAGGGCCAGGTTCATCTCGAAGCCGTGCCCCTTGCCCGGCGTGTGGGACCAGTTGATGAAGAAGCCGTTGGTCCAGTGCACCTTGGCGATCGCCACCAGCATGACGAGGACGAGCCCCACCGCCGCGGGCCGGACCAGCAGGCCGACGATCATCGCCAGCCCGCCGAAGCACTCGATGAGGGCCGCGACCACCGTGAGCGGGGCCGGGACGCCCAGCGCCTGCTTGAAGTAGGCGATGATCCCGCGAAGCCCGGGGCCCCCGAACCAGCCGAAGACTTTCTGGGCCCCGTGCGCGAAGAAGATCACGCCCAGGACCACCCGGACGATGAGCAGCGACTTCGAGGCGAAGGTCCCGAAGAGCATGTCCATGGCGCGTTCCTCCAGGGCCCTCTTACGCTTGGGTGGGACCGTTGTCAACGCCGACCGGGTGCGGCTTCTTGACCGCCCGCCACCCGCGGCGCATGATGCAGCGCATGGCCACGACCACCGGAGTGAAGTCCCCGCGGGCGCTGGCGGAGACGCGACGCTGGGCCGCGCCGGGCTCGAAGTCGGCCGCGCTCTTCGCGCAGGCCCAGGGCGTGATGCCCGGCGGCAACACGCGCACCACCGTCTACATGGCGCCCTACCCGCCCTACGCGGCCTCGGGCGAGGGCTGCTGGATCACGGACGTCGAGGGCGATCGCCGGCTCGACTGCCTGAACAACTACACGGCGCTGATCCACGGGCACGCCCATCCGGCGATCGTCGAGGCGGCGACGCGGCGGCTCGCCCTGGGCTCGTCGTTCCCGCTGCCCACGCCGGAAGAGATCGAGCTGGCCACGCTGCTCTGCGAGCGCTTGCCCTCGGCCGAGCGCGTGCGCTTCACCAACTCGGGCAGCGAGGCCGTGATGATCGCGCTCAAGGGCGCGCGGGCGTTCACCGGCCGGCCGAAGATCGCCAAGTTCGAGGGCGCCTATCACGGCTCCTACGACTACGCCGAGGTGAGCCTCGCCTCGACGCCGGACAACTGGGGCAGCCTGGCCGCGCCGGTCAGCACCGCCTACTCGAAGGGAACGCCGCCCGCGGTGCTCGAGGACGTCGTCGTCCTGCCCTTCAATCACACCGAGCAGGCCCTCGCGCGGATCGAGCGCGCGGCGCCGCACCTGGCGGCCGTGCTGGTCGACCCCGTGCCGAACCGCGTCGGCCTGGTGCCGGCGCAGCTCGAGTTCCTGAAGGGCCTGCGCGAGGTGACGCGCCGGCACGGCATCGTGCTGATCTTCGACGAGGTGATCTCGTTCCGCGTCGGCTACCGGGGCGCCCAAGGCGCGCTGGGCGTCACGCCCGACATGACGACGCTCGGCACGATCATCGGCGGCGGCTTCCCCGTGG
>DATHSW010000326.1:0-12700 GCA_035463855.1 Candidatus Deferrimicrobiaceae bacterium | reverse complement strand
CGAAGCCACGCGCCGAGCAGTGCCGCCGCGGGGACCGGCCGCAGCATCCGGTCGATCGCGCTGGGCCGGAGCCGCGGCGCGGCGAGCCGCCCCGCGAGCGGGCCGGCCAGCACCGCGGCCTCGAGGCGGAGCCGAGGCTCGCCGGTGAGGGCCAGGCGGTCGAGCGAGCGGGCGACCACGGCGGCCGGCCGGCCGATCAGCAGCGCGAGCAGGGCGAGCTCGGCCGGATCGACGGCCACGCCCGCGGCCCGGGCCCACCCGGCGAGCCGCTCGGTGTCGGCCAGACGACCAGACCCGCCGCCAGCGAGATTCCAGATGGTTGGCACCCGCCATCTCACGAGCAGCTCGAAGGCCGCCCGGGCCCGAGGCTCGGCGGCGGTGAGCTCGATCTCGCGCCAGAGCCGCTGGCCGGACAGCGCCGGATACGGCGCGCACTCCACGGCCAGCCGGATGCCCGCGAGCGTGGCCGCGTCCGCTCGGAGGCCGAGCCGGGCCGCGTAGCGGGCGGCGCGGACGATGCGGGTGGGGTCCTCGACGAAGGCCAGCGGGCGCAGGCTACGCAGCCGCCGGGCGCGGACGTCGCGCTGGCCACCGAGCGGGTCCAGCAGCCGGCCGAAGCGATCCGGCGCGAGCGCCATCGCCATGGCGTTGACCGAGAAGTCCCGGCGGCGCAGGTCCTCGCGGAGCGGCGCCGACGTCACCACGGGCAAGGCGCCCGGCACCTCATAGTCCTCGCGCCGGGCGGAGGCCACGTCCACCCGCCCGAGTGCGATCGCGTCGAGCCCGGCGCCGGCCGGCGCGTGCCCGGCCTCGATCGAGGCGGTGCCGAAGCCCCGGTGCACGAGCACGGTGCCGCCGATCTCCTCGGCGAGGCGCCGCGCGAAGGCGATGCCGTCACCTTCCACGACCAGATCGACATCGGGAAGACTCGGAGGGGGAAGGCTCGCGGGCGCGGGCGAAAGGCCGGGGGAGGCGGCCCCCCCGAGCAGCAGGTCACGCACGAAGCCCCCCACCGCGTAGGCGGGCGCGCCCATGCCCTCGCCGAGCTTGCCGGCCACGCGCAGGAGCCAGAGCCGCGCCTCGCCCTGCCGGTCCCGCGCCCGCTCGAGCCGCCCCAGCACGGAGCTTTCGCAATCCGGCAGCGGGACGCGCTCGCCGTCCACCACGCCGACGACGCGGCGGGCGCGCCGCACGAGCACGAGCGGCGCGCCCGCGAGCAGGTGGCGGCGGGCCTCGATCTCGCCGGCGGTGTCCGGCAGCGTCGGCAGCTCGCGCCAGGCGATCGGCAGCGCCGGCCGCGGACCGAGCCCCCACCGCGCCGCCCGGGCCAGCTCGGACGCCCTCACCGCGCGCCGCGGCCCGAGCACCACGACGCGCGCGTCGGCCGCGCGCGCCCGGGCGAGCGCGCGGCCCACCGTGATGCGGGCGGGAGCCGTCACGACGCGCGGATCCGCGAGGGCGGCCACCCCCGGCTCCACCTGCGGGTACGCGTGCCCGGCCTTGGCCACGTCAGCCCGCCTTCCGGCCCGGGACACGCCCGGCGCGCGGGTGGAACTTCCGGTACATCTCGTGGACCACGCTGGACGGCAGGTGCGTATAGATCTGCGTGGTCGAGATGTCCGCGTGGCCGAGCATGGCCTGCACCGAGCGGAGGTCGGCGCCGCGCTCGAGCAGGTGGCTCGCGAAGGAGTGGCGCAGCGTGTGCGGCGAGACCGCGGCGCGGAGGCCCGCGCGACGCGCCGCCCGGCGGACGAGACCCCAGAGCGCCTGCCGCGACATCGTCCCGCCCGAGCGGTTGAGGAAGACCGCGGGGCACTCGCGCCGGACGAGGCGCGGGCGCACGGTGGTGAGGTAGCGGCGCATCCAGTCGAGCGCGCGCGCGCCCGCGGGGACGAGCCGTTGCCGGTCTCCCTTCCCGACCACCATCACGTACCCCGCCGCGAAGTTCACGTCCTCGATGCGGAGCCCGAGCGCCTCGGAGGCCCGCAGGCCGGAGGCGTAGAGCAGCTCGAGCACCGCCCGGTCGCGCAGGCCGTCCGGGCGGGTCGTGTCGGGCGCCTCGACGAGCGCGGCCGCGTCCGCCTGCGACAGGGTGCGGGGGAGCCGACGCGCCGGGCGCGGGCTGTCCAGATGCTCGGTCGGATCCCGCGGAACGCGCCCGGCGTCGAGGAGGAAGCGGTAGAGGCCGCGCACCGCCGAGAGGTGCCGGGCGACGCTACGGCTGCCGAGCCCGCGCCGGCGGAGCGTCCCCAGGTAGCGCGAGAGGTCGCCGACGCCGATCTCACCGACGCCACGCCGCTCCCGGGCGAGAAAGTTCTCGAATCCCTTCAGGTCCCGCCGGTACGCCGCGAGAGTATTGGCAGGGGCGCCCCGCTCGATCTGGAGGCTGCCGAGGAAGTCGTCGATCAGCGCCACGGCTTCGGAGACGACTCCCGCGGTCCCCCTCGCCGCGGACGCTCCGAGCCGAGCGCGCACCGGTCACATCCGGAGTGGGAGCCCCAAAAAGCGACGGCCCCGGTGGCGGCCGATTCGTCCTGCCGAGGCCATCACCGGGGCGTTCCACACGACCATCAGGAGCATGAGGGAGTCTATCACCGGCGGCCGGGCCGGGGCAAGGTTCAACGACCGCGGCGCAGCATGCCCACCAGCGCGCGCAGCTCGGGCGCGCGCATGGCGGCCGCGCCGGCCACGTACACCGCGACACCGCCCAGCAGCGCGACGATCATCCGCGGGACGCCGGGCGCCAGCGGCGCCGCCACCGGCAGGAGCCCGTCCACCCAGGCGCACCACAGCGCGAGCCCCGCGGACGCCGCGAGGGTGCGGCCCAGCGATCCCCCGATCTCGCCACCGCGCGGCCCGCCCAGACGGCGGCGCAGCAGCCAGCCGAGCGCGATCACGTTGACGTAGGAGGACAGCGACGAGGCCAGCGCGAGCCCGGCGTGGCGCAAGGGCCACATCAGCAGCAGAGCCAGCACCACGTTCACCGCCACCGCCAGGAAGCCCACGAGCACCGGCGTGCGGGTGTCGCCCAGCGCGTAGAAGGTCTGGGCCGCGATGCGGGTGGCCGAGAAGGCGGGCAGCCCCACCGCGTAGCCCAGGAGGGCCTGGGCGGTGAGCGCGGCGTCGGCCGGGGAGAACTCGCCGCGCTGGAAGAGCACCTGCACGATCGGGCCGCCCAGGAGCACGAGACCCACCGTCGCGGGCACCGCCACGAAGGCGGAGAGCCGGAGGGCGAACTCGAGGGTGTCGCGCAGCGCGGGGAGATCCCGGCGCGCGGCCTGCGCCGACATGCTGGGCAGGGCGGCGGTGGCCAGCGCGATCCCGAACACGCCGAGCGGAAACTCCATCACCCGGTCCGCGTAGTAGAGGTAGGACACGGTGCCCGCGGGCAGCAGCGAGGCCAGCAGCGTGTTCACCACCACCGTCACCTGCACCGCGGCCAGCGCGAACACGGCCGGCCAGAGACGGTGCGCGATCCGCACCACCGCGGGATGCCGCCATTCCCACGAGGGCCGGAGCGGCACGCCCAGCCGGCGCAGCTCCGGGAGCTGGACGAGGAGCTGGCCCAGGCCGCCCACCAGCACCCCGATCGCCAGCGCCATGATGGGGGCCGTCAGGCGCGACGCCAGCCCCACGACCGCCGCGATCATCGCCAGGTTGAGGACGGCGGGCCCGAGCGCGGCGGTGAAGAAGCGATGGTGGGCGTTGAGCGCGCCCATCGCGAGCGCGGCCAGCCCGACGAGCACGAGATACGGGAACATCGTCCGGGTGAGCGTCACCGCGAGGTCGAAGAGCCCGGTGTCGGTGCGCCAGCCCGGCGCCATCGCGGCGACCACGAGCGGCGCGGCCAGCGCGCCCAGCGCGGACACCGCGCAGAGCACCACGATCGCCGCCCCGGTCACCGCGCGCGCCAGCCGGCCGAAGGCGGCGGGGCCCTCCCGGGTCAGGGTCTCGGAGAAGACCGGGATCACCGCGGTGGACAGCGCGCCCTCGGCGAGGAGCCGGCGCAGGAGGTTCGGGATGCGGAAGGCCACGAAGAAGGCGTCGGTGAGGGGCCCGGCCCCGAAGGCGTGGGCGACCACCACGTCGCGCACGTAGCCGAGCACCCGGCTCGCGAGCGTGGCGAGGCCGATCGAGCCCACCGCGCTCACCACGCCGCGCTGGACGCGCTCCTGGGACTCCGGCGCCTCGCTCACCGCGGGGACAACCTCCTTGACACCCCGGGGCGCCGACGGTAGGCTCGTATGTCGCTCACGCTGGCATCCATCATGCTGGCATCCAGAGGAGGAGAGGACCCTTGGCGAATACCCGCTCCGCGAGGAAGCGGATCCGGCAGAACGAGAAGCGCCGCCTGCGGAACCGGGGCGTGCGCAGCGCGGTGCGCTCGAGCGTGAAGAGCGCCCGCGAGGCGCTCGGCGGCAAGAGCGCCGATTCCGCGACCACGGTGCGCGAGGCCATCCGGGCGCTCGACCGCGCGGTCACGCAGGGCATCATCCACCGCAACACCGCCGCCCGCCGCAAGTCCGCGCTCGCCCGCAAGCTCAACGCCCCGGCTTGACCGGCCGGGGCGCGCGCCGCTCCGCGAGCTCCCGCAGGGCCGCGATGGCCGCGTCGCGCACCAGCTCCCCGCCCCGTTCCCCGTAGAGGCTCGCGCACGAGATGTAGCTGGGCTTCCGGAAGTGCTCCGGCGCCAGGAAATAGCCCTGGTACGCGTTGGCCACGCCGGCGACGAACGCCTGCGCGAAGCGCTCCCGACCCGCGGCCTTGATCTCCTGCCCCAGGCGCGTGTCCGGCTCGCCCGGAATGGCCACCCAGGCGCCGCGGCCCACCGCCACCGCCCAGACCTCGGCCGACGCGGGCAAGGCCGACCGCAGGCCCAGGCGCGTGCCGCGCGGGATCCATCCCCCCAGGCAGTTGCGTAGCTCGACACCCGGCGGAGGAAGCAGCGCGGTGACCGCCGCCGCGCCCAGCCGCTGATCGCGGTCGGCCGCGATGCGCGGCCACAGGTTGAGCACCGCGCCGGCCAGGGCCTTGCCGCCGAGCGCCACCCCGTCCCAGCCGCGCCGGCGCGGGCTCGCGTCGCCGACCGACCCGTTGACGAAGAGGGCGGGCACGCCGAGCTGCTCCTCGATGCGCGCGCCCGCGTCGCCCATGACGTCGCCCGAGAGCTGGAGGTTGTGGCGGCCGAGCGCGGTGCCGTGAATGGCGTAGTTCCACAGCACCGCCACCGGCCGGCCGTCCGCGCCCATCACCTTGAGCACGCCCAGGTCGTGATCGAGCGCGCCGCGCACCCGGCTGTCGGTGAGGCCGGTCACCTCGGTGCGCCCGGTGCCGACGGTGGCCGCGCGCTTCCGGCGCTCGGCCAGGCGCGCCGCCTCCTCCATGGCCGAGAAGATCCGGCCTCGCACCCGTGGCGACTCGCGATCCAGCGCGACGAAGCCGAACAGGCTCGACTGGGCGAAGGCGCCGGGCCCGGAGTGGGTGTGCGAGGCGGCCGCGACCACCGCCGCGTATCGCAGGCCGAGCTGGTCGAGGCGGCGGCGCAGATCGGCGAGCAGCCCGGGATCCATCCCCACCAGATCCAGCGCGAGCCAGAGCAGCCGCACGCCGCCCGCCTCGAGCACGAGGGCGCGGACCTTGATCGGATCGTGGACCCCGGTGGAGGGCCGGAACCAGAAGGTATCGGGGGCCCGGCCGAGGAGATCGGGGACCCACGCGCGGCGCGGGAAGCCGCCGTAGCCGGCGAGCGGCGTGTCCGCGGGCAGATCGACCGTCACCGCCGCCGCGCCGGCGAGGAGCCGCGGCGTGGCCGCCGCGGCCGGGAGCGCGGCGCCGGGTCCCAGGAGCAGCGCGGCGGCGACGAGCGCGCGCAGCGCTCGCGCCATCACACCGCGCACAGATCGGCGACGAGCAGCGACAGCTCCGGTCGGGCGGCGCCCCCCAGCTTGAGACGCCGCTCCACGTCCCAGCAGCGCGCGAGATGCCGCGCCGCCGCGGGGCCGGTCAGGCTCCGCGCGCGCTCGAGCAGGGCGGTGGCCGCGGCGGGCGGCCGGCGGAGGCTGCGCGCGATCTCCTCGGGCGCGCGCCCGGCCCGCAGGGCGTCCACCGCCTGCCAGGTGGCGCGGGCCTCGCGGGTCAGCATGCCGAGCACCGCGAGCGGCTCCTCCCCCGCGTTGAGGAGCGACTCCAGCAGGACCAGCGCGGCCGGGGTGTCGCGCGCGGACAGCGCCCGGGTGAGATCGAAGACGTGGCGGAGCCGGTGCTCGCCGACCACCGCGCGGATCTCGGCCACCGTGACGCGGCGGTTCTCCGGCCCTCCCGCGAGGGCCGCCTTCTCCACCTCGCCCACCAGGCGGGTGAGGTCGTCGCCGGAGAGCTCCACGAGCAGCCCCGCCGCGTCCTCGCGCAGCTCGTAGCCGCTGGCCTGGGCGTGGGTCCGCAGCCAGCCCGCGAGCGCGCGGCCGGCGGGCGCCGGCGCCGGGACCACCGCGGCGGGCGGCAGCACGCGCAGCAGCCAGTGCGCGCCGTCCAGCAGCGCGTCGGCCACCAGCACGAGCGCGGTGGACGGGTTGGGCGCCTTCACGTAGGCGGCGAGCGGCTCGGCGGCCTTGGCGGGCAGGCTCTCCACGCCGCGCGCCACCACGAGCCGGCGGGCACCGAGCCACGGCAGGGTGAGGGCCGCCTGCACGATCGCCTCCGGGCCCGCCGCCCGCGCGTCGAGGATCTCCCGCGACAGGGAGAGCTCGGCCTGCCCGGGGAAGAGGGCGCGGGTGACGCGCGCGACCGCGTCGTCGAGGAGAAAGGGCTCGGGCCCGTGCAGCAGGGTCACCGGGCCGACCTGCCCCGCGTCCGCGGCCTTGACGAACCCCGCGTAGTCCACCGCTACGCCTCCGCGGAGGGGATCGCGGCCCGCCGGCGCGACACTAGAAGCGGTCCACCGCGAGGTTGACGACCTTGCGTCCGATCTCGGAGGCGGCCTGGAGCACGGCCCCCTGCCCGCGGGCGACGGTGTCGGAGACCGAGCCCGCCACCTGGAAGTCCGACGTCTCCTGCAGGCCCTCCTGCCGCCAGAGCATGGCGCTGCGGCGGACGTCGCGGAACTCCACGTTCAGCACGAGCCGCAGCCGGTAGGCCTGCACGTTGGCGTTGCGGTCGAAGGCCAGGCCGTCGAGGCTGTACCCGACCACCTCGCCCTCGAGGATGGCGTCGGCCTCGTCGAGGGGCACCACCCGCACGCGCCCGCCGCTGGAGAAGGCGTTGACCACGCCGGAGGTGATCGCGGTCTCCACGCCCGGCTCGAGCGTGCGGTTCCTGAAGATCGGCACCGCCACCGTCTTGATGTGATCGGGCAGGTTGCCGCGCGTGCCGTAGCCGCAGCCCGCGAGGAGGACGGCCGCCAGGGCCAGCCCCAGAGCCCGCCGGACGTGGCGCACCGGGTCAGCCACGGGTCACGATGTTGACGAGGCGGCCGGGCACCACCACGACCTTGGCGACCTGGCGCCCGTCGAGCCACGGCCGCACCTTGCCGTCGGCGAGGGCCTGCTCGCGGATCTCCGCCTCCGGGGCGCCCACCGCGGCGGTGAGGCGGCCCCGTACGCGCCCGTCCACCTGGACCACGATCTCCACCGCGTCGCGGGCGAGGGCGGCCGGATCCGCGGTCGGCCAGGCCCGCTTGAAGAGGCTCTCCCGGTGGCCGAGCGCCGCCCACAGCTCCTCGGTGAGGTGGGGGGACACCGGCCCCAGCAGGAGCAGGGTGGCCTCGACCGCCTCGCGCAGGAGCGCGCTCCGCTCCGGCCGCGCCATCCCGTCGAGGGACGCCCGCTCGAAGTCGTGGAGCGCGTTCACCAGCTCCATCACCGCGCTGATCGCGGTATTGAAGTGGAAGTCGTGCTCGATGTCGTGGGTCACCTTCTGGATCGTCTCGTGGATCACGCGCCGGAACGCCCGGCCGGCGTCGGAGAGCGGCCCTGCCGGAGCGGGCGTGGCTATCGTGATCTCGGGCAGGTTCGCGTGCACGAAGCGCCAGATGCGGTTGAGGAAGCGCGACGCCCCCTCGACCCCGTGATCGTTCCAGTCGAGGTCCTTCTCGGGCGGCGCCGCGAAGAGTGAGAAGAGCCGCGCGGTGTCGGCGCCGTAGCGGCGGATCAGGTCGTCGGGGTCCACCACGTTGCCCTTGGACTTCGACATCTTGGCCCCGTCCTTGATGACCATGCCCTGCGAGAGCAGGGCCTGGAACGGCTCGTCGCACTTGAGCATCCCCAGGTCACGGAGGACCTTGGTGTAGAAGCGCGCGTACAGCAGGTGGAGCACCGCGTGCTCGATGCCGCCGATGTACTGGTCCACCGGCATCCAGTAGGCCGCCGCCTCCGGCTCGAACATGCCCCGCTCGTAGGTGGGCGAGCAGTAGCGGAGGAAGTACCAGGACGACTCCACGAAGGTGTCCATGGTGTCGGTGTCCCGGCGCGCCTTGCCGCCGCACCTGGGACAGGTGGCGTTGACGAAGCTCGCCACCTCCGCGAGCGGCGAGCCCCCCTTGCCGCTGATCTGCACGTCGCGCGGCAGCACCACCGGGAGATTCTCCTCCCGCTCCGGCACCATGCCGTCGCGCTCGCAGTAGAGCACCGGGATCGGCGCCCCCCAGTAGCGCTGGCGGCTGATCCCCCAGTCGCGGAGCCGGAAGTTGATCTTGGCCTGCCCGAGGCCCTTGGCCCCCAGCCAGTCGATCGCCTTGCGCTTGGCCTCCTCGATCGCGAGGCCGTCGAGGAAGCCGGAGTTGATCTTCACCCCGTCGCCGGTGTAGGCCTGATCCTCCTGCCAGCCCTCCGGCCGCTTCACGGTGGCGATGATCGGGAGCCCGTGCGCCTTGGCGAAGTCCCAGTCGCGCTGGTCCTCGCCGGGCACCGCCATGATCGCGCCGGTGCCGTAGCCCATCAACACGTAGTCGGCGAGGAAGAGCGGGATCTCCTGGCCGGTGAACGGGTTGATCGCGCGGGTGTCGAGGCGGAGGCCGCGCTTGGGCCGGTCGGTGGCGAGCCGCTCGATCTCGGTCTCGCGCGCGACCTCGGCGCGGAAGGCGTCGATGCGGCGGCGCTCCTCATCGCCGGTGGCGAGGCTGTCCACCAGCGGGTGCTCGGGAGCGAGCACCGCGTAGGTCATGCCGAAGGAGGTGTCGGGCCGCGTGGTGAAGATCGTGATCTTCACGTCGGGCCGCCCGACCACCGGCAGCGCGAACTCCGCGCCCTCGCTGCGGCCGATCCAGTTGCGCTGCATCGTGAGCACGCGCTCGGGCCAGCCGGGCAGCCGGTCGCACCAGTCGAGCAGCTCCTGGGCGTAGTCGGTGATCTTGAAGAACCAGCCGTCGATCTCCCGGATCGTCACCTCGGAGTCGCAGCGCCAGCAGCGCCCCGCCTCCACCTGCTCGTTGGCCAGGACGGTCTGGCAGGAGGGGCACCAGTTGACCCGCGAGCGCCGGCGGTAGGCGAGGCCGCGCTCGAGCATCCGGATGAACACGAGCTGCTCCCACTTGTAGTAGGCCGGGTCGCAGGTGGCCACCTCGCGGTCCCAGTCGTAGGAGATGCCCATGCGCTTGAGCTGCGTGCGCATGTTGTCGATGTTCTCGTAGGTCCACACCGCCGGGTGCACCCCGTTGTCGATCGCCGCGTTCTCGGCGGGCAGGCCGAAGGCGTCCCAGCCCATCGGGTGGAGCACGTTGAAGCCCCGCATCCACTTGTAGCGGGCCAGGAGGTCGCCGATGGCGTAGACCCGCACGTGGCCCATGTGGATGCGGCCGGACGGGTACGGGAACATCTCGAGGCAGTAGTACTTGGGCCGCGCGGGCTCCTCGGTCACCTTGAACTGCTTGCGGTCCGCCCAGGCCTTCTGCCACTTGGCCTCGATCTCGGGAAAGGGGTAGCGGTCCTGACGGTCGTCGAGGGCCATATTGGCGCTGATTTTTACACGCTTAGGCGGGGGGCGCAAGAAACGGCTCCCCGGGGGCCGGCGGCCCCCGGGGGGGTCGGAGCGGCCCTACTTCTTCTTCAGGCTGAGGTTGATCGCCTTCGCGGCCTCGTCGGCCTTGGCCACCGAGTCGGCGTGCTTGCCGGCGTCGTGGAGCGCCTTGGCCTCGGCGGCCAGGGCCATCGCCTTCTTCGATGCGTCGTCGGTCTTGCCGGCCGTCGCGTCCTGGATCTGCTTGATCAGGAGCGGGCACTGGTTGGCCAGCGCCGGAGCGGCCGCCAGCGCGACGATCGCGAGCGCCATCAGGAGCATCTTCATTCGCGTCACCCCCTTTCGGTGTGGTCCTGCACGCTTAAACCCCCCTGCCCGTCCGAAGGTTCCCCCGCGGGGGCGGGATGGAAGAAAGCATAGATGCGCTGCGCCAGCTTCGGGGTGATCTTCGGCACCGAGGCCAGATCGGCCACCGACGCCTCGCGCACCCCCTTGGCCGACCCGAGCGTCTTGAGCAGGCTGGTGCGCAGCGTCGGCCCCACCCCGGGAATCTGGTCGAGCACGGAGGCGATGGCCCGCCGGTGCCGCAGCTTCTTGTGATAGGTGATCGCGAAGCGGTGCGCCTCGTCACGGATCCTCTGCAGCGCCTGCAGCGCGGGTGAGCCCAGGTCCAGCACGAGCGGCTGGAGGCGATCCGGGGTGTAGACCTCCTCCGCGCGCTTGGCGAGCGCGGCGAGCGGGATGTAGTCGAGGCCCAGATCCTCGAGCGCCTTCATCCCGGCCCCGAGCTGGCCCCGCCCCCCGTCGAGCAGGATCAGGTCCGGCAGGACCCCCAGGCTCTCGAGCGCGCGGCCGTAGCGCCGGGTCACCACCTCCTGCATCGAGGCGAAGTCGTCGGTGCCGGTCACGGTGCGAATCTTGAAGCGCTTGTACTCGTCCTTCTTCATGTCGCCGTCCTGCCACACCACCATGGACGCGACGGTCTCCTTGCCCTGGTGGGTGGAGATGTCGAAACACTCGATGCGATGGGGCGACCCGGGCAGCCCGAGCGAGCGCTCCAGGTCCTCGAGCACCACCTGCTGGCGGCTGCCGCGCGCGAGCAGGTGCGTCTGCAGCGCGAGGGCCGCGTTCTCCTCCGCCATGGCCACCAGGTCGCGCTTGCGACCCCGCTGGGGCGCCACCAGCTCGACCCGCGCGCCGCGGCGCTGGGCCAGCCACTCGCCGGTCAGGTCGAGCTCGGGCGGAGACTCCGAGAGCAGGATCTCGGGCGGGGGGACCACGTTCTTCGCGTAGAACTGGCGGATGAAGGCGGACAGGATCTCGCCGTCACTCGAGCCGGCCACCCGCTCGAAGAAGAACGACTCGCGCCCGAGCAGCCGCCCCTTGCGCACGAAGAAGAGCTGCACGCAGGCCTCCGACCCCTGACGGACCACACCCACCACGTCCTGGTCCTCCTCCTCGGTGGAGATCATCTGCTGGCGCTCCCGCACCGTGTTGAGCGCCTGGATGCGGTCGCGCAGGGCGGCGGCCCGCTCGAACTTCATCTCCTCGGCCGCGGTCTCCATCTCGCGGGTGAGGCGGGCCGCGAGGTCGTCGTTCCGGCCCTCGAGAAAGCGCTCGACGTCGCGGACCGTCTGGGCGTAGCCCTCCGCGGTCTCCCAGCCCGTGCACGGGGCGTTGCAGCGGTGGATGTAGTACTGCAGGCACGGGCGCGAGAGCGTCCCGTCGATCTTGATCCGGCAGGTACGCAGGGGGAAGAGCTGCCGCACGAGGCGGAGGGTCTCGCGCATCGCGGTGGCCGGATAGAACGGCCCGAAGTAGGTCGCGCCGTCCTTCTGCACCCGCCGGGCCACCACCAGCCGCGGGAACTCCTCGTTGGTGGTGAGCTTGAGGAAGGGGTAGTGCTTGTCGTCCCGCAGGATGATGTTGTAGCGGGGGCGGTGCTTCTTGACCAGGGTGGACTCGAGGATCATCGCCTCGAGCTCGTTGGCGGTGACGATGTACTCGAGGTCGCGGATGTGGCCGACCAGCGCGTCGGTCTTGGGGTCCCGCGCGCGCGACTCCTGGAAGTAGGAGCGGACGCGACTCCGGAGGGACGCGGCCTTGCCGATGTAGATGATCTGGGCCTTGGCGTCCTTGTAGAGGTAGACGCCCGGCCGGTCCGGCACCTGGTCGATCTTCTCCTCGAGCGTCATTCAGTTGACATCCCTGACTTCATTTTCGAATGCGCTCGGCTCGCCTTCGGCTGCGCCTCGCCAAGCAGTCACTGCCGGAGCAGGGTCACCACGAGCAGGACCAGGGCCAGCGCGGCCGGCACGAGCACCGTCCAGGTCAGCGCGCGCTGCACGCGGCCCAGCATGAGCGGGGCGGGCCGGCCCGGCCGGGGCGGGTTCAGGAAGGCGATGACCTTCGTGAGCGCGAACAGGACCAGGGCGGCCAGCGCGAACACGATGAGCGCCCACTTGAAGACCATCGCCCGCTCAGACGCCCAGGTCCACCTTCTTCAGGGCCTTGATCCGATCCCGCAGCTCGGCCGCGCGCTCGAAGTCGAGCCGCCGCGCCGCGTCCTTCATGGACCGCTCCAGCTCCGTCACGTGCGCCGCGAGGGCGGCGGGGCTCTCCCACTGCGTCTGGGGAGCGCGCTCCACCTCCACCGTGTAGTAGTCGCGCTCGGGCACCGACTCGAGCAGGTCGCGGATCGAGCGCCGCACCGACTCCGGGGTGATCCCGTGGGCGCGGTTGTACTCGCCCT
>DATHSW010000325.1:0-14978 GCA_035463855.1 Candidatus Deferrimicrobiaceae bacterium | reverse complement strand
CATGTTGCCGAGCCGCAGGCCCTTCGAGTTCTCGGTGGTCGGGGTCCGGGTCATCTGGAGGAACGGAATGTCGGTGCCGGGATTCTGCTGGTAGAAGCCGGAGGCCTTCACCCGCTCGTAGCCCGCGAAGGTCACGGGCAGGAAGCCGGTATCAGTGTGCCACTTGGCCACCACTTCCGGCCGGCTGATGTAGCGGAAGAACTCGGCCACCGCCTTGTACTCCTCGGGCTTGCGGCTGGGCGCGGTCATCACCCAGAAGGCGGCGCCGCCGATGATCGAGTTCTTGGGTGCGGCCGGCGTGCCCGGGTAGTACGGCAGCATGGCCGCGCCCCACTGGAACTTCGCCTCCCGCGCGATGCGCGCCCGCAGCCCGGACGAGGCGTGGATGATCGCGCACTCCCCGGACGGGAACAGCGCGTCGCCCGCGGCGTCGCGGCCGCCGTACTTGAAGCTGCCTTCCTTCTGCATGTCGATCAGGGTCTGCACGTGGCGCACGTGCAGCGGGCTGTTGATCTTGAGCTCGGCGTCGAGCCCGCCCAGGCCGTTGGCCTTCGTGGCCAGCGGTACGTTGTGGATCGCGCTGAACTGCTCGAACTGCGCCCACGTGGGCCACGCGGTGGTGAAGCCGCACGGCGCCGCGTTGGCCGCGCGGATCTTCTGGGCCGCGGCCCGCAGCTCGGGCCAGGTCTGGGGCGGCTTGTTCGGATCGAGCCCCGCCTTCTGGAAGGCGTCCTTGTTGTAGAACGTGATGGTGGTCGAGCTGTTGAACGGCATCGCCATCATCCGGCCGTCGGGCAGGCTGTAGTAGCCGGCCACCGCGGGCAGGTAGGCGGCGGGATCGAACGGCACCCCGGCCTCCTTCATCAGCTCGTGCACCGGCTTGATCGCGCCGCGCGCCGACATCATGGTCGCGGTGCCCACCTCGAACATCTGCACGATATGCGGCGCGTTGCCGGCCCGGAACGCGGCGATCGCCGCCACCATGGTCTCGGGGTACGAGCCCTTGAAGGTGGGGTTGACCCGGTACTGGGTCTGCGACTCGTTGAAGTCGGCGGCGATCTTCTCGAGGATGCCGCCGAGCGGCATGGCCAGCCCGTGCCAGAACTCCACCGTCACCCGCGGGGCCTGGGCCCGCGCCGGCCGCGCGTGGTATGCGAGCGTCGCGGTGCCGACCAGCACGAGCGCCAGCGTGATCCACCACCAGGACTTCCTCGTCTGTGGCATGGGGAACCTCCCGTGTGCGGTGTGGACAGGTGCCTCAGGCTATCGATCAGGGATCTCGGCCGGGTTGCGGCCGAATCACGTTTCCGTATCGCTCAAACGAGCGCTCGGAACTATAGCACTGTTGAGCGGGCTACTGCCGCTTCTCGTAGACCGCGGTGTAGCCGGTCCGGGCCGACCGCGCGTAGAGGCGCTCCCGGTCGGGGCCGTAGGTGAGCGTGATCAGGATGGACCGGGACCCGTCCTTGAAGTTGAGCTGAACCTCCCGGCCGGTCGTCACGTAGCGGCCGCCGGAGCGCCGGCCGTCCGGCGCGATGCTGGTCATCCCGCCGTCCGCAGCGAACTCGAGCCAGTCCTTCTTGTCCCCTTCCGGCGAGTGCACCAGCTCCCAGCGGCCGAGCAGCCATCCGTCGTCGGACGCGGGCGCCGGCGTCACGGCGAGCGCCATCACGAAGATCAGCAGCAGCGCGAATCAGTACCGCGGGCGAGCCATCAGCGGTGCCGGAAGCGCCGGCTCTGCTCCACGTGCTGGGAGTACGCCTCCAGCTCGGCGTCGAGGCGGCGGGGCGTCCAGCCCGCCAGCTCGGCCATGCGCGCGGCGATCGGCTCCGCGCAGTCGAGGCCCTGGCAGCGGCTCTGGCCGATGCCGGTGCGGCGCAGCAGCACGTCCTGCAGGGACACCGCCAGCTCCTCGCGCACCGCGTGGTGGAGCTGGGCCACGATCTCGGGATTGCTCGGGCAGAGGCGCTCGAAGCCGTCGGGCAGCTTGCGGCCCAGCTCGAGCACGCGGGGGAACGCGCGGCCGTAGGTCTCCACCAGCATCCGCAGCGTCGCGCGCGAGAGCCCGGTGGCCGCCATCTCCTCCGACACGTCCATCCACGCGCGCACCTCGATCTTGCCGGCCTCCCCGTCGGTGCCGTCGAGCATGGCCCGCGCGGTGCGCGAGGCCTCCTTGCGGCCGAGCACCCGCATCACCCGATCCCCCACGTCCTCGGCCAGGCTGCGGAAGCAGGTCAGCTTGGCGCCGGTGACCGAGAGGAAGCGCCCGTCGGGCCCCTCCGGCACCACCCGGTGCTCGCGCGAGACCGCGGAGGCGGAGCGGCCCGGCTCGAAGGAGAGCGGCCGCACGCCCGCGTAGGTGTAGGCGACGTTGTCGAAGGCGGCGCGCTTGTCGGGCAGCACCTTGGCGACCTCGTCGAGCAGGTAGGTCACCTCCTCCCGGGTGGCCCAGAGACGGTCCGGATCGCCCTCGAAGTCGGTGTCGGTGGTCCCGACCAGCGAGAAGCCGCGCCACGGGATGACGAAGATCATCCGCTCGTCGTGGGTGGAGAGGTAGACCGCGCGCTCGGTCATCCGAGGCAACAGGCAGTGGATGCCCTTGGTGGTGCGGAGCAGCCGCGGGCTCCGGTCGGCCACGCCGGCCAGCGCCCGCATCCGGTCCACCCACGGCCCCGCGCAGTTCACGATGGTGCGCGCGCGCACCGCCTGCACCTGGCCCGAGAGCAGATCGCGCACCTTCACCCCGTCGAGCCCCCGGGCGCCCGGGATGAACTCCTCGACCTGGCAGTAGCTGAGGGCCCGCGCCCCGTGGCGCGCCGCCGAGAGCGCGTTCTCGAGGCAGAGGCGCTCGGGGTAGAGCAGCAGGTCGTCGAAGTAGTAGCCGGCGCCGCGCAGATCCTCCGCCCGCACGCTCGGCTCCAGCGAGAGCGCGGCCTCGGGCCGCAGCACGCGGTAGCGCTCGGTCTTCTTGCCGGGGGTGAGCAGGTCGTAGAGCCACATGCCCAGGCGCACCTTGATGAGGCCGCGCGAGGCCCCGCGGTACACCGGCACCAGAAAGGGCAGCGGGCGGATCAGGTGCGGGGCGAGGCGCTCGAGCGTCTTCTTCTCGCGCAGCGACTCGCGCACGAGCTTGAAGTCGCCCAGCTCGAGATAGCGGAGCCCCCCGTGGATCAGCTTGGAGGACTTCGACGAGGTGCCGGAGGCGAAGTCGCCCTTCTCGAACAGCGCGACCGAGGCGCCGCGCAGGGCCAGGTCGCGCGCCACGCCCGCCCCCGCCATGCCGCCGCCGATCACCACGGCGTCCAGCGCGGCGCCGTCCAGTCCAGCCAGCCGATTCGCGGGCGCGCTCACTCCACCAGGTCCCGGACCGATCGTACCACGTGGTCCGGAGCGATCACCGCGATTCGCGGGTCGTCCGCGCGCGTGACGCCGCTCAGCACGAGCACGGTGGCGAGCCCGAGCCGCCGGCCCATCACGATGTCGGTCTCGATGCGGTCGCCCACCATCACCGCCTCGCCCGCCTGCACCCCGAGCGCGGCCAGCGCGACCTCCAGGATGATCGGCGACGGCTTCCCCACGATCGTCTCCACCTTCCGGTCGGTCACCGCCTCCACCGCCGCGATCATGCCCGCGCAGTCGGGGATCTCGCCGCCCTCCACCGGGCAGGTGCGGTCGGGATTGGTGGCGATGAGCCGCGCGCCCCGCTTCACCGCCTGCAGCGCGGTGTTGAGCTTGGCGTAGTCGAAGGTGCGGTCGAAGGCGATCACCACCCAGCGCACGCGCTCGTCCGCCCGCACCTCGAAGCCGTGGGCGCGCATCTCCTCGAGCATGGGCGGCTCGCCGATCACGAACACCGGCGCCCCCGGGTCGCGATCGCGCAGGTAGCGCGCCAGCACCAGGGAGGAGTTGACGACGTCGTCGGGGGCGGCGGGCACGCCCAGGCGCGTGAGCTTGGCCGCGTACTCCGCGCGGGTCTGGAGCGGCTTGTTGGTGAGGAAGGCGATCCGCCGGCCGGCCGCGCGGAGGGTCGCGAGGCACTCGGCGGCGCCGGGGATCAGGCGGTCGCCGAGGTAGACGGTGCCGTCGAGGTCGAAGAGCCAGCCGCGGTAGGGGAACCTGGGAACCACGCCTCACCCGGCCCTCTCCCCCGAGGGGAGAGGGATCACCTCAAGAGCGGGACGACGGCGGCCTGGGCCAGGTCGAAGAGGGGGCCGGGGACCACGCCGAGCTGCACCACGCCCCAGAGCGCCACCACCAGGGCCAGCGCGCCGGAGAACGAGGGGGCCAGCACGGTGGGCGCGCCCTCGGGCTCGCGCATGTACATGAAGACGATCAGGCGCAGGTAGTAGTAGGCGGCGACCGCGGAGTTCAGCACCCCGATCACGGCCAGCCACACGTAGCCCGACTTCACGGCGGCGCCGAAGAGGTAGAACTTGCCCACGAAGCCCGCGGTGGGCGGGATGCCGATCAGCGAGAGCAGGAAGACGGACAGCGCCACCGCCAGCAGCGGGTGCCGGGTGGCCAGCCCCCCGTAGTCGGCGAGCTGCACCGCCTCCCGCCCGTTGCGCTCGAGCAGCAGGATGGCCCCGAAGGCGCCCGCGGTGGTGAACGTGTACACCAGCAGGTAGAAGAGCACGCTGCCGTTGCCCAGCGCGCCGCCCGCCACCACCCCCACCAGCATGTAGCCCACGTGGGCGATCGAGGAGTAGGCGAGCATGCGCTTGAGGTTCTGCTGGGCCAGCGCCACCACGTTGCCCACCGTCATGGTGATCGCGGCGAGCCCCCACATGAGCATGGGCCAGTCGAGCGGGGCGCCGCGCAGGGCGGTCAGCAGCACGCGCAGCAGCGAGGCGAAGGCGGCCGCCTTGGAGCCGGTGGCGATGAAGGCGGCGATCGAGGTGGGCGCGCCCTCGTAGGCGTCGGGCGCCCACATGTGGAAGGGCACCGCGGAGATCTTGAAGCCGAAGCCCACCAGCAGGAGCCCGAAGCCGATCACCAGCATCGGGTCGCGCCCCGCCCCCGCCGCGACCGCGTTGGCGATGCGGTCCAGGTTGGTGGAGCCGGTGGCCCCGAAGATCAGCGCGATGCCGTAGAGGAAGAAGCCGGAGGCGAACGCGCCGATCAGGAAGTACTTCATCGAGGCCTCGCCGGCCTCGAGGCGGTTGCGGAAGAAGCCGGTGAGCACGTAGAGCGCGATGGACATCGTCTCGAGCCCGAGGAAGACGATGATCAGGTCGCCCGCCGAGGCCATCAGCATCATGCCCAGCGCGGAGAGCAGGATCAGGATGTAGAACTCGCCCGCCTCCTGTCCCTCCCGGCGGATGTAGTCCATGGAGAGCAGCAGGACGAGGCCGGTGGCGTAGCCGATGACGATGTTGAAGAAGAGCGCGTAGGGATCCAGCACCACCATGCCGCGGAAGCCGCGCAGCTCGCCGCCCCCGATGGAGAACGTCATCCAGTAGGTCATGACCAGCGCGGCGACCACGCCGACGGCGCTGACGAAGCCCAGGTGGTCCTTGCGCTCCCGCGGCGGCAGCAGGTCGAGCACGATCACCACCGCCGCGGTCGCGGCCAGCACCAGCATCGGCAGGAGCGGCCGCAGGTCCAGCGCCGGCAGCACGAGCGCCGGGTTCATCGCGTCACCAGCGCGGCGGCGGTCGCCTGCGCCTTGGTCTGCACCTGGGCGATCAGCGCCTGCACGCTCGGCTCGGTCATCGCGGTGAAGGTGGTCGGGTAGACCCCGATCCAGACGATGAAGAGCAGCACGGGCAGGAGCACCGCCCACTCGCGCGGGGTGAGATCGGTCAGGCGGCGATTGGCCTCGTGGGTCACCTCGCCGAAGCACACCCGCTGGTACATCCACAGCAGGTACACCGCGGCGAAGATGATGCCGGAGGTGGCCAGCACCGCGGCGAGGCGGTCCACCTGGAAGGTGCCCACCAGGATGAGGAACTCGCCCACGAAGCCGTTGAGCCCGGGCAGCCCCACCGAGGACAGGCACACGATCAGGAAGACCACGCTGAAGGCGGGGATCACCTTCCAGAGCCCGCCGAAGTCGGCGATGAGCCGGGTGTGCCGCCGCTCGTAGATCATGCCCACCATGAGGAAGAGCGCGCCGGTGCTGAGGCCGTGGTTCACCATCTGGATGAGGCCGCCCACCAGCCCCTGGGCGGTGAGCGTGAAGAGGCCGAGCACCACGAAGCCCAGGTGGCTCACGCTGGAGTAGGCCACCAGCTTCTTGATGTCGGGCTGCACGGTGGACACCCACGCCCCGTAGATGATGCCGATGACCGAGAGCGTGAACATCCACGGTGCGTAGTGCAGGCTCGCGTCCGGGAAGAGCGGCAGGCAGAAGCGCAGGAAGCCGTAGGTGCCCATCTTCAGGAGCACGCCGGCCAGGATCACGCTCCCCGCGGTCGGGGCCTCCACGTGGGCGTCGGGCAGCCACGTGTGGAACGGGAACATCGGCACCTTGATCGCGAAGGCGAGCGCGAAGGCGAAGAACAGCAGATCCTGCGTGCGCCCGCCCGGCAGCACGTAGCGTGCCAGCACCGGCAGGTCGAACGTGTAGACCCCGGTGGCGGCCCCGTGCTGGAAGTAGAGCACCAGGATGGCCACCAGCATCAGGAGCGAGCCGGCCAGGGTGTAGAGCACGAACTTCACCGCCGCGTAGATGCGCTGGTGGCCGCCCCAGATCCCGATGATGAGGTACATCGGGATCAGCATCGCCTCCCAGAAGACGTAGAAGAGGAAGAGGTCGAGGGCCACGAAGACCCCGACCATCCCCGTCTCCAGCAGCAGCATCGTGATCGCGAACTCCTTCCAGCGCGCCTCCACCGCGGTCCACGAGGACAGGATCACCAGCGGCATCAGGAAGGTGGTCAGCAGGACGAGCAGCACGCTGATCCCGTCCACGCCCAGGTGGTAGCTGACCCCGAGCGACGGGATCCACGCCTTCTGCTCCACGAACTGGTAGTCCGCCGAGAACGCGTCGAAGCGGAAGTAGAGCGGCAGCGAGACCACGAAGGTGACCAGCGTGGCCCCCAGCGTCAGCAGCTTGGTGACCTGCTCCTGGCGGCGCGGCAGCAGGAGGACGACCACGGCGCCCACCGCCGGCAGGAACGTGACGAGCGTGAGCAGGTCGGCCATGCGGCTACTGGCGGGCCAGCAGGTAGGCGACCACGGCCACCGCGCCCAGCAGGATGCCGAGCGCGTAGTTCATCACGTAGCCGGTCTGCACCCGGCGCAGGCCGCGGGCCCACGCCAGCACCGCGGTCGCGGTCCCGTTCACGAGGCCGTCCACGACGCCGGGATCGAAGACGCGCGCGAGCCAGAGCGAGAGGCGGTAGATCGGCCGCACGAACAGGAAGTCGTAGATCTCGTCCACGTAGTACTTCTCGAGCAGCAACCTGTGCAGCGGGGTGCGCGGCACCCCGATCGAGGCGGCCCGCACCGGCGAGCGCCCGTAGACGTACCAGGCCAGCGCCACCCCCGCGATGGCCACCACCGCGGAGAGCAGCAGGAGCGTGAAGGCGATGCCCGCGCCGTGCTCGGCGTCACCGTGCGGCAGCACCGGCTGGAGGAAGCGCGCGAACGGGGTGCCGGTGGAGGACGGGATGCCGAAGGCCAGACCCGCCACCACCGTCCCGATCGCCAGGACGATCAGCGGCACCGTCATGCTCGGCGGCGACTCGTGGATGTGGTGCGCCACTTCCTTCGACATGCGCGGCGCCCCGAAGAAGGCGAGGAACACGAGGCGGAACGTGTAGAAGGCGGTCATGAACGCGCCCGCCATCAGGAGCGCCCACAGGAAGTAGTGGTGCTCGTGGAAGGCGGAGGCCAGGATCTCGTCCTTCGAGAAGAAGCCGGCCAGCGGCGGCACGCCCGCCAGGCCGAAGGCCCCGATCAGGAACGTGACGGTGGTCGTCATCATGCGCGGGGCGAGGCCGCCCATCTTGCGCAGGTCCTGCTCGCCGCCGAGCCCGTGGATCACGCTGCCCGCGCCGAGGAAGAGCAGCGCCTTGAACAGCGCGTGCGTCACCAGGTGGAAGACGCCGGCCGCGTACGCCCCCACCCCGACGCCCGCGAACATGTAGCCGAGCTGGCTGATGGTGGAGTAGGCGAGCACGCGCTTGATGTCGGTCTGCACGAGGCCGATGGTGGCCGCGAACACCGCGGTGAGGCCGCCCACCCACGCCACGATCTCGAGCGAGAGCGGCGCCATCTCGAACAGCTTGTGGCAGCGCGCCACCATGTACACGCCCGCGGTCACCATGGTGGCCGCGTGGATGAGGGCGGAGACCGGGGTCGGGCCTTCCATCGCGTCGGGCAGCCAGGTGAAGAGCGGGAGCTGCGCCGACTTGCCGGTGGCGCCCATGAAGAGCAGGAGCGCGATGGCGAGATAGGTGCCGGTGGCCACGCTCGCGTCCGCCTTGGCGAAGACCTCGGCGTAGTTCAGCGTGCCGAACGTCACCCAGATCAGCATGATGCCGAGGCCGAAGCCGAAGTCGCCCACCCGGTTGACGATGAAGGCCTTCTTGCCCGCGTCGGAGGCCGACTTCTTCTCGTACCAGAACCCGATCAGCAGGTACGAGCAGAGGCCCACCGCCTCCCAGAAGACGTAGAGGACGAGGAAGTTGCCGGCCAGCACCAGCATCACCATCGAGAACACGAACAGGTTCAGGTAGGTGAAGAAGCGCGCGTAGCTGGGATCGTCGTGCATGTAGCCGGCGGAGTAGACGTGGATGAGGAACCCCACCCCCGTCACCACCAGCAGCATCACCGCGGTGAGCTGGTCCACCTGGGCGGTGATCGCGGTCTCGAAGTTGCCCGCGACCACCCAGGTGAAGAGGTCACCCGTCCACGTCTCGCCGCTCCAGACCCGGGCGAAGACCAGGCACGAGGTGACGAATGAGGCGAGGAGCGCCGGCACCGCGACCCAGTGCGCCTTGTGGCCGACGGTCCGCCCGAAGAGCGCGTTGAAGAGGGAGCCGACCAGCGGGAAGAGCGGGATCAGCCAGACGAGTCGTGACATGAGTGTGATGTCGGGTGCAAACCCGCATCACTCTAAGGGAAAGGGTTCGGGGTGTCAAGAACGCGACGGCCCGCCGCCGTCGCGCAGACGCGGTTCCACGAAGCGGAAATACATCAGCGGAATCAAGTAGAACAGGAGCAGGTGGCCGGAGAGCAGCCGCACGCTCCCGACGCCCTCGTCGCCCAGCAGCAAGAGCGACAGCGCCAGGTTCAGGAGCACGTAGGCGATCACGGCCACGGCGGCGGGCCGCGCGCCCTCCGGGATGAGGGCCAGCAGCGCCCGCCACTCGACCGTCCGGATCGCACCCGCCCCCCGCGCGGGGGCGCCCGACTCCCGGAGCCGCACGATCATGGCGGCCAGCAGCAGGAAGGCGCCCGCGAACAGCACGAGGGCGATGGCGGCGGCGTACTCGGGCGGGAACGGGGTGAAGGTGGCGAGGTGGAGCGCACCGCTGGCCGCGAAGCCGGTGGTGGCGGCGATCCGGAAGATTTTTCCCCAGTCTCGGCGGGAGGACACGGAGGACACGGGACCCTGTCTAGCATAAACGGGGACGGCTCTTTCTGATTCGCTCGGCTCGCCTTCGGCTCGCCTCGCCAAGCTTCGGCCGCTGTCGCCTCGCCCAGCTTCGGCCGCAGTCGACCCGCCAGCTTCGGCCGCAGTCGACCCGCCAAAACTAGGCGGCGCGGGGGTCGGCTGCTAACATGGCCTCGTGGCTCGCTCTCGCGCGCGCGTCTGGCTCATCATCTTTCTGGTGCCCATCCTGATCGTGCTGGGGGGGATCGGGTATCTCGCCTGGCGGCAGAGCGTGGCCGCGGTGCGCGTGGAGTTCGAGCCCGAGCCCAAGTTCATCGGCGCGCGCACCCCGATCACGCTCGTGCTGCGGGCCCGCCGCGGCGGCGTGCAGTCGGTGGACATCCGGCTCAACCAGGGCGGCACCCGCGTGAACGTGGCCCAGCAGGCCTTCACCGACCCGGCCAGCAACGAGCAGCGCGTGCAGATCGTCGTGCAGGGGGGCACGCTGGGCCTGCGCGAGGGCGCCGCCAACCTGGAGGTCCGCGCGCGCGACGGCTTCTGGCGGCCGATCCGCGTGGACGACCGGATGATCGCGAACCTGCCGGTCACGCTCGACTTCACGCCGCCCACCCTCGAGGTCCTGGCCGCGACGCGGTATCTCTCCCGGGGAGGCGGCGCGCTGGTGGCGGTGCGCGCCAAGGGCGCGGCGCGCGTCGGCGTCAACGTGGGCGATCTCTTCTTCCCCGGCTTCCCGGCCGGCGCGCCGGACAGCGGGCTGCACGCGGTGCTCTACGCGCTGCCCTGGAACTTGGCGCCCAACTCGCCGGTCACCGCCACCGCGCAGGACGAGGCCGGCAACGCGGTCTCGCGCGCGCTCGCGGTGGACATCCGCCCGCGCAGGTTCCCGATGGACACCATCGAAGTTCCCGAGCAGTTCCTGGCGAGCAAGATGCCGGAGCTCCTGCCCGAGCGCGGCCAGATCCCGCCCGATCAGCTCCTGCCGGCCTTCCTGACCGTGAACCGCGACAAGCGGAAGGAAGCCGAGGAGATGAAGAGGAAGCTCGCGCAGAAGAGCAAGCCGGCGCCGCTCTTCGAGGGCGCCTTCATCCAGCCGCGCAACACGAAGGTGTTCTCCAACTTCGCGGAGACGCGCACCTACCGCTTCAAGGGCGCGGACGTGGACACCCAGGTGCACCTGGGCTACGACCTGGCGTCACTGAAGAACAGCCCGATCCCCGCCGCCAACGCGGGCGTGGTCGTCCACGCGGCGCCGCTCACCATCTACGGCAACACGGTGGTGGTGGATCACGGCTGGGGGCTGCAGACGCTCTACGCGCATCTCTCGAGCATCGAGGTGAAGGAAGGCGACGAGGTGAAGAAGGGCCAGCAGCTCGGCAAGAGCGGCGCCACCGGCCTGGCCCTCGGCGACCACCTGCACTTCGAGGTGCTGATCCAGGGCGTCTCGGTGACCCCGGTCGAATGGTGGGACGGCAAGTGGATCCGCGACCACGTCGGCCGCCCCCTGCGCGAAGCCAACATCCCGCTCCTGCAATCCGACCAGCCCGCCGAAACCGAAGCCGCGCCCTCGCCCAGACGCCGCGCTCGCTAACCGGGGTCAGGTCTTACATTCCGACATTTCGCGTTCGGGCGCACAGCAGCGCGCGCGGCGGGACGAAGTCGCCGATCACGCCCATCAGCGTGCGGAGTAGCGCGGGGCGGCGCTGGAGGACGCGCGCGGCCAGGTTGGCCAACCGGCGGTGCGCGATCACGAATTGCAGGGCCCGCGTGACGCGCGCCTTGTCCGCGAACGCCGCGCGCCGCGCCCGCGCGTAGGGCGCCAGCGCGGCCGCCGACACGTCGGCGCGCTCGAGCGCCGGGTGCGCCACCTCGGCCAGCAGCTCCGCGGAGCGCAGCGCGGTGTAGAGGCCCTCGCCGGTGAACGGGTCGTAGAAGCCGGCCGCGTCGCCCGCCAGCATCACGCCGCCCACGCGCGGCTCGTCCACGCGATAGGCGAGCGGCCCCATCACCATCAGCGGTCCCTCCGCGCGCATCCCCTCGAGCCGCCGCGGCAGGTGCCGGAGCTGCTTGAGCCGCGCCTCGAAGAACGTCTCGAGCCGCCCGCTGAACGGCTGCGCGTGCGCCAGCGGCACCACCAGGCTCAGGTTCACGAGGCCCGGCGCCACCGGGTTCAGGATGGAGTAGTCGGGCGGGTCCACGTAGACCTCGCCGCGGTCGCCGAGCCCCTCGATGCCGCTCACGTGCCGGATCAGCGCCAGCCGCTGCAACCGGTGCGGCCGCACCAGGCCGAGCGCGTGCGCCACCACCGAGGCGCGCCCATCGGCGCCCACCACCAGCTTGCTGCGCACCTCGACCGTCGCGCCGGCGGCGTCCTGCGCCTCCACGCCCACGACGGCCCCGTCCGCGGCGCCCTCCTCGCGGATCAGCCCGGTCACCCGGTGCCGCTCGCGCACGTCCACCGGCAGCGCCCGCGCCCGCTCCAGCAGGATGCGGTCGAAGGCCTCGCGCCGGACGGCCAGCGCGTGGTCGCGATACCCGCGCCACCGCCCGCCGGTCGGATACGTCCCGTCGAGCACGGTGCCGTCGGGCGCGGTGATGCGCATGCCGTGGAGCGGCTGCGCGCCCGCCGCGTCCACCGCCTTCAGGACTCCCAGGCGGTCCATCACGCGCGCCGCTTCGGGCGAGAGGTACTCGCCGCAGATCTTCGGGCGCGGGAACGCGGCCTTGTCGAGCAGGGTGACCGACCAGCCGCGCTCGGCCAGCAGGATGGCGGCCGCGCTCCCCGCCGGCCCCGCGCCGACGACCACGACGTCGGCCGCCGTGAAGGCCGCGGTCACGCCTTCGCCCGCACCGCGCAGAACCGCAGATACGGCCAGTGGTGCACCACGTCCACGCCCTTGAGCCCGGCCTGCTCGCAGAGCCCGCTGACTTCCCGCGGGGTATATGACCGTCTGACCGACAGCGGCCCGTCGTGCCGCGAAATGGCGCCGCGGGTGATGAACCGGGTGATCAGCCACACCACCCAGTGCGCGCCGCGGCTCCGCACCAGGTCGTTGACCACGAAGCCCACGCGCGCCGCCCGGTCCATCTCGGCCAGGTACCGCACCCCCGCGTCCGGCTCCAGATGATGCAGCGTCATCGCGGAGATGGTGAGATCCACCGCCTCCGAGTGGATCGGCAGGGCGAGCGCATCGCCGCGCAGGAAGGTGATCTCGGGATAGTCCCGCACCAGCTCCGCCGCGATCCGCAGCGTGGCCGGATCGCGGTCCAGCGCGAAGACGCGGACGCGCCGGCCCTCGCGCCGCGCCCAGCGCACCAGCTCGCGCGGGATGTCCGCCGCCCCGGTGCCCACGTCGAGCACGGTGACGAGCCGGTCGGCGGGCAGCGCGGCCAGCAGGCGCTTGACGTGGACCATCGTGACGATGCGCCCGCCGAACAGCGCGTTGACCCGCGCGATGTCCGTCATGCAGCACGCCATGTCCTTGAAGGGGACGGGCGGCCCGTCGATGATCTCGAGCACGCCCGCGGCGCGCGCCAGCGGCGGAAGGAAGGGCACGCTACCAACGCAGCAGCGCGCCCTCGGCCGCGAAGCCCGGCCCGAGCGCGATCATGAGACCCCAGTCCCCCGGCACCGCCTCGTTCGTCCGCATCAGCTCGTCGAGCACGAACACGACGGTGGCCGAGGACATGTTCCCGTACTGCTGCAGCACGGAACGCGAGTGCGCCAGCCGGCCCTCGTCCAGCTCCATCAGCTTGCCCACCTGCTCGATCACCCGCCGGCCCGCCGAGTGCAGCACGAAGTGCGCGACGTCCTCCTTCTTGAGCCCGTGCGAGGCCATCAGCGCGTCGGCCATCTCCTTCATCATCCCCGCCCCGATCCGCCGCACGTCCTTGGAGAGCACCACCCGCGGCCGCCCGCCCGGATACTCGAAGCCCATCGCGCCCAGGTGCTCGGAGCGGAACATGGTCCGGTGCTCGACGATCTCCGGCCCCGCCCCGTCCGCGCTCAGCGCGATGGCCCCCGCCCCGTCGGCGAAGATGGCGTGCGCCACCGCGCTCTCGAGGCGGTCGTCCAGGAAGTAGGCCGCCGAGCAGATCTCCACCGCCACCATCACCGCCCGGTGGTCGGGGAACGCGCGCAGGTGGTTGGAGACCTGCTGCATCGCCACCATCGCGCTGGCGCAGCCGGTGTCGCCCACGTGCACGCGCTGGATGGTGGGCTTGAGCCCGAGCTCGTTGATGATCTGCGCATCCAGGCTCGGGCACACGCGCCCCGTGCAGGTGGTGGTGGCGAGGAAGTCCACGTCCTCCCGCTGCCAGCCCGCCCGCTCGATCGCCCGCGCCACCGCCGCCGTGCCCACCTGCACCGCCCCGCGGCGCCAGCGCTCGTTGAGCTGGTCCACGCTCTCGTCGGGCGTGAACGTCTCCGGGTCCACATAGAGGTGGCGGGTCTCGATCAGGCTGTTGCTGAAGAAGCCCATGCGGCGCGGATCGTCGTAGCCCGACATGCGCAGCACGGTGGCCTGGTCGTAGCGCCAGGGCGGGGTCGCGGTCGCGACGGCGGCGATCTTCGGCGCGGCCATGATGGCGCAGGCTACACCCCGCCCCCTTGCCTTGTCCAGGCGACCGGGCGCAATATCGTCCCGCTGTCATCCTCTCGTCGGCAAGGAGCCCTGGATGCCGCTCTTCTCGTTCGAAGGCAAGGCCCCGCGCGTGCACCCGACCGCCTTCATCGCCCCCACCGCCAACCTCATCGGCGACGTCACCGTGGAGGAGAACGCCTCCGTCTGGTACAACACCGTCCTCCGCGCCGACTTCAACCCGATCGTGATCCGCAAGGGCGCCAACGTGCAGGACTGCGCGGTGGTCCACGTCACCCCGGCCGGCGGCGTCGAGATCGGCCCCGGCGCCACCGTCGGCCATCTCTGCCTGGTCCACGCCGCCACCGTCGGCGAGGAAGCCCTGGTCGGTAATTCCTCCACGCTGCTCGACGGCGTCAAGATCGGCGCGCGCGCCATGGTGGCCGCCGGCTCCCTGGTGACGCCGGGCACCGAGATCCCCGACGGCATGCTCGCGATGGGCGCCCCCTGCAAGGTGAAGGGCCCCCTCGCGGGCACCCCCGCCGAGCGCTGGGTGCAGATGAACCCGACCGGCTACCAGGCCCTGGCCCAGCGCCACCGCAAGGGAGTCCAGCCCGCGTGACCCCCGGCCCGCCCCGCCACATCCTGCTCACCGGCTTCGAGCCCTTCGACGGCGACACGGTCAACCCGTCGGGCGAGGTGGCCAAGCGGCTCGACGGCCGGGTGATCGGCGACTGCGTGGTGCGCAGCGTGATCCTCCCGGTGCAGCACGAGGCCGCGCGCGCGGTGGTGGCCCCGCTGCTGCAGGCCCCGGGGCTGGCCGCGGTGATGCA
>DATHSW010000324.1:0-5806 GCA_035463855.1 Candidatus Deferrimicrobiaceae bacterium | reverse complement strand
ACGTGGTGATCTGGACCAGCTCGCTCCGACGCGCGGTACAGACCGCCGCGCCGCTCGGTCGCACGCCCTGGGCGTGGCGCGCGCTCGACGAGATCGACGGCGGCATCTGCGACAGCATGAGCCACGCGCAGATCCAGGAGCAGCTGCCCGAAGAGTACGAGGCGCGCCGGCGCAACAAGTTCACCTACCGCTATCCGCGTGGCGAGTCGTACCAGGACGTCATCCAGCGCCTCGACCCGGTGATCATCGAGCACGAGCGCACCCGCAAGCCGGTGCTGGTCATCGCCCACAACGCGGTGCTGCGCGCGCTCTACGCGTATTTCCAGGGCGTTCCGCGCGAGCGCTGCCCGTACCTGGCCATTCCGCTGCACACCGTGATCGAGCTGACGCCGCACGCGTACGGCTGCCACGAGACGCGCCTGCCACTCGAGCCGCGGCTCGACTCGAGCGAAGCGCGGTAGCGCGACCACGCCGCCCTTCGCGCTTGACAGCATCGGTCGGGCGCGCTCAGACTCGCACTGCTCCGTAACTGCGCAGCAACCACGGAGGTGTGACGATGACGACCAAAGTGCGCGTGAACCTGGCGAACCCCCTCGAACTCCTGGAGTTGCCCGGCGTGAGCCCGGAGCAGGTCGACACGATCGTGCAATTTCGCACGCAACACGGCCCCATCCGCGACGCCACCCAGCTCGCGGGCATCCTCGGGCACGCCGTGCCCGAGGCGCTCTCGGAGCACGCGGACTTTTCCCCGTCCGAGGCCACTGCGCCCGAGGCGCCCGGCGCCTAGTCCTTCGGCAGCCCGAGGACGCGCTCGGCGAGGATATTGCGCATGATCTCCGAGGTTCCGCCCTGGATGGTGTTGCCGCGGGAGCGGAGGGCGCGGTACTGCCACCGCCCGTCGTCCACCGCCCACGCGCTGCCCGCCCAGAGCGTGGCGTAGGCGCCCTGCAGCTCGAGCCCCAGCTCGGCGACCTTCTGCCAGGTCTCGCTGAAGAACAGCTTCGAGGCCGAGCCCGCCGGGCCCGCCGGCTCACCCTTCGCGAGCCGGGTGAGGACCCGCAGGGTCGCGTAGCGCAGGGTCTCGGCGTCGAGGTAGAGCTGCGCTAGCCGCTGCCGGACGAGAGGATCGCGGGCGGCGGGCGGCCCCGCGCGGGTGGGCCTCCGGGCGAGATCGAGCAGCTCGGCCAGGCCCTGGCGAAGGATGAGCTGACGCGTGAGCGTTCGGGGCCCGCGCTCGAACATGAGCGTCGTGATCGCCACCTCCCAGCCGCCGTGCTCGCGGCCCAGCACGTTGCCCTCCGGCACCTCCACGCCGTCCAGGTAGATCTCGCTGAACTCGCTGTCCCCGCTCATCTGGCGCAGCGGGCGCACCGTGAAGCCGGGGCTCGCCATGTCGACCAGAAAGTACGTCAGGCCCCGGTGCCGGGCCGCGGCCGGATCGGTGCGCGCCAGCACCGTGCACCAGTTCGCGTAGTGCGCGAAGGAGGTCCACACCTTCTGCCCGGTGAGCACGTAGCCGCCAGGCCGGCGCTCGGCTCGCGTTCCGAGCGCGGCCAGGTCGCTTCCCGCGCCGGGCTCGGAGAACCCCTGACAGAAGATGTGCTCGGCGGCCAGGATGCGCCGGAGGTGGAGGCGCTTCTGCTCCTCCGTGCCGTGGACCATGATGGCGGGGCCGGCCATGTCCAGGCCGATCGCGTTGGCGAGCTCGGGCGCGCGGGCCCGGGCCATCTCCTCGTAGAAGATGGCCTGCTCCATCACGCTGCCGCCGCGGCCGCCGTAGGCGACCGGCCAGTGCAGTCCCACGTAGCCGGCCGCGTGCAGCTGGCGCTGCCAGCCGATGAGGGCCTCCGCCCGCGCCTCGCAGCTCAGCGCCTGCCGGGTCCGCTCCCAGTCCTTCGGGCCATGCTGCTCGAGCCACGCGCGCAGTTCGTCCCGGAAGGCGGCTTCCGTGGCGGAGAGATTGAAGTCCACGTCAGTAAGCTGGAGCATCCGGCGGCGGCCGTCAAGACCGGACGCGCCGCGTCAATCATGGTTCGGCACCCGGTGTGACAAGCTTCAGAAGTGCGCCGGCTATCCACGAGTCCAACCCCCCTACTTTCCGGCCTTTTCCCCCTGGCCTGCCCCTTGCTCTCGATTCCAATCAGGGAGGGATCGCCATGATCCGCACGGTCGCCATGATGATCGGCGGGTTGCTGCTCCTGCTCGTCGCCTGCCCGCTGCACGCGCTGGCGAAGATCAGCCCCGCCCATCACAAAGCCACTCCGATGGAACCAGGATACCCGCCGGCCCGGCGGGCTCCCCGCGCCTGATCGAACGGCGCCAGGCCGAGGGCGACGAACTTCCACGCCTCGTAGGTCGGTCTAGCTGGGCGGCGCCAAGGCCCGGTAGGCCGGGCAGCTCCAGAGGCGCCGCTCGACCTCCGCGGCGTACTGGCGGAACAGGCGGCCCCCCACGCCGCCGTAGCGCGCCTCGAGCTCGGCGGCCTGGATGTTCTCGGGCAGATCGGCGGCCTCCGGGAAGAAGTCGTCGACGCGAAAGCCCGCGGCCAGCCGCTCCTGGAGCGCCCGCGCCGCCGCGTCGTCGTGGGTGGCCAGGAGGGCGAACGTGGTGCCCGCCCGGTCGGCCAGGAGATCGCCGAACGAGAACCCGCTGCCGCCCCCGGCGTCCAGCTCCTCCTTGAAGATGCCGATGGCGTCGCTCGGCGCCTGGGCCGACAGCACGGTGAGCGCCGCGCTCACGAAGAAGTGCTTCCTCCAGTCGTCGCGGCCGCGGAGCGTGGTCCGGGCCAAGGGCGCGGCCCGCCGCCAGTCCCGCTCGTCCAGGACCTGGCCCACGAAGCCCTCGAGGCGCCGATGCCCGAGCAGGAGGCCCAGGGCGAGGAGGGCGGCCCGGTTCTCGAGCACGGGCGGGCTCGTCGCGGACCGCTCGCGAGCTTGGGCAAAGGCCACCTCCACCGCGGCGCCGAGGCGGGGCTCGCCACGGGGCAAGCGCGGCGCAGCCTCCAGCAAGCGCTCGACGTGCGCCCGGACGGCGACCCGCATCGCCTCGTTCGCGCCGGTCCCCCAGATGAAGCTGGCGAGCAGGCCGGGTGGGAGTTCTATTCGCCGGTAGACCAGACGCGCGCGGCCGGGGCCGATCTCGAGGCGCTCCACGCCCGCCAGGACCGGGCGGGCGCGCCGCTCGGCCTGGACAAGGCCGCTGATGAGCGGCGCCAGCCACCGCAGGGGCCGCTCAGGCAGGACCAGCCGCCCGAGCCGCAGGGTCGGGTCGGCCACGCGCACCCGGCCCTGGTCGATCTGCACGCGCGCCCCGGCCACGACGTTCAGGTAGCGGGCACGGCCCGTGGGCGTGGCGAAGCGGAGGGTCAGCGACATCCGCGCCTGCCGTGATGCCAGGAGGTCGACGCGGGCCGTCCCTCGCCCGTCGCCGAGCACGACGGGAAGCGCCCAGGCCAGGAGCAGGTCGATGTCGTGGCTGTCGAGCGTGATCGAGCGCGTGGCTCCGGCCGCGAGGGTCTTGGAGTGCTTGTTCCGGAGGAGGTCATACAGCCGACGCTTCTCTTCGGACGTCACCGCCGGGCTGTCCCGGACGAGTGGCTCGCGCTCGGCCGCACCGAGCAGAACGAGGCCGGCCAAGATCGGTGCGGCGAGCACGGTCGCGCCCAGGACGAGCAGCAGGCGGCGGCGCGCCCCGCGGCCGGCCAGCCACATGAGGGTCGCGCTGACGCCGAGGACACAGCCCACGGTCGGGAGGAACAGATCCGAGGGCCCCGGCCACTGCCACGGCGGGCCGATCGCGAGCACGAGGACGCCGACGGCGATGAGGAGGCTCGCCGCGCCGGCCGTGGCGGCGACGGGGAGCATCCCGAACCGATCGCGGCGCGGCCGGGGCAGCGACAGCACGGCGAGCACGCCCACCGGCAGGAAGCGCACCGTCTCCAGCAACACGTACACGGCCAGGGCGAAGGCCACCGCGCGGAGGCGGGAACCGGTGCTGAGGTCGAAGAAGCCGGCCCCGGCGACTCCCGCGCGCCCGCCCGGCGCGAGCACCGAGGTCGCCAGGAGTCCGGCGTAGCCGATCAGCGCGAGCCGGGGCGCCCAGCGCGCCCGGACCGACGACGGGGGTGCCCACGCCACGGATCGAGTATAGGTCACGCGGCGCCCTCGCCCCGTCCCTCGCCCCGGGGTCGGGTGTCTCGCCTCCCGGCTGGACCCAGGCCAGCGCCTACTACATCTGACCCCTGGGCAGCCAAGGCACCCCAAGATCTTGTATTTTTCGCTTGACGTGTTGCGGAGACTGGCGTAGGAATCTCCTCGGCAAGGCCAGAGAAGGGCGTGGAACTGGATCGATCCCGAGGAGGGCCGGTGCGTGTGGCCGATTTCGCTCGGTATCGGGCTCCTGCTGCTCGGTCTGTTTGCCGCAGTGATCGTGTGCTCGCGCATGAACGATCCCGTACCGCCGTGGGGGGCGCTCGACACACAGCCCCATCCGAGGCGAGCCGACGACCAGGAGAACGCGATCGAAGTCTTCCGGGTCTAGATCGCTCGTCCGGCTCGAAGTTCTGCAGATCGCCCGCCTCGCGGCCCTCCGGACCGAAACCGCGTGGCTAGCGTCGGTCTGTAGATCGGGTGGCTTCGTCACTGCGCTCGGCGCAATGGGCCTCGTTACCGAAGACACCCGGAGCGCCGACGAGCGTCTCGAAGGCCCGCAGATAGGCTGTTCCCTCGGCCTCGCTGAACGGTTGCCTGCGACGGTGGTCGTGCTTGCTGACGAAACCGGTCAGGTCCCGCCGTAGCTCCACCAATTTCGGGAGCGTCCGCGCGATGAGCGTCTCGGCCTGATGGCCGCCGGCGCCGAGCTCGAGGGCCCGGATCACGTGAGGGACGCAGAATCCCTGAGAGCGTCCGTACGCGCTCGCGAACTGGTCGTCATCGACGAACTGGAGCGCGGCGCGGAGATAGCGCTCCTCGGAATCGGCGGTCTGACGACAGCCCGGGCAGACAGCCCGCTGACGGTACCACTCGACCCGCTCGGGCGCCCGCCGCCGACCGAACAGGCGGCAGAGCCAGCCAAAGGGCCCGCGCGGTCCCAGGACCCGGCGGGGCGAGGTCTGCTCGAGCCGCTCGAGGGCCAGCCTGAGCAGGTCCTCATAGATGATGGAGGCGCCAAACGCGGGTACCGGCGTCTCTCGCAGTAGCCATCCGTGCCAGTTGCAGAAGCCCCAGGAGCCGTAGAGACGGGTTCGGGTGTCGGGATCCGTCACGGCCTCGTGCAGCAGGCCCTCGAGGTACTGCCGGGCGTCGAGCTCGAGGCAGCGGCACACCGGACATCCGGGCCTCTCGCACGCGTCCACGAGGCGGAAGAACCCGATGAACTTGTCGCGAAGCGGATGCCCCGGGCTGGTCATGGCAACCTGGCCTTTCCCCGCATCGCGACGGCTTTCCTGCTATCTTCCTCTGGTGACGTGACCGGGGTCATGAGGAGGCGCACATGAAGGTCGGGATCGCGCTGAACATGCTGACGAAGGAAGGGATACCGGATGCCGCCGTGCTCGCCGAGCACCTGGCCCTGGGGGATCTCGCCGAGCCGCTCGGGTTCGATTCGCTCTTTGCGCTGGAGCACCACTTCACCGGCTATGCCATGTCGCCCTCCCCGACCCAGCTCTTGAGCTACTTCGCGGGCCGGACGCAGCGCATCACGCTCGGCACCGCGGTGATCGTGCTGCCGTGGCACGACCCGGTCCGGATCGCCGAGGAGATCGCGTTGCTCGACATCCTGTCGGGCGGGCGCTGTCTCCTCGGGTTCG
>DATHSW010000323.1:0-27079 GCA_035463855.1 Candidatus Deferrimicrobiaceae bacterium | reverse complement strand
GAGCAGCCGACCGAGCCCGCGCGCGAGGCGGAGGCGCGCGGGCCGCGGGAGCGCGACGGCCGCGCCGGCGGCCAGCCGGGAATAGACGACGCGGTTGAGGCCGTGCGAATACCAGTCGGGCGGCGCCGGATCGGTGGCCATCGGCCTAGAGCAGCGCCCAGTAGTACATGCGGAACGCCCGGATGGGCCCCTGCTCCGTGTCGTAGAGCCGGCTCGCTTCGAAGCGGCGCGCGGCCCGGTCGAAGGTGACCCGGCCGGGCTCCGCGGGATCGTTCGGATCGTAGACGGAGAACAGGATGTTGCCGGCCGCGTCGAGCCGGTACCCGTAGGCGACCACGGTGTGGTTCAGCTCCCACGTCGGGAAGTTGGTCACGAGGAACTGCACCGGCCGCCCCTCGCCCAGCTCGGCGAGGGTCTCGCGCGCGACCCGCTCCTGTTGCCAGCGCGGGACCGGAAGGACCACCCGCCAGTTGGTCCAGTGCATGAGGGTCCAGAAGCGGCCGACGAGCCCCTCCTTCACCGCCGCCTCCTGGGCGCGCGAGAACTCGTGCAGGGAGGCGTAGCCGGGGATGACGATCCGCTCGGCGGGCGGCCGCGGCCCCTCCCAGGGGGCGAGCGCCACGACCCGCTTGACCCGCGCGACGTATTCCTCCGGGGCGACCCGCGGCGCGGCCGCATCGAAGCGGGCGAAGCGCTGGAACTGGATCACCGCCCGCGCCATGACGAAGCAGTAGTTGGCGTAGAGGTCGGGCTTGCCGGAATTCTTGCTGCGGCTCTCGTTGGCGAACGCGAAGGTGTCCACCCCGAAGCGCAGCAGATCGGGAGGGGGCGAGCGGCGCACCGCCACGTCCATCGGGGCGACCGACGCGCAGCCGGACACCACCGCGGCCAGCAGGAAGAGCCGTGCCGACGCCCACATCACACGTCGTGCAGTGTACCGCACTCAGCCCTGGATCGAATAGCCCCCGTCCACGGGAATGGCGGTTCCGGTGACGAAATCGGAGGCGGGGCCGCCGAGAAACACCGCGATACCGGAGAGATCGTCGGGCACGCCCCAGCGCGCGGCGGGCGTGCGCGCGAGCACGCGTTCGTGGAGGCCCTGGACTTCGCGGCGGGCGTTCGTCGTCAATTCGGTGTCGATCCATCCCGGCAGCACCGCGTTGACCTGGATGTTGTCGCGCGCCCACGCCGCCGCGCTCGCCTTGGTGAGCTGCACGATGCCACCCTTGGAGGCGGCGTAGGCGGGGGCGAAGGAGGTGCCGAAGATCGACATCATGGAGCCGATATTGATGATCTTGCCGCCGCCGTTCTTCTTCATGATCGGGTAGACCGCGCGGCTGGTCAGGAAGGCGCTGGTGAGGTTGGTGTCGAGGACCTGCCGCCACTCCGCGAGGCTCAGCTCGTGCACCGGCTTGCGGATGTTCATGCCCGCGTTGTTGACCAGGATGTCGAGGCGGCCGAAGCGATCCACGGCGCCCCGGACCAGCGCGTTCACCGCCGCCTCGTCGGCGACGTCCGCCTCGATCGCCACCGCGGGGGCGCCGAGCTTGGCCAGCTCGGCGACCGCCCCGCGGCTCTTCTCCGCGTTGCGCCCCGAGACCACGATCGCGGCGCCGGCGGCGGCGAGCCCGCGGGCCATGCCGAGGCCGATGCCTCCGTTGCCACCCGTCACCACCGCCACCCGCCCCTTCAGCTCTCCCTCGGCCACGATGCGCGCCTCCTTGCAGATCGTCGTGTGTCGCGTCGTGGCAGAAGTCTAACCGGAAACGCCGGTAGATCGCACGCGGGGAGGCGGGCGGGGCCGGTCGTCGGGGGTCGCCCTGCCGGCTCGGCCTACCTCACCCGCTTCCCTCTAGCGGCGGGCGTGGAGGAACTCGTGCCAGGTGACCTGGTGGCCGCGGAGGAAGTAACCCATCATCACGCCCGCGGCGATGAGGTTGCCGGCGAGGATGGTCCACCAGGGCACCGCCTCGAGCAGCCACTCGGCCAGGATCGCCACCATCGCCGCGAAGAAGACCTCGAAGCAGCAGAAGAGCATGACGAAGGCGAAGAGCAGACGCGGCTCCCGATCCGCCAGGGCCAGCATCCCCGCCGCCGCGAGGCCGAAGACGATGAAGGCGGCGCCGTGCACGACGGTGTACTGCAGGACCAGCGGCACCGTGATCACCAGCGCGCCCGGCTCACGCAGGCCGTGGAACAGCGCGGCGCCCAGGAGGGCCGGCGTGCGCAGCGGCACCCCCGCCGCCACGTCGTAGGCCAGGAACCAGAGCGCGACCGCGACCGCGCCCAGGAGCCCGCCCGCGGTGCCCTCGCGCACCACCCGCGTCCACAGGGGGCCCAGCAGCGCGCGGCCGAGCGCGCGCTGGCCGATGAAGAAGTAGATGAGCATGCCGCCCGCCGCGAGCGCGTTGGCGATCAGGATCGCCCACCACGCCAGCTCGTCGAGCACCGGATGGGCGAGCCAGGTCATCAGCGCCAGGAAGAACACCTCGAAGCACATCAGCGCGATGAACAGGACCAGCACGCGACTCGGCTCGCGCTGGGCGGAGACGATCAGGTAGGCGATGAGCACGCCGATCAGGGCGAAGACCACGCCGTGCAGCACCGTGTACTGCACGACCAAGTGCGCGGTGGTGGGCACCGCGGCCGGATCCGTGACGCCCTGGAAGGTGGCGGCGCCCAGCAGGGCGGGCGTGCGGAACGGTCGCCCGCTCGCCGCGTCGTAGATGAGGAACCACACGGCCACGAGCGCGGCCCCGATGAGGCCGGCGACGACGCCATCGCGGAAGTACCGGGAGTGGGAGGCCATGGTGACCCTCCTTTCCGATCCAGATCCTGGCCCCAGCGGTACCACCAACCGGCCGCCAGGGCAAGCCGGCGGGCGCCGCGGGCTTCAGGCGACCGCGAGTACCCGGAGCAGATCCGCGCCGAAGAGGCCGACCCGCCAGTCGCGCACGCCCTCCACCTGTCGCAGCGCGGCAAGATCGGCGGGCGGCGCGGCGGCGAGCCGGTCGATGAGGCGCTGGGGAAAGAGCACGCCCGGCTCGAGGCCCACCTCCTTCGAGGCCTTGCCTCGCCACTCCCGCAGCGCCTCCGCGCGCCGTCGTACCGCCGCGGGCACGTGCGGCCGCGGGGCCGGACGGTAGACCGGCAGCTCGGCCTCGGGCAGCGCTTCCGCGCGCGCGATGGCCTCGACGATGGCCGGACCCGCGCGGCGGATCACCGGCGGGGTGCAGCCCGGCACCGCGAGGATACCCTCCGCGTCGTGGGGCCGCCGCGCGGCCAGCACCACGAGGCTCTCGTTGCCCACGATCATGAACGGCGGGCGATCGAGCCGGATCGCGAGCGTCTCGCGCGCGGCGTGGAGCTCGCGCAGCGCGGCCAGGCCGCGGGCGTCCAGCTCACGGGCGCCCTTGAGCTTCATGTAGGCGTCGGGGTCGGCCGGCTTCTCCGGGACGACCAGCGCGGCGAGCCCCGCGCATTCCTCCTCCACCCACTGCGCCCGCCCGATCGCGTGGAGGGCTTCCAGCAGCCGCTCCCGCAGCGGGATGAGGTGGAGCACGTCGTCGAGCGCATAGGCCTCCTGCTCCGGGGTCAGCGGCCGGCGCGACCAGTCGTCCTTCTGGCGCGACTTCACCGCGGTCACGCCCAGATACTGGCTCAGCAGCCCCTCGAGCCCGAGCGAGGTCGCGCCGATGAAGCGGGCCGCCACCGCGGTGTCGAAGAGCGACACCACCGTGACGCCGTAGAGGCGCTTGAGATAGGCCAGGTCGTTGTCGGCGGCGTGCAGAACCTTGAGGGTCCCCGGGTCGGCCAGCACCGGTCCGAGCCGCGAGAGATCGCGCAGGGCGAGCGGATCCACCAGGTGCCCGCGCCCGCGCGCGTCGGCGATCTGCACGAGGCATAGCTTGCCCGGGTAGTGATGCAGGCTGTCGGCCTCGGTGTCGATGGCCACCGCGCCCACCCCCGTGAGGTCGCGGGCCAGGGCCTGCAGATCGTCGGGGGTCCGGATCCAGAGGGGAAGCGGCATGGCGTGCTCGGTTATACTACACCGTCGGCGAGACCCTTTCCCCCAGGAGGGCGGCATGCAGATCGCGGGATCGACCACGGTCATCACGGGCGGCGCCTCCGGTCTCGGCCGGGCGACCGCGGAGCGCCTCCACGGCGCGGGCGGCGCGGTGGTGCTGCTCGACCTCGCGAAGTCGCCGGGCGCCAAGGTGGCCGCCGCCCTCGGCGAGCGCGCCCTCTTCGCCCCCGCCGATGTCACCAACCCCGAGGAGGTGGGCGCGGCGCTCGAGGCGGCGGTGGCGCGTTTCGGCGCGGTCCACGCCCTCGTCAACTGCGCGGGCATCGGCACCGCCGACAAGACCTTCGGCAAGCGCGGGCCCGCCGACCTGGCCGGTTTCGCGCGCACCATCCAGGTCAACCTCATCGGCACGTTCAACTGCATCCGCCTCGCGGCCGCCCAGATGGCCAAGAACGCGCCCAACCCCGAGGGCGAGCGCGGGGTGGTCATCAACACCGCGTCGGTGGCCGCCTTCGACGGCCAGATCGGCCAGGCCGCGTACTCCGCCTCCAAGGGCGGGGTGGTCGGCATGACCCTGCCGATCGCGCGCGATCTCGCGGAGCTGGGCATCCGGGTCATGACGATCGCGCCCGGCCTCTTCGAGACGCCCATGCTGGCGGGCCTGCCCGAGCCGGCGCGCATCTCGCTCGGCAAGCAGGTGCCCTTCCCGCCCCGCCTCGGGAAACCGGCCGAGTACGCGGCCCTCGCGGCTCACATCATCGAGAACCCGATGCTCAACGGCGAGACCATCCGGCTGGACGGCGCCATCCGCATGCAGCCGCGATGAGAACAGGAGCGACCATGTACCATCCGACGATCTTCCTCGATCCGCAGTTCACGGTGGGTGTGATGGCGGGCTGGCTGCTCCAGGCTGCGGGAGTCGGCGCGTTGCTGCTGGCCGCGGTGTGGTTCTCGTGCGCGGGAGAGTGGCGCCGCGGGACCCCGGCACCCACCGCGTTCCGGGCGCTCGCCGGGGTCGGACTCGTCATGTTCCTGGGCGGGATCCTCTGGCAGCTCGTGGGCTACTGGCGGACCGGCGTCCTCAGCTGGTGAGGCAGTCGCGCACCTTCCGCATCAGGCCGTCGGGCGTGAAGGGCTTCTGCAGCCAGGCGTTCCAGCCCGCCTCGCCCTCGATCCGCCCGTCCGCGCTCTCCGGGTAGCCCGACATGCAGAGCACGCGCAGGTCGGGGCGGCGCGCGCGCAACCGCCCCGCCAGCTCCGGGCCGCTGGCGCCCGGCATCACGACGTCGGTGACCAGCAGGTGGATCGGCCCCGGATGGGTCTCGGCGAGGCGGGTGGCGTCGGCCACGTCGAGCGCCTCCAGCACCGCGTACCCGTTCATCTCGAGGACGTCGCGGGCGAGCGCGCGCACCTCCTCCTCGTCTTCAACGACCAGGATGGTGACCGGGGGAGCCTCCGGCTCAGGCATGGAGGAGCGGGCGGGCCACCGCGGAACGGATCGCCACTACCGGACACGGTACGCGCGCGACCGTACGCCCGCCTATTCGTAGAGACACGTAATCTTCAGTAACCGCTTCAGCCGTCGACGGTAAGGATCCCACGGCCCACCGCGTAGCGGACCAGGTCGCTCTGGCCGCGCAGCCGCAGCTTGCGCAACAGGTTCGCGCGGTGGACCTCCACCGTGCGCGGGCTGATGTTGAGCCGCGCGCCGATCTGCGCGCTGGTCTGTCCCTCCGCGGCGAGATGCAAGACCTCCCGCTCCCGCTGGGTGAGCGTGCGGTAGAGATCGAGACCGGTGGGCACCGCGCGCTGCGCGTAGGCCTCCACCATCTCCTCGGAGAGCGGCGGACTGAGATGCCGGGAGCCCTCCGCCACCGCCCGGATCGCCCGCACCAGCTCCGCCGCGCTCGAGCCCTTGAGCACGTAGCCGGCGGCCCCGCTCTGGATGGCCTCGACGACGTAGGCGGGGTTCGCGTGCATGGAGAGCACGAGCGCGCGCGTGCGCGGGGAGACCCGTGCCACCCGCCGGATGATGTCGGGCGCGTTCAGCCCCGGCATCACGAAGTCCACCACCAGCACGTCCGGCTTCACGCGCTCCACCAGGTCGCTCACGTCGAGGCCGCTCGCGGCCTCGCCCACCACCTCGAGGTCCGGCTCGGCCGCGAGCAGCGCGCGCAGGCCCTGCCGGACCACGTGGTGATCCTCGGCCAGCACCACCGTGATCGTCTTCACTCGGCCCCCCGCCGCAGCGAGCCGTTGAGGGGGACCTCCGCGGTCAGCCGCACCCCGCGGCCCGGATGCGTCTCCACCGTCAGGTGGCCGTTCAGCAGCGCGGCGCGCTCGCGCAGGCCCGCGAGCCCGCCGCTCCGTCCGGTGCCGAGCACCGCCCCGGGGTCGAACCCGGCGCCGTGGTCCTCGACCTGCACGCCCAGCACGTCGTCGGTGGCCCAGAGCCGCACCGTCACCTCGTCCACGCGGCCGTGACGGGCCACGTTGGTGAGGGCCTCCTGCACGATCCGGTAGACGCCGGTCTCGGTCTCCGTCGCGAACCGCCGGTCGAGCCCGCTGTGCTCGAGGTGAACGCGGATCTTGGTCTGGCTCGTGTAGCGCTCGATGTGGCCGAGCAGCGCGGGCAGCACCCCCAGGTCGTCCAGGATGCTCGGCCGGAGGTCGAGCGACAGCGCGCGGATGCGCTCGAGCAGCTCCTGCACCAGCGCCTGGGCCTGGCCCAGGCGCTCGCGCAGCATCGGGGACGGCGGCTCGGGCACGTCGAGCGTGAGCCGCAGGCCGGTGAGGAGCTGCCCGATCTCGTCGTGGAGCTCCCGGGCCAGATGGCGCCGCTCCGCCTCCTGCACTTCCATCAGGCGGCCCGAGAGCCCCTGGAGGCGGCTGAACAGGGTGGCGTTCTGGATCGCGATGGCCGCGTGGTCGGCCAGCCGGATCAGGATCGCCTCGTCGCGGTCGGTGAAGGGTCGGTCGATGCGGTTCGAGACGTAGAGAAGGCCCTCGACCTGGCCGCTGATCCAGATCGGCACCACCAGGGTCGCGATGACCCCTTCGCGCCGGACCGCCTCCGAGTAGTCCCCGCGCACCCGCGGGTCGTCGAGCCGATTCGCGGTGCGGAAGGGCCGGCCGGTGCTCCAGGCCTGGCCGCCCGCCCCGCGGCCGCGCCGGATGTGGGGCGCGTCCGCGTCGCCGACCGAGTGGCCCACCCCGTAGCGCGCGAACATGGTGTCGGACTCGGCGTCGCGAAGCAGGATGTGGGCGATGTCGCTTCCGCACAGCTCCCGGCCGGCCGCGGCCACGTGGCGCAGGACTGAATCCAGGTCGAGGGTGGCGCTGATCGTGTGCACGAGCCCCGCGAGCGTCTCGGCCTCGACCCGGCGCCGCTCCGCGTCCGCGTAGAGCCGCGCGTTCTCGAGCGCCACCGCGGCCTGGTCCGCGAAGGCCTGGGCGAGGCGCACGTCGTCGGCGGTGAACACGCGGCCGCCCGCGTCCACCAGGCCGAGGGCGCCGATCACCTGCTCCTTCACGATCAGCGGCACCGCCACGATGGCCCGGATCTGCGAGCGCTCGATGAAGGCGCGCACGTCGGGAGCGAACCGTAGCCGGGGATCGCCGAGGACGTCGTTGGAGACCACCGCCCGCCGCTCCGTCGCCGCCAGCCCCACCGCTCCGGTGCCGCGCGGGTACCGCAGGGGCCGGTCGCCGAACGGCGACCGGCCCGAGCACGCGGTCTCCTCCAGCGCGCCCGATTCGGGATCGAGCCGGAACACGGAAGCGGCCAGCACCCCCACCAGATCCCGGACGGTGTCCACCACCCGCTGGGCGACCGCGCCCGGATGCAGCGACTGGGCGAGGGTCTGGCTCACGTTGCCGAGCGCCAGGCTCTCACGCCGCCGGCGCTCCGTCTCCGCGAAGAGCCGCGCGTTCTCCAGCGCCACCGCGGCCTGGTCGGCGAAGGTCTGGGCCAGGCGGAGGTCCTCGTCGGCGTAGACGCGTCCGAGGAAATCCCCCACCGTGAAGCCGCCCACGACCTGCCCCTTCACCACCAGGGGCAGCGAGAGCACCGACGGGCAGAGGGCGTGCCCCAGGCGCATGCCGGGCGTGGCCGCGATACGCGAGTCCACGCGCACGTCCGGGGTCACGACCGGCTGCCGGCGGCTCACCGCCAGCCCCACCACGCCGTGGCCCGCGGGGATCACGAAGCCGGGATCGAGGAAGCGCTCCGCCTCTCCCGAGCGGCCGATCACCGCGAGATCGCCCGGTCCGGGCAGGAGGCGGTAGAGCACGGCGGCGCGCACCCGCAGGGCGCGCAGCACCACGTCGGCGATGCGCTGGCCGAGCGCGGCCACGTCGAAGGTCTCGGACAGGAAGCGCCAGACCTCCGCGAGGGCCTCCGCGGTCCGGCGCCGGGTCTCGCTCTCCGCGAAGAGCCGCGCGTTGCCGATCGCCACCGCCGCGTGGCTCGCGAGCAGGTCCACGATCTCCCGCTCCTCCGCGGTGGGCGGCGCGCTCTGGGAGAGCGCCACGCTGAGCACGCCCATCAGCTCACCGCCCGCGCTGATCGGTACCCCGTAGTAGACCTTGGGGCCGTGCTCCTCGCGCCACACCGTCGACACGAGCCGCGGATCGCCGAGCGCGTCGGGCAGCAGCACCGGCTGCCCGCTCTGCGCGACCGCGTGGGTGATCCCACGGCCGAACGGAATGATCGGGGCCACCGTCTCCACGTCCGCCTCGTCGTCGTGGACCCCGCCCTTGGCCGCGAGCCGGTAGCCGGCCTGCTCCACGTCCACCAGGCGCACCACGCAGATCGCCCGCGGCCGCAGCGAAAGGACCGCCTCGACCACCTGGCGGAGGACGGTATCCACGTCGAGCGCGCTGGCCACCGAGCGGGCCAGGTTGGCCACCTGCCGCAGCCGGTCGAGGGAGACGTTCTGCATCGCGACGGATTCGGACGTTAGCGGCCCGATGCCGCCGTGTCAAGCGGAGGGAAAACGGTCCAGGCGCAGGTCTCGGAGGTCGAGCGTGGAGCGGCCGTCCAGCAGCAGCTCGGCCACCGTTTCTCCCACCGCGGGCGAATGCTGGAAGCCGTGCCCGCAGAACCCCACCGCGAGGAAGAGGCCCTCGACCTCCGGGGCCCAGTCGAGGATGGCGCGGCCGTCGGGGGTGAGCGGCCGGAGCCCGGCCCAGGCGTGCCGGACCTGCGCGCGCTCCAGCGCGGGGATCCGCCGGACCGCCTTCTCGACCGCCTGCTCCAGCACGCTCCAGTCCACCCGCGCCTCGTACTCGGTGGTCTCCCCGATATCGCCGGGGCTCATCAGGATGGCCCCCTGCTCGCTCCGGCAGTAGAAGCCGTTCCCGGTATCGGTGACGAGCGGCAGTGGATGGCGGATGCCGTCGAACGCGTCGGTGACGAAGATGTGCCGCCGCCGCGGGTCCACCGGCAGCTGGAGGCCGGCCATGCGGCCGACCAGCGGGGCCCAGGGGCCGGCCGCGTTGACCACGAGCCGCGTCGCGATGGTGCCGGCGGGCGTCTGCACGCCCGCGACCCGCCCGCGCTCGACCACGATCCCGGTCACCGGGGTGTCCTCCACGACCCGGACGCCGCGCGCCCGGGCCTGCGCCGCGTAGGCCTGCACCACGTCGTTGGGGGAGGCGTGGCCGTCGGCGGGGCCCCACACCGCGGCGAGCGCGTCGTCCACCTTGAGCGCGGGGACCAGGGCCCGCGCGTCGTCGGGGGCGATCAGCCGCACGTCGGCGCCCATGCTCCGCTGCAGCGCCACGTTGGCGCGGAACCTTGCCAGGGTCGCCTCGTCGGTGACCACGAAGAGGTAGCCCTCCTGGTGGAAGTCGCAGGGCACCCCCATCTCGTCCTCGAAGCGCTTGAAGAAGGCGATGCCGCGCAGCGAGAACTCGATCTCCACCCGGGTCGCGAACTGCACCCGGATGCCGCCCGCCGCCTTGCTGGTGGAGCCCGCGCCCACCTGGTCGCGCTCGAGCACGACCACGTCGCGGGCGCCCCGGCGGCCGAGCTGGTAGGCGATGCTCGCGCCGATCGCGCCGGCCCCGATGATCACGATGTCGGCGCGGCGCGGCAGGGACGCGCTCATCGGGACACCGTGAACCGCGGCAGCGTGATCTCCGGGGTGACCGCGTCGAAGACCACCGTGACCGGCGTCCCGATCGCGACCGCCTCCGGCGGGCCGCCCACGATATTGCTCAGCATGCGGACGCCCTCCTCCAGCTCCACGATGGCGACCACGTAGGGGAGGCTGTCGTCGAAGGCCTTCCCCCAGAACGACAGCCGCACGGTGGAGTGGCTCCACACGCGCCCGCGGCCCGCCGCGTCGCGCCACTCGAGCTCCGGGCCGAGGCAGTGCGGGCAGAGCGTGCGGGGAAAGAAATGGGGCCGGCCGCAGGCGCGGCACCAGGGCAGGCGCAGCACCCCCGCGCGGCAGCCGTCCCAGAAGGGCGCGGTGGCCGCGGTGGGGCGCGGCAGGGGCTTGCCGTACTCGCTCGGCATCGCCGCCCCCTCAGAGCCCCCGGGCCAGCACCATCACGCCGCAGAGCGAGAACACGCCGCCGTTGCCGCTGACCACGCCCACGCGCGCGTCGGGCACCTGGCGCGCGGGCTCGGCCTCGTGGCGGAGCTGGCGGACCGCCTCGCAGAGGTGATTCATGCCGCCGATATGGGCGTGGGAGAGGAGCCCGCCGTGGGGATTCACCGGGCAGGGCCCGCCCAGGTCGAGCCGGCCCGCCGCCGCGTACGCGCCGCCCTCGCCGTCGGCGCAGAGGCCGAGGGCCTCCACACCCAGGATCGTCGAGATCGTGAAGGCGTCGTGGATGCAGCAGAAGTCCGCGTCGCCGATCCCGATGCCGGCGCGGCCGAGGGCCATCTCCCCGGCGGGGCGCAGGCCGAGCGCCCCCAGGTCGGGCATCTGGTTCACGTTCTTGTGGGTCGCCTTGCCCCCGAAGCCGAGCACGCGCACCGGCGTCGTGGCGAGATCGCGCGCGCGCTCCACGGTGGTGAGCACCACCGCGCCCGCGCCGTCCGACATCACCGAGCAATCGAGCAGGCCGAACGGATCGGCGATGGGGCGCGCGGCCAGGTAGTCGGCCATCGTGAGAGGCTTCCGCATCTGGGCCCGCGGGTTGAGCGCGGCGTGCCCGCGCGCGGACACCGCCACCGCGCCGAGCTGCTCCTTGGTGGTGCCGTAGTGGTGCATGTGGCGCCGGGCGGCCAGCGCGTAGGGGATCACCATGCCGATGCAGCCGAAGGGCTCCTCGAATTCCTCCTGGCCGAGCGACGGGCCCTGCGGCAGGCCGTGCACGCCCTTGGGCCGACCGGTGAGCGCGTTCTCGCCGAAGGTGCAGAGCGCCACCTCCGCGTAACCCTGCCCGATGGCCGCGATCGCGTTGAGGATCATGGTCATCGGCGTGACAGTGCCGCCCGCGTCGATGGTGGCGGCGAGCGTGGGAGTGAGCCCCATGTACTCGAGCAGGCTCTGGGCGAACATGCTCATGGCCTGCGTGTAGGGATCGAGGTTGTAGACCGCGTCCACCGCCGCCGACGGCAGGCCCGCGTCGGCCAGGGCCAGGCGCGAGGCCTCGGCCTGCAGCCCGATGGACGTGCTGCCCTCGAGGCGGCCCACCGCGGTCTCGGCCATGCCCACGATGCAGACGTCGCGCATCACGGTTTCACCAGGTGCTTGGCGATGATGTTCTTCTGGATCTGGGTGGTGCCGTCGCCGATGCAGAGCCCGCGGGCGTCCCGCAGCATGCGCTCGACCGGGAACTCGCGGGTGTAGCCGTAGCCGCCGTGGATCTGGAGCGCGTCGTTGCACACCGAGACCGCCATCTCGTTCGTGTAGGCCTTGGCCACCGAGGCCTCGAACGGATCCGGCGCGCCCCGGGCCGCCCGCCACGCCGCGCGGTAGACGAGCAGGCGCGCCGCCTCCACCTTCACCGCCATGTCGGCGAGCATCCAGCGGATCCCCTGGAAGTCGGCGACCCGCTGCCCGAAGGCTTGCCGCTGCTCCGCAAAGCGCAGCGCCTCCTCGAGCGCGCCCTGGGCGATGCCGAGCGACATGGGCGGATTGCCCGCGGTGCGCTCGCCGTCCATGATCTGGAGGATCTTCCGGAACTCGCCGGGGGCGATCAGGAGGTTGCCCGCGGGCACGCGGCAGCCCTCGAAGACCAGGTCGGCCATCGCCGTCCCGCGCAGCCCCATCTCCGGGATGTCGCGCCCGCGCGCGAAGCCGGGCGCGTCGGCCTCGACGAGCAGCGCGCCCAGCCCCGGGAACCCCGCCGTCCCGTCGAAGCGGCAGATCACGACGTTGAGATGCGACACCGCGCCCAGCGAGCAGAAGGTCTTGCGGCCGTCGATCACGTAGGCGTCGCCGTCACGGCGCGCGCGGCACGCGAGGTTGCGCAGGTCCGAGCCCGCGCCCGGCTCGCTCATGGCCCACGCGATGAGGCGCTCCCCGCGCACGATCGCGGGCAGGTGGCGCTCGCGCTGCGCCTCGGGGCCGAAGAGCGCGATGGCCTTGGCCCCGAAGCCGTTCTGCTGGCCCACGATGAACGCGGTGGCCACGCAGCAGCGCGCCAGCTCCTCCATCACCAGGGCCAGGTCGAAGACGGTGCCGCCCGCGCCGCCGTAGGCCTCGGGCAGCGCCAGTCCCAGGAGGCCCGCGTCACGCAGCGCCGGGATGTTCTCCCACGGAAAGGCCTCCTCCTCGTCCCAGCGCGCGGCCTTCGGGCGGAACTCGCGCTCGGCCAGACGGCGGACCGCCCGCTTGAGCTCGCGCTGCTCGGGAGTCAGCTCGAAGTCCATTCCGCTCAGGCCGAGACCGCGCGCTCCTTGAGGCGCGCCCGCTGGATCTTGCCGGTGGCGGTGCGTGGGTAGTCGTCCACGAACACGATCTGGCGCGGGACCTTGAAGTTGGCCAGGCGCGCCGCGCACAGGGCGAGCAGCTCCTCCGCCGCGCAGGCGGCGCCGGGCCTGAGCTGGACGAAGGCCACCCCGACCTCGCCGAGCTTGCCGTCCGGCCGGGGCACCACGCAGGCCTCGGCCACCGCGGGGTGGCCGCCCAGCACCGCCTCGACTTCCAGAGGAGCGACCAGGAAGCCGCCGGTCTTGAGCACTTCCTTGAGCCGGCTCAGGAAGCGGAAGAGACCGGGCGACTCCTCACGGCCGAGATCGCCCGTGCGCATCCAGCCGTCGGCGGTGAAGAGCGCGGCGGTCTGCTCGGGCATCTTGTAGTACCCGGGCGTCACGTGCCCGCCCTGGACCTGGATCTCTCCTGCGCTTCCCACCGGCCGGGCCGCGCCGGTCTCCGGGTCCACCACCCGGATCCCGATCCCGGGCAGCGGGTGGAAGAGGGCCTCGTCCTCCGGCCCGCGGGCCAGGTGGACGCCGCTGATCGCGCTGGCCTCGGTGAGCCCGTAACCCGTCCAGACCTGGGCGGCCTTGAAGCGCTCGTAGGCCACCGTGATGCCGGCCGGGTTGAGCGGCGCGGCCATGATGCGGGTGAGGTGCCGGAGATCGTGGGTGCCGACCCGTCCCGTCTCCGCCATGGCCAGCAGCATGGTGTCCACGCACGGCAGGTAGGTGATGCGCTCGCGCGCCAGCAGTGCGAGCGTCGCGGGCGGATCGAAGTGATCCTGCAGCACGAGACAGGCCCCGGCGGAGAGCGCGGCGAACGAGAGATGGCAGGTGCCGAACGAGGAGAACAGCGGGACCGCGATCAGCATGCGCTCGCCCGGCCGCAGGCCCACCGCGCGGCCGGCTTCGATCGTGTTGCGCGAGAGGTTGCGGTGGGTGAGCTGCACGCCCTTGGAGAACGAGGTCGTGCCGGAGGTGTAGATCAGGTAGCCCACGTCGTCGGGCGAGACGGCGGGCCAGCCCGCCTCGGGGAGGGGCGGGCCCGCGACCATCGCGGCGATGTCGTCGGGATAGGCCACCCACTCGAGCGCGGGCAGCCCGCCGCGCACCGCTTCCACGGTGGCGCGAAAGTCGAGGCCCAGGAACCGGTCGGCCGAGAGCAGCGCCCGGCATTCGCTCTGGCGGAGGCAGTAGGCGAGCTCGTCCGCCTTGTAGCGCGTGTTGATGGGCACCACCACCGCGCCCAGGATGCCGAGCGCGTGGCGGGCGAAGACCCACTCCGGCCAGTTGGGCAGCCACAGGCCCACGCGGTCGCCGGGCGCGATCCCGCGGGCGCGGAGCCCCGCCGCGAGCCGGCTCGCCTGGTCCAGCAGCCCCGCGAAGCTCCACCGCCGGTCACCGTGCGCGAGCGCCTCCGCGTCGCGGTGGCGCGCGGCCGCCCACGCGAGCAGCGCGCGGGACGTCGGCTCGGGCCCGTCGATCAGTAGAGCTCCCACCACGACTCCTGGGCGGTCAGCAGCTCGGCGGCCGGCTTCTCGAGCACGATGCGGCCCGACTTCATCACGTAGGCGCGCCGGGCCATGCCGAGCGCGGTCTTGATGTTCTGCTCCACGAGCACGATGGCGGTGCCGAAGCGCCGGTTGATCTGCCCCGCGGTCTCCAGCACCCGCTGCACCAGCACCGGGGCCAGGCCGATGGACGGCTCGTCCATCATCATGAGACGCGGCCGCTGCATGAGCGCGGTGCCGACCGCCACCATCTGCTGCTGGCCGCCGGACATGGTCCCCACCGGCTGCGCGCGCCGCTCGGCGAGGATCGGGAAGAGATCGAGGATCTCGTTCATCCGGCTGGTCATCCCGGCGCGGTCCGACTGGGTGTAGGCGCCCAGCGCCAGGTTCTCCACCACCGTGAGGTCGGGGAAGACGCCCCGGCCCTGCGGCACGAGGGCCAGTCCCCGGCGCACGTTCTCGGCCGGATCGCCGTTGGCCCACGTCTCGCCGCCGAAGCGCACCTGGCCCGCCCGCGCGGGCAGGAGGCCCAGGATGGTCTTGAGCGTGGTGGACTTGCCGGCACCGTTGTGACCCAGGAGCGCCACCACCTCGCCCTCGTCCACGTGGAAGGACACGCCCTGCAGCACGGTCTTCTTGCCGTAGCCGGCCTCGAGCCCCACGACCTCCAGGAGCGGCATCGCCCTAGACCCCGAAGTAGATCTCGGTGAGCGCGGGATCGCGCGTGATCTCCTCGGCGCGGCCGCGCGCCATGACGCGGCCCTGGTGGAGGAAGACCACCTCGTCGGAGAGCTGGGCGATGAGCTCCATGTTGTGCTCGATCAGCAGCACCGTCTTGCCGTGCTCGATGAGCCGCCGCACCATCGGCACGAGGCGGCCGAGCGAGTCGGTGTCGAGCCCCGAGGTCGGCTCGTCGAGGAGCAGCACCTCCGCGTCGGTGGCGAAGATGCGGGCCATGGACAGGAGCTTCTGCTCGGGGTAGGCCAGGTCCTCGGCCATCTCGTGGACGCGGCCGGCCAGCCCGAAGAACTCCAGCACCTCGAGCGCCCGCCGCCGCGCCGCCGCTTCCTCGTCGCGGACGCGGCCCGGCCGCAGGAAGAGCGAGACCACGCTGTCCCCGAGCGGAGTGCGACAGCCCAGCAGGACGTTCTCCAGCACCGTCATCTTGCCCCAGAGGCGCAGGTGCTGGAAGGTGCGCACCACCCCGCGGGTCTCCACCTCGTGCGGGTGAAGCCCGAGCAGCTCCTCGCCCTTGTAGCGGATGGAACCGCCGTCCGCGCGCAGGAAACCGGTGATCAGGTTGAAGACGGTGGTCTTGCCGGCGCCGTTGGGGCCGATCAGCCCGGTGATCAGGCGAGGGGCCACGTCGAAGGTGCAGTCCTCCACCGCCTGGATGCCGCCGAACGCCTTGGACACGCCGTGCACGGTCAGGATCGGGGCCGCCATCGCGCCGCTCTCCTCAGGCCGCCGGGCGGGTGCGGGCGCGGCCCAGGATGCCCTCCGGCCGCACGAACATGAACAGGATGAGGAGCGCACCGTAGAGGATTTGACGCATGGGCGCCGCCACCGTATCGGGGATGGCCAGGAACTTCAGCGCCTCCGGAACCGCGAGGAGGATCAGGGCCCCCACGAACGGCCCGGCCAGCCGCTCCGTCCCGCCCAGGATCACGAGCGAGGTGATGAAGATGGACTCGTCGAGGGTGAAGCTGGTGGGATTGATGTAGGTGATGTAGTGGGCGTAGAGACTCCCGGCGAGGGCGCCCAGCGCCGAGGAGATGGTGGTGATCGTGATCTTCACCGCCACCACGTTCTTGCCGGTGGCCTGGGCCGCGATCTCGTCCTCGCGCACCGCCCGCAGCATCCGCCCGAACGCGGAGGCGGTGAGGCGGTGACAGATCGTATAGGTCACCGCGGCGAGCGCGAGCGAGAGCACCACGTACTTGAACGGGTTGTCGATCACCAGCCCGAACAGGCTCGGGCGGGGGATCCCGGCCAGGCCCGCGTGGCCGTTGGTGAACGAGGTCCAGTTGATGAAAACGGTGAGGATCACCACCTGCAGCCCGAAGGAGGCGACGATGTAGTAGTCGCCGGCCACCCGCAGCGACGGGATCGCCACCAGGGCCGCCGCGAGCGCGCCCACCACCGCGGCCACCAGCAGCCCGCCCCAGAACCCGAGGCCCAGCTTGAGCGCGGCCAGGGCCGAGGCGTAGGCGCCGATGCCGTAGATCGCGGCGTGGGCGAGCGAGAAGATCCCGGAGTAGCCCACCAGCAGGTTGAGGGAGGTGGCGAGGATCGTGTAGATCCCGACCATCACCAGGTAGTGCGCGAAGTAGGCGGTCATCGCGGTCAGATCTCGGCGGAATGGATCGTACGGCCGAAGAAGCCCCGCGGCCGCAGCACGATGAAGACCAGGAAGACCCCGAAGCTGATCGCCGACTGCCACTCCGAGGGCAGCTTCCAGATCCCCAGGTTCTCGAGCAGGCCCAGGAAGATGCCGCCGAGCATCGCACCCGGGATGGAGCCGATGCCGCCCATGATGACGCCCACCGAGGCCAGCAGCACGAAGCGCGTACCCCGGAAGGGCTCGGCGCCCACGTCCATCGCCACCAGGATGCCCGCGGGGGCGGCCAGGGCCGATCCGATCGCGTAGGCCAGCAGGTGCACGCGCTTCAGATCGATACCCACCGTGCGGGCCATCTCGGGGGCGCTCGACACCGCGCGGATCGCCTGCCCCCAGCGCGAGCGCTTGAGGAAGAGCATCAGGGCCCCGTAGGCCACGATGGTGAGCGCCACCGTGAGGATGTGCAGGTAGGTGAGGAACACCGGGCCGATGATCACCGCGGTGTTGAGCGCCCCGATGTCCATGCGCATCGGATCCGGGGTGAACACGATGGCGAGCACGTTCTCGAGCAGGATGAGCAGGCCGAGCGAGGCGATGAAGATGCTGGTGCGGAAGGCGCCGCGCCGCTCGAGCTGCTGGTAGAGCAGGAGATCGATCAGGAGGCCGGAGAGGGCGGCCGCCGCGATGGCGAGGGCGACCGCCACCGGCAGCGGCAGGTGCAGGAGCGTCTGGCCCGCGTAGGCGTAGTAGGCGGCGAGCGCGAACACCGCCCCGTGGGCCACGTGGAAGTGCAGCGTGGTGCCGTAGATCAGCCCCCAGCCGATGGCGCAGAGGGCGTACAGGCTCCCCACCACGAGACCCGTGGCGAGGAGCTGGAGTACGAGATCCACGGCGGACCGCGCCTACTGCGCGGCCTTGATGACCTTCTCGACCTCCACCTTGCCGCCCTTGAGCACGCCCACCTCGATGTCCATGACCGCGGCGTGGTTGGGCTGGAAGACCAGCTTGCCGGAGATGGTGTCGAAGGCCTTGATGGACTCGATCGCGTTCTTGACCCCCTCACCGTCCAGCTTCCCCGCGTTCTTCTTCATGGCCGCGTCGGCGGCCGCCGCGAAGATCCGGGTGCCGCTGTAGTACTGCACCGCGAAGAAGCCCGCGTCGGTCTTGTAGCGCTCCTTGAACTTGCGGGCGAAGGCCGACTCCGGATTGAACGGCAGCCTGGTGGTCAGGAGGCCCTGGGCGCCCTTCGACTTCAGCACCTCGGGGATCTGCACCCACGAGGTCGCGGCCATCGGCAGGGTGATGCCCAGCTCGCGCGCCTGGTCGGCCACGATCGCCACGTTGCGCCCGTAAGAGGAGATGAAGAGCAGGTCGCCGCCCTGGGCCTTGAGCTTGGCGAGCTGGGCGCGGAAGTCGTTGCCGTCGAGCGCGATCTGCTCCTCGGCGAGCACCTTTCCCCCGCCCGCCCCGAAGCGCTCGCGGAAGGACTTGGCCGAGTTGCGGCCCGCCTCGTCGTTGGCCACGATCATGACCACGGCCTTGAACTTCTTCTCCTTGGTCAGCCAGTCGCACAAGACGCCGACCTCGTTGGAAACCACCGGAATATTGTTGTAGAGGTAGTCCTTGTTCGCGAGATTGTCGGACTGCCCGCCCCCGTTCATCATCACCACCTTGTTCTGGGATCCGATCGGCTGGATGGCCAGGGTCGGCGCCGAGTAGGACGTCAGCGTGAACGGGACCTTCTCCACCTCGACGAGACGGCGCATCGCGTTGACCGCCTTGGAGGCGTCGGCCGCGTGGTCCTCGTAGATGACCTCCAGCCGGCGGCCGCCGATGCCGCCCGCCGCGTTGATCTCCTCGGCCGCCATCTCGGCGCCGCCCTTCATCCACACCCCGTAGGAGGCGCCCGAGCCGGTCAGCGGCAGGATCGCTCCGATCTTGATCGGGGCCGGCTGGGCCGCGGCGGGCGTGGCGGTGAGCGCGAACAGCGAGACGAGCAGAGCGACACGCTTCAGCATTGAAGGAGCCTCCTGGTCAGGGGTGCGGGCGCACTGGAATCGGCACGACGCGGCGAGCGTATCGGCTCACCGCCTTGAAGTCAACCCGGCGGCCGCTCCCCGATCGCCTCCATGGGGGCGCCGATCTCCGGATAGGCGGTGCGCGCGATCTGGTTGATCCGCGCCTTCGCCTCGGCCAGCGCCCGGAAAGGCTTGGCCGCGAGACGGGCCGCGTACTCCGCCGCCGCGGCGGCGAGCGCGTCGCCGGGGACCACCCGGTGCACGAGGCCCATCGCGTGCTGCTCGCGCGAGGTGTAGCGCCGAGCCTCCAGCGCGATCTCGCGCGTGCGCGCGGGGCCTACCAGCCGGATGAACGGGGTGGTGAGCACCGGGTGGAGCGCGATGCCCATGTCCACCTCCGGGATCCAGCACTGCGCGCCCTCCGCCGCGAAGCGGAAGTCGCAGCAGAGGGCCAGCGCCCACCCGCCGCCGACCGCATGGCCGTTCAGGGCGGCGATCACCGGCAGCTCGAGGCGATCGAGGGTGCGCGCGAGACGGGAGAACAGCCGGACGAAGCGGCCGGGCGGCGGCGGGGCGCTCGGGCCGCGACCGAGGTCGGCGCCCGCCGAGAAGACGGGCGGCGCGCCGGTGAGCACCACCACGCGGGTGGACGGATCGTCCTCGAGGGCGATCAGGCTCGTGGTGAGATCGGACAGCAGCGCGCCGTCGAGCGCGTTCCGGCGCTCCCGGCGGTCGAGCGTGACCGTGACGACCGCGCCCGCGCGGGCGATGGTCAGATCAATAGAGCGTCTTCCGCAAGCGCTCCTGCTGATCGCGCTCGTAGTCCTCGACGCAGGACAGCCCGGCCGGCTTCGCCTCGATCTGCTCCCACAGCATCCGGGCCATCGACGGCAGCCCGGCCACGTCCGGCCAGCGCTCCCGCTCCCAGAGGCCGGAGCGCTTGAAGGCCTTCGCGCAGTGCAGGAAGCACTCCTCGATCTCCACCCCGATCGCGACCTTGGGGCGCTTGCCCTGCACCTCGAGCCGGGCCAGGATCTCCTCGTCGCGGACGATGCTCGCGCGCCCGTTGACCCGGAGGGTGTCCTCGCGCCCCGGGATGAGGAAGATCATCCCGACGTGGGGGTTCTCCAGGATGTTGGTGAGTCCGTCGATGCGGTTGTTGCCGGGGCGGTCCGGCACCACCAGGTGACGGTCGTCGAGCACCAGCACGAAGCCGGGCGCGTCGCCCTTGGGGGAGACGTCGCAGCGCCCGGACGCGCCCGAGGTGGCCAGCAGCACGAAGGGCGCGCTCGCGATGAAGGCGCGGGAGTGGACGTCGAGGCTCGCGCGCTCCTTGAGCAGCGCCCGCTCGCCCGGCGCCCCGAAGATGGCCCGCAGCTCCGATCGGGACGTCACGGTGTCCTTGAACATGGGGCGCCTCCTCGAGCCGCTACCCGCGCGTCAGCGGCTTGTAGCGGATCCGGTGCGGGGTGTCGGCCGCCGCGCCCAGCCGCTTGCGCCGGTCGGCCTCGTAGTCCTCGTAGTTGCCCTCGAACCACACCACCCGGCTGTCGCCCTCGAAGGCCAGCATGTGGGTGGCCACCCGGTTGAGGAACCACCGGTCGTGGCTGATCACCACCGCGCAGCCCGCGAAGGAGAGCAGCGCGTCTTCCAGCGCCCGCAGCGTGTCCACGTCGAGGTCGTTGGTGGGCTCGTCGAGGAGCAGCAGGTTGCCGCCGCTCTTCAGCATGGTGGCCAGGTGGACGCGGTTGCGCTCGCCGCCCGAGAGGTCCCCCACCCGCTTCTGCTGGTCGGAGCCCTTGAAGTTGAACGAGGCCACGTAGGCGCGCGAGGCGATCTGGCGCGTCCCGAGCTGGAGCTGCTCGGCGCCGCCCGAGATCTCCTCCCACACGTTCTTGGCCGGGTCGAGGGCGTCGCGGCTCTGGTCCACGTAGGCCAGGCGGACGCTCTCCCCGACCTGCAGCGTCCCGCGGTCCGGCTTCTCCTGGCCGGTGATCATCCGGAACAGCGTGGTCTTGCCCGCGCCGTTGGGACCGATCACGCCCACGATGCCGCCGCGCGGCAGGCTGAACGAGAGGTCCTCGATCAACAGCCGGTCGCCGTAGCCCTTGGCCAGGTGCTCGGCCTGCACGACGAGGTCGCCCAGGCGCGGGGGCGTCGGGATGACGATCTCCGCCTGGCCGTCCCGGTCGCGCCCACCCTCCGCGAGCAGCTCTTCGTAGGCCTGGAGCCGGGACTTGGACTTGGCCTGGCGCGCTCGCGGCGACATGCGCACCCACTCGAGCTCCCGCTCGAGCGTGCGCTGCCGGGCCGTCTCCTGCTTCTCCTCGACGGCCAGGCGCTGCTTCTTCTGGTCGAGCCACGAGGAGTAGTTGCCCTCCCACGGAATGCCCGCGCCGCGGTCGAGCTCGAGGATCCAGCCCGCCACGTTGTCGAGGAAGTAACGGTCGTGGGTGATCGCCACCACCGTGCCCGGGTACTCCTTCAGGAACCGCTCGAGCCAGGCCACCGAATCGGCGTCGAGGTGGTTGGTGGGCTCGTCGAGCAGCAGGAGGTCGGGCTTCTGCAGGAGAAGCCGGCACAGCGCCACCCGCCGCACCTCGCCGCCGGACAGCGTGGCCACGTCCGCGTCGCCCGGCGGGCAGCGCAGCGCGTCCATGGCGATCTCGACGGTCCGGTCCAGGTCCCAGCCGTTGGCCGCCTCGATGGCGTCCTGCACGCGCGCCTGGTCGGCCAGCAGCTTCTCCATCGCGTCGTCGTCGAGGGGTTCGCCCAGCTTGGCGTTGATCTCGTCGAAGCGGGTGAGCAGGCCGCGGATCTCCGCCACCCCCTCCTCGGCGTTGCCGCGCACGTCCTTCGCGGGGTCGAGCCGTGGCTCCTGCGGCAGGTAGCCCACCCGGACGCCGTCGGCCGGCCAGGCCTCGCCGAGGAAGTCCCGATCGACACCGGCCATGATGCGGAGCAGCGTGCTCTTGCCGGCCCCGTTGGGGCCGATGACCCCGATCTTGGCCCCGGGATAGAACGACAGCCAGATGCCCTTCAGGATCTCCCGCTTGGGCGGGACGATCTTCTTCAGGTCCTTCATCACGAAGATGTACTGGTGCGCCATAGACTCCGGATTATACCGGCGAAGTAGCGTTTAGGATTGACAAAAGCGCCGCCCACCCCTATAAGGTACGCACCGTGAAGCCGGCCGCGGGCGCCGACATCCTCTCCGTGCGGAACGTCTCGATGCGCTTCGGGGGTATCGTCGCCCTCGACGACGTCTCTTTCGACATGGGCGCCGGGCAGATCGTCGGGCTCATCGGCCCCAACGGGGCGGGCAAGACCACGCTGTTCAACTGCGTGAGCCGGCTCTACACGCCGAACCGCGGCGACCTGGTCTTCGAGGGCCAGTCGATCATCCGCGACACCCCGCATCACGTGGCCGCGCTCGGCATCGGCCGCACCTTCCAGAACCTCGCCCTCTTCCCGACCATGACCGTGCTCCAGAACGTGATGGTGGGCGTGCACGCCCGCACCCGGAGCGACTTCCTGAGCAACGCGCTGCGCCTGCCGTCGGTGGCCCGCGAGGAGCGGATGATGCGCGAGGGCGCCATGGAGGCCATCGCGTTCCTCGGTCTCGAGCGGGTGGTGGCGCATCCCGCCGCCGGGCTGCCCTTCGGCACGCTCAAGCGCGTCGAGCTGGCCCGCGCGCTGGCGGGCAATCCCAAGCTCCTGCTCGTGGACGAGCCGGCGGGCGGGCTCAACCACGAAGAGGTGGCGGCGCTCGGCGACATCCTCCGGGCCATCCGCGACCGGCGTGGCGTGACCGTGCTCCTCGTCGAGCACCACATGAGCCTGGTCATGCAGGTGTCCGACCGGGTGGTCGTGCTCGACTTCGGCCGGAAGATCGCGGACGGCCCGCCCGCGGCGGTGCAGCGCGATCCCGACGTGATCCGCGCCTACCTCGGCGGGAGCGCGGCCTGATGGCGGCTCTGCTGGAGGCGCAGGACCTGGAGGCGCAGTACGGGTGGACCAAGGTCCTGCACGGGCTCTCGTTCGCGGTGGAGGAGGGCGGGATCACCACCATCCTCGGCGCCAACGGGGCGGGCAAGACGACGACGCTCCGGGCCGTTTGCAAGATGGTCCGGACCAGCGGCCAGGTGCGCTTCGGCGGCCAGCGCATCGACGGCAAGACCACCGAGGACATCGTGCGCCTCGGCATCGCGCACACCCCCGAGGGGCGCGGCACCTTCATCGACTTCACGGTGGAGGAGAACCTGCGGCTCGGCGCCTACGCGCGCCGGGACCGGACCGGGCTGGCGGAGGACTACGAGAAGACCTACGAGTACTTCCCGGTGCTGGCGCAGCGGCGCCGCCAGCTGGCGGGCACGCTGTCCGGCGGCGAGCAGCAGATGCTCGCGGTGGCCCGCGCCCTCATGTCCCGCCCGCGGCTCCTGCTGCTCGACGAGCCGTCGCTGGGCCTCGCCCCCCTCGTGGTCCGGGAGATCTTCCGCATCGTGCGGACCATCAACCAGCACGAGCGGGTGAGCGTGCTGCTGGTCGAGCAGAACGCGGCCATGGCCCTCGAGCTGGCCCACCACGCCTATCTGCTCGAGACGGGACGGGTCGTCATGTCCGGCCCCGCCGCGGAGCTCAAGAAGGACGACGCCATCCGCCGCTCCTACCTCGGCTACTGAGGAGACCCAGACGACCATGAGCCGACCAGCATTCACCCCCGAACGGTGAGACGGCCGAACCCGATCATGAACCGACCAGCTTTCGCCACCCAGACGGTGACGCGGACGAACCCGATCATGAACCGACCAGCATTCGCCAGGGAGCGGTGGGGGGGGCTTGGGGGAGGAGCGGCGCCCGCTCCCCCCCAATTAGAATGGACATCCTAGTCCAGCAGGTCGTCTCGGGGCTCGCGACCGGCGGGATCTACGCGAGCCTGGCCCTGGCGCTCGTCATGATCTACCAGGCCACCGACGTGGTGAACTTCGCCCAGGGCGAGATGGCGATGTTCAGCACCTATCTCGCCTGGTCCATGCTGCAGGCGGGCCTGCCCTACTGGCTCACGTTCTGCGCGACGGTGGCGGTCGCCTTCGTGGGCGGGCTGCTCGTCGAGCGGATCGTGATCCGGCCGGTCGAGGGCCAGCCGATCCTCACGATCGTGATCGTCACGCTCGGCCTGCTCGTGATCTTCAACAGCATGGCCGGCTGGATCTACTCCTATATCCAGAAGCCGTTCCCGAGCCCCTTCCCGTCCAAGCCGATCAAGATCGGCAACATCGTCTTCGGGGCCCACGACCTGGGCGCGATCGGCATCACCCTGGTCGTGCTGACCCTGCTCTTCCTCTTCTTCCGCTTCACCACGCTCGGGCTGGCCATGCGGGCCGCTGCCCAGAACCCGCTCTCCAGCCGGCTCTGCGGCATCCGGGTGAGCTGGATGCTCGGACTGGGCTGGGGCCTGGCCGCCGCATTCGGGGCCATCGCGGGCATGATGGTCGCCCCGGTGGTCTTCCTCGACCCCAACATGATGGGCGGCATCCAGCTCTACGCCTTCGCGGCCGCCACGGTGGGCGGCTTCACGAGCCCGATGGGGGCGGTGGTGGGCGGCTTCCTGGTGGGGGTGACCGAGAACCTGGTGGGGACCTACGTGTCCTTCATCGGCACCGAGCTCAAGCTGACCGTCGCCCTGGCCATGATCATCATCGTGCTGCTGGTGAGGCCGACCGGCCTCTTCGGGCGCACCACCGTGCGCCGAGTGTAGCGATGGCGTCGAGCGGCGGCGAGGCGGCGAAGACGGCCGAGGGCGTGGACGACGAGGCCTCCACCCCCCGAGCGGGGCTCGCGGTGCGCCCGCTGGGCGTGGTCGCCCTGGTGGTGGTCCTCCTCGGGGCCGCCTCGCTCCCGTTCTTCTTGGGCGGATTCCGCCTCTTCCAGTTCACCCAGGTCCTGATCTACGCGATCGCCCTCCTCGGCCTCAACCTGCTGACCGGCTACAACGGCCAGTTCTCGCTGGGCCACGGGGCCTTCTACGGCATCGGGGCCTACACCACCGCGATCATGATCGACCGCTGGGACATCGGGTACGGCTGGACGATCCTCGCGGCCGGGATCGTCTGCCTGGTCGTCGGCTTTCTCTTCGGCCGGCCCGCCCTGCGGCTGGAGGGGCTCTACCTCGCGCTGGCGACCTTCTCGCTGGCCCTGGCGGTGCCCCAGATCCTCAAGTACTTCGAGCACTGGACGGGCGGCTCTCAGGGCATCGTGCTGAGCAAGCCCAAGGCCCCGTTCGGGCTGCGCCTCACCGAGGACCAGTGGCTCTATTTCCTGACCCTGGGGGTCACCATCGTCCTGTTCGTCCTGGCCTGGAACCTCCTCCGGGGTCGGGTGGGCCGCGCGATCGTCGCCATCCGCGACAACCACATCGCGGCCGAGGCCATGGGGATCAACAACGCGCTCTACAAGTCGGTCGTCTTCGGGGTGAGCGCGGCCTACACCGGCATCGCGGGGGCGCTCTCCGCGATCGCCATCGCGTTCGTGGCCCCCGACTCCTTCAACGTCTTCCTGTCCATCACGCTGCTGACCGGCATCGTGATCGGCGGGTTCGCGACGATCTCGGGAGCGATCTACGGGGCGCTCTTCGTCCAGTTCGTGCCCAACTGGGCCCAGGACATCTCCAAGGCGGCCCCCTGGGCGATCTTCGGGGTCTTCCTCATCGTGTTCATGTACGTGATGCCCCGCGGCATCGCCGGCTTCCTGCACCTGGTGTGGATCCGGTTGACCGCGTCGGCAGTTTCAAGAGAGCAGGGCCGATGAAGTCCCATCCTCAACCCGAACGGGAGGCGAACATGAGTCTGTTCACGCGGTTCATTGCGCTGCTTCTGGTGGGCGGCCTGGCCCCCCTGGCCGGCGCCGGCGCGGCGGCGGCCCAGACGGTGGTCGGCGTCACCGCCACCGAGATCAAGATCGGCAACACCAACCCGTACAGCGGACCGGCGTCCGCCTACGGGACCATCGGCAAGGCCATCGGCGCCTACTTCAAGAAGGTCAATGACGAGGGCGGGGTCAACGGGCGCAAGATCAACTACATCAGCTACGACGACCAGTACAGCCCGCCCAAGACGGTGGAGATGGTCCGGCGGCTCGTCGAGCAGGACCAGGTGGCCGCCCTCTTCCAGACCCTCGGCACGCCTCCCAACAGCGCCATCCACAAGTACATGAACCAGCAGAAGGTGCCGCACCTCTTCGTGGCCACCGGCGCGACGAAGTGGAACGACCCGAAGAACTTCCCGTGGACCATGGGCTACCAGCCCAACTACCAGACCGAGGGCCGAACCTACGCGAGCTACGTGCTCAAGAACGTGCCCGACGCCAAGGTCGGCATCCTGTACCAGAACGACGACTACGGGAAGGACTACCTCAAGGGCTTCGAGGACGGGCTCGGGGAGGCGGCCAAGAAGCTGATCGTGCTCAAGCAGAGCTACGAGGTGACCGATCCCACCATCGATTCGCAGATCGTGAACCTCAAGAACAGCGGCGCCAACGTGTTCTTCAACATCACGATCCCGAAGTTCGCGGTACAGGCCATCAAGAAGGCCAACGACATCGGGTGGAAGCCGCTCCACTTCCTGAACAACGTGTCGAGCTCGCTCGGCACCGTGCTGAAGCCGGCCGGCCTCGAGGCTTCGCGCGGCCTGATCACCGCGCTCTACATGAAGGAGATCACCGATCCCCAGTGGAAGAACGACAAGGGCTTCACCGACTGGGTCGCCTTCATGAAGAAGTACTATCCGGAGGGCGCGCTGGACGACCAGTTCAACGCGTTCGGCTACAACGTGGCCATCCTCATGACCCAGGTGCTCAAGCAGTGCGGCAACGATCTCTCGCGCGAGAACATGATGCGGCAGGCGGCAAACGTGAAGAACTTCGAGCTGCCCCTGCTGCTGCCCGGCATCAAGGTCAACACCGGCCCGACCGACCACGCCCCCATCGAGCAGGAGCAGCTCGCCAAGTTCGACGGCGAGAAGTGGGCGCTCTTCGGTGAGGTCCTCGACGCCTACCGGAAGTAGCGATCGGCGGAACGCGCGGTACCCGGCCGGCGGGGTCACCCCCCGCCGGTCGTTTCTTGGTCGGGGACTACTGGCCCTGGACGGGGGGGGCGGCGGCGGGAGCGGAGGCGGCGTAGACGGGCTCGGGAGCGCCGCAGCCCATCGGGCCCGCGGCCTGGTCGGCCGGGCAGGCCTGCGCGGGCGCGCCGGGCGCGTCGGTCCGGGGCGCGCTCCGCCCGTCGGCCGTCATGGGGCTCTC
>DATHSW010000322.1:0-3481 GCA_035463855.1 Candidatus Deferrimicrobiaceae bacterium | reverse complement strand
GACTTCGTCACCGACGCGGTGGAGACGGCCAAGGCCGTCAAGGCGCCGGTGAAGGTCGTGTGGACGCGCGAGGACGATCTGCAGCACGGCTTCTACCGCCCGGCCACGTATAACCAGCTCCGGGCGTGGCTGGACTCGCAGGGTCGGCCCGACGCCTGGTTCCACCGCATCGTCGGCCCCGGCATCCTCGCCCAGAGGGGCCGCACCAAGCCCGGAGCCGTGGACGGCACGGCCGTTGCCGGCGCCGCCGACCTGCCGTACGACATCCCGAACCTCCAGGTCGAGTGGAAGGAGAAGGACTTCGGCGTGCCGGTGGGCTTCTGGCGCTCGGTGGGCTCGTCGCAGAACACGTTCGTCACCGAGTCGTTCATCGACGAGCTGGCTCACGCCGCCGGCAAGGACCCGTTCGAGTTCCGCCGCGCGCTGCTCGGAAAGGCGACGCGTCACCGGGCGGTCCTGGAGCTGGCCGCTCAGAAGGCGAACTGGGGCGCCCCGCTGCCGGCCGGCCGCGCGCGCGGCATCGCGGTGGCGTTCTCGTACGGCTCCTACGCCGCCCACGTCGCCGAGGTCTCGGTAACGCCGGACGGTGCCGCGCGCGTGCACAAGCTCGTGTGCGCCATCGACTGCGGCATCGCCGTGAACCCCGATCAGATCCGCGCCCAGATGGAGGGCGGCGCCGTCTACGCGATGACGGGAATGTACGATCAGATCACCCTGGACAAGGGCCGCGTGCAGCAGTCGAACTTCCACGACTACCCGATGATCCGGATGGCGGAGGCGCCGATGGTCGAGACGCACATCGTCGACTCCGGCGAGGCGCCGGGCGGGCTCGGCGAGCCGGGCGTGCCCACGGTCGCGCCGTCCATCACCAACGCGCTTTTCGTCCTCACCGGCAAGCGCATCCGGCGGCTGCCGCTGCGCCCGGAAGATTTGAAGAAGGCCTAGCCTGGAAAATTCACGAAAGATGAAAGAGAAGAGCCACCGAGCCACGCGCAGGTGCTATGAAAGCGGTGTCGAGACGCTTCAACGCACCGTCGCAAGGAGGCTCGATGGCCACAGACTGTATAACCCAAGTCACCTTCCAGAGCGATGGGTTTGCGCAGCCCGTCGTCGCCCGCTTCGATCAGCCGCAGGCCAGCACCGACGGCGGCTTGGTGCTGGTCAAGGCCGTGGATACCCAACTGGGCCTGACCGAACGGGTGGCGACCTGCCTGGACGACGAGCGGGAGCCTGGCAAGGTTCGGCACGAGACCATCGAGTTGCTCCAGCAGCGCGTCTTCGGGCTGTGTGCCGGCTACGCCGACTGCAACGACGCCGCCCGGCTGGTGCACGACCCGATCCACAAGCTGGTGCTCGGGCGCGATCCCCTCACCGGCCTCGGCCTGGCCTCGCAGCCCACGCTGTCGCGCTTCGAGAACGCGGTGACCGCCCGCGAGTTGCGGGCCATCACCCACGTCCTGGCCGACACCGTGATCGCCCAGCAGCGGCGGCGGCTGCACGGGCGCGCCAGCCGTATCACGCTCGACCTGGATCCCACGGACGACCCCACCCACGGGCAGCAAGAGTTCGCGTTCTTCAATGGGCACTACGACACGTGGTGCTATCTGCCGGTCGTGGCCACGGTGACCTTCAACGACGAGCCGGCGCAGTTTGCGGTGGCCGCCGTGCTCCGGCCGGGCACGGCGCCGGCCGGGCTGGGCGCCCGGGGGATCCTGCGCGTCCTGCTGCGCAAGCTGCGCGCCGCCTTCCCCACTGCGACCTTCCGGGTGCGCCTGGACGGCGGCTTCGCCAGCGCCAAGCTGTTCACCTTCCTGGAGCGGGAGCAGGTCGAGTACGTCGTCGCCATGCCGAGCAACCGGCGCCTGGAGAGACGCGCCCAGCGGTTGATGGGCCGAGCGCGGGTCCTCTCGCGCCAGTGCGGCGAGACGGCCCACCTGTATGGCGAGACCTGGTATGCCGCCACGACATGGGCGCGCCGGCGGCGCGTCATCATCAAGGCCGAGGTCGTGCGCCATCCGGGGCGCGCGCCCAAGAACAATCCCCGGTTCGTGGTCACCAATCTGCCCGGCCCACCCCGGGCAGTCTATGCGCTGTACTGTCAGCGGGGCGACGTGGAGAACCGGCTCAAGGAACTGCATCACGGCCTGGAGATGGACCGGACCAGTTGCGCGAAGTTCCGGGCCAATCAGTTCCGCGTCCTGCTCACGCTGGCGGCGTACATCCTCTTTCAGGAGTTGCGCCGGCGGACCGCCGTGACCGCCAAGGCGCAGGTCACCACGCTGCGGGAACGCGTGGTCAAGCTCGCCGTGTGGGTGGAGCGTTCGGCGCGGCGGATCGTCTTGCACTTGCCGCTGACCTTCCCGTGGCTGCCCACGTGGCGGCACCTCGCCCGCGCCGTCGGCGCGACGCCGTAGCGCGTCTGGGCGCCGCGTCTGGCCGCCTGCCCCGGGCCGAGGTGTCACTGCCAGCACCACCTTCAACGCACCGCCTCGTGTCCCCGCCCGTTCCGAGCGCCGCATTGATCGAATGCTCGCCCAGAAATCATCTTCGGCCCTCAGAACGTCTCGCTATGGCGGCGCTGAGGCCCGCCGTGCTCATGTCTGCGTGCGTTCATGAATGAAGCAGGCTAGAACCGTGCTCGGAGCACCGAGTTTCTCGCACTGCTCTCGGGCCTGGGAGGTCAGGCCGTTGAGGACAACGTTGAGAACGGCTTCTCGTTCCGCTTCAAGGACGATACGATCCCCCCACGGATCCTCGATCAGGCGCAACGGGGCCAGACGGGTGTGTACGGCGCGCATCAGGGCCGCGCCGATTGCCGTAACGCTCGCTCGTGCCTGCTCCATCTATCCTCCGGGCTCGTCCTGCTGGATGCGCAGGGCCACGAGAGTGGCGAGGCGGCGGTCCACTACTCGATGACCTGGTCCGCCCGCGCCAGCAGCGACGGCGGGATCGTGAGGCCGAGGGCCTTGGCGGTCTTGAGGTTAATCACCAGTTCGAACTTGCTGGCTTGCTCAACCGGAAGCTCGGCCGGTTGGGCGCCCTTAAGGATCCTGTCGACGTACTCGGCCACGCGCTGGGAGAGCGCCGCGAGGTTGCCGCCATAGGCCATCAGCCCGCCTTCCTCGGCGTTCTCGCGCCAGTCGTAGATCGCGGGTATCCGGTGCTTTGCGGCAAGCGCGTGGACTCGCTTCCGGTCAACGTGCAGGAGAGGGCTCGCGACGACGAAGAGCGCGCCGGCCCCCTGGGACACCATCGTAACAAACGCACGATCGTAGTCGGTGTCTCGGACATCGATGACGACGAGCTTGACGCCCAGCGAGGGAGCTGCCTGCCGAGCTTTGTCCACCTGCGTCCGGGTCACGGCCTCGCCAGTGGTCAAGACCGCGATCCGCGCGACGCCCGGGACGGCTTCCTTGATTAGCTCCAGCCGCTTGCTTGCCAGCTCGTTCTCTGGCGTGAGAGCCACCCCTGTGATGTTTCG
>DATHSW010000321.1:0-3058 GCA_035463855.1 Candidatus Deferrimicrobiaceae bacterium | reverse complement strand
GCAGCGGCTCGGAGGAGGAGCGCCGTGTTGGACCCGCCGAAGCCCCGGTTCAGGACAAGCGCGACATCACTGCGAGGGGCCTGTGGCCCGGCGGACACCGGCAGGTTCCCGAGGTCGGGATCCAGCTGGCGCAGGGTCGCCACGCCGGGAACCATGCCGCGGCGCAGGGCGAGCAGGGCCAGCACGGCATCCAGGGTGCCCGAGGCGGCCAGGGGATGCCCAAAGGCCCACTTGAACGCGGTGACGGGCGGGGTCGTGGCACCGAACACCCGGTGGATGGCCGCGGCCTCCGAGGCGTCCGATTGCCGTGTGCCACTTCCGTGCGCCACGATCATCCCGACATCGCCCGGCCCAATCCCAGCGTCGTCGAGGGCCATGTCGATCGCCCCCGCGAGCCCGTCGCCATCGGGGCGGATGGCCAGCAGTCCTTTCGCATCGGTGGCGCAGCCGCTGCCGAGAAACTCGCCGAGGACGCGGGCGCCCCGCGCGGTCGCGGCCGCCTCCGTCTCGAGGAGCAGCGCGGCGGCGCCTTCGCCCAGCAGGCTGCCACTGCGCCGGGCGTCGAACGGCCACAGCCCGTCGGAGCTCAGGAGCCCGAGCTGGTGATAGACCAGGACCATCTGGGGCTCGATGGGCGCGTCGTGCCCAACCGCCAGGGCGCGGTCGGCCTCGCCGGCGCGCAGCGCCGCGGCGGCCTCGACGAGTGCCAAGGACCCGCTCACGCTGTGGTTCGTCACGCAGGCATTCGGCCCCTTCAGACCGTAGCGAATGCCGATGTGGCAGAGGACATTGCTGGGCATCGACCGCAAGAGCCACATCGGGTTCACGGTGGCGACGAGCTCACGGCCGAAGGTTCCGAGATCTCCGTTCGCGGTGGTGAGGAGCGGAAAGAACTCGTGCTCGTTCTGGTAGCCGCCGCTTCCCGAGCCGACGTAGACGCCGGTGCGGTCGTTCACTGCCGCCGCGTCCGCGGATTCCAGGGCTTCGCGGTAGGCGACGAGTCCTGCATCGTCGAGCGCCCGACCGGCCACGTACAGCCCGAGAAGATCGGTGCGCTGGAGCAGCTTGTGGATCTTGCGGTCCTCCACGAGGGCGCGCGGATCCAATCCGGGGATCTCGGCGGCCAGAGATGTCGGCCAGCCCGAGGTGTCCCACTGCTGGATAGGCCGGATGGCGGATCGGCCGGTCCACGCCGCGTCCCAGATCTCCTCCGGAGACTTGCCGGCAGCGCAGATGGCGCCGCTCCCGCTCACGACAATCCGGGCGCTCATACGTCGACCTCATCCGGATGCCTCAGGGCAAGGCAGCTGTTCGATCCGCCGAAGCCGAAGGAGTTGGACATCGCGACCCGGATCCGTCGCACCCGGGGCTGATCGCGCACGAAATCGAGATCGCACTCCGGGTCCGGCTCCACCAGGTTCGCGTTCACCGGAAGGACGCCGTGATGAATCGCCAGGGCGCAGAGCGCAGCCTCGACCGCCCCGGTGCCGGCGATCAGGTGCCCCATGAGACTCTTGGTCGAGCTCACGGCGACCCGTCCGGCGTGGGGCCCGAAGACCGCCCGGACGGCGGCACACTCACTCCGGTCGTTCATGAGGGTGGAGGTGCCATGGGCGTTCAGGTAGTCCACCTCTTCCGGCCGGGCACCGGCATCCGCCAGGGCCTGGCGCATCGCCTGGATCGGCCCATCGCCGGACGGATGGGAATCGGTGATGCGATAGCTGCTGAGGGAGTTGCCGTCGCCGGCCAGTTCGGCATAGATCCGCGCTCCGCGCCGGCGGGCCGCGTCCCACGCCTCGAGGACGAGGAAGCCGGCACCCTCGCCGAGGACGAAGCCGTTGCGCGTGGCGTCGAAGGGGCGGCTGGCGCGCTCCGGCGTGTCGTTGTCCGGCGAGAGGGCCCCCAGCAGACAGAAGCTCGCCAGGCCGATCGGATCGATCATGGAGTCGAAGCCCCCGGCGAGGACGCAGTCGGCGGCGCCGCGCCGGATCAGCTTCATGGCCGTCCCCACCGCCTGGCTCCCCGAGGCGCAGGCCGTGTGGACCGACGTGGCATAGCCGCGGATCCCGAACCGGTTGAGCAAGAGGGCCAGGCCGGCACAGGCTTGGCTGCGGAAGAAGTCGAGGGGATCCGTCCCGAATCCATCGGTCAGCAGGCGATCCGGCCGGAAGTGGCCGTCGGGGGCACAGTGCCGCTGCACCTCCGCGAGCTCGGCGAACCCCGTGCCCGTCTTGCCGCTTCCCACCACACACCCCCAGCGCATCGCGTCGCCGCGCGCCGGCCGGATGCCGGCATCACGCAGAGCCTCCGCCGCCGCGGCGACGGCAAACCCGTGGGAGCGGTTGGCGAACTTGAGCAGCTTGCGGTCTTCGATCGCGTGGCGCGGGTCAAACGTTTTCACCTCGGCGGCGATGCGCACCGGAAAGCCGCTGGCGTCGAAACGGGTGATCGGCGCCACCCCGCTGCGGCCCGCCAGGAGGGCGTGCCAGGTGGCGGCGGTGTCGTTCCCAAGCGGGGTGACGAAGCCCAGCCCGGTGATGGCGACCCGGCGCGGTTGCCGTGTCATGCCGGCACTCGAGCGTCGATCTCCACCCGCCCGGTCGCGACCCGTTTTCCATCCACCATGGCGGCGAGGCTCAGTTCGGCCGTCCCGTCCGTTGCCGACCGCATCGCCGCTTCGATCTCCACCGCCTGACCCGGAAGAATGAAGGAGCGCATTTTCACGTCCGCCACGCGGGCCGGCCTGAGCCGTGGCCCTGGAGGCAGTGTCTCGCCCGCGAGCCGCAGCGCCAGCCGGACCTGGGCGTCGAGCAGGAGCGAAGCCGGAAACACGGGCCGCCGCGGGAAGTGGTCGGCGAAGAAGGGGGCGGATACGGGAACGTTCATGGCCGCGCGCAGCCGCTGGGCAGGGACGCGGTCGATCAGCACGAGATCCGGCTTTGCGATACCTCGGAAGCGGGCGGGCCGGGCGCCCGGCCCGCAGAGCGTCTCGAAATCGCGCCGCACCGCCTCGGGGGCGTCGAAGTCCTCCAGGGGGAGCATCGGCCCCACGCACCGG
>DATHSW010000320.1:0-36311 GCA_035463855.1 Candidatus Deferrimicrobiaceae bacterium | reverse complement strand
GGTGAGCCTCGCCAAGGAAGACCCCGTGCTCTACGAGCACCTGGGCGACGCCTACCTCAAGAACAACCTCGCGAACGAGGCCATCGAGGCGTGGGAGAAGGCGCTCCAGGTGGACCCGAACGCCCCCACCGCCCCCCAGGTACGGGACAAGATCCGGGACGCGCGGGAGAACCAGCTCCGGGTCAAGGGTGCTCCGCCCAAGGCCGAGCAGAAGTAGCCGGCGCCTCGCCGGCGCGGTCTTGCTGGCCGCGAGCGTCTCCGCCTGCGCGACCGCGGCACCGCCGCCGCCCGTCCCGGTGGCCGAGGACGCCCGCGCCGCCCTCGCCCGGATCGAGGAGCATCGCCGCACGCTGATCGACCTCCGGTCCCTCGCCGACATCACGATCCGCCGCGGCGGACGCGCCCAGCGCCTCTCCGGCGTCATGCTGCTCCGGGAGGAGCCGGCCGCGCTCCGCTTCGAGGCCCTCTCGCCCTTCAGCACGCCGGTGCTGATCGTGGCGGGCGATCCGCAGAGCGTCACCCTTTGGGAGGTCCTCGACAACCGGGCATACATCGCGCCCGCCTCGCCCGACGCCAATCGCCGGTGGCTTGGCGTGTCGCTGGGCGGCGAAGACGTGGTCGCACTGCTCGCCGGCCGGGCCCGGCCCCTGCCCGACCCGACCCGGGTCGAGCTGCTGCCGGCCGACGAGCTGGGCCCCTCGGTCATGCTCACCGGGCGTGACGTCGAGCAGCGGATCTGGTTCGATCCCGACAGCGGACAGGCGCGCCAGGTCCAGTGGACGGGCAAGAACCCGGCGCGCGCGACCTTCACCCCGACCCCGCCCGACGCCCCGCCGGCGGGCGTGAGGCTCGAGACACCCGACGGGGCGCTCCGCGTCTCGATCGCCTATCGCGAGCCCCGCATGAACTCGGGGTTCGACCCCGAGCTGCTGCGGCTGAATGTCCCGGAACACGTTAGAATTCAAGACTTCCGTTGACACTCCGTCGCGGCGCGTGGTAGCCTACGCTGCCTTGTCGAAGCGGTCACGGGGTAGCCGGGAGGTGGTGCTCCGCACCTCCGCCAAAGTGAACCTGGCCCTCGAGGTCCTGGGAAAACGGGGCGACGGATATCACGAGATCGCGACGGTGCTCCAGGCGGTGGACCTCTTCGATCGGCTGAAGCTGGAAGCGGCCGACACCCTTTCGCTACACACGGACGATCCCGACTTGCCCACCGACGATGGCAACCTGGTGATGCGCGCCGCCCGTATGCTCCAGAAGGCGGCGGGGGTCGAGGCCGGGGCCCGGATCCAGCTCTCCAAGCGCATCCCGGTGGCGGCGGGCCTGGGCGGCGGTTCGAGCGATGCGGCCGCAACGCTGTGGGGCCTGAGCCGCCTGTGGAGGCTCGGGTGGCCGAAGGCGCGGCTTCAGGAGTTGGCGGTGGAGCTGGGCATGGACGTGCCGTTCTTCCTGGGGACGGGACGGGCGGTGGCGACGGGGCGGGGCGAGCGGCTGGCCGTGCTGCCCGGCGGGGGCGGCTACGCGCTGGTACTGGTGAACCCGCGGGTCCCGCTGTCCACGCGAGAAGTCTACGGTCGGGTCCCGGCGGGCTGGCGGGCGGAGCCCCGCGGCACGGAGCGGGTCATCGAGGCGTTGCGGACTCGCAACGTGACCAAGGTGGCGGCCGCGCTGACGAACAACCTCGAGAGGGTGGTCGAGCCGGTGCTGCCGGTGATCGGCCGCATGAAGGCGGCGCTCTTGGCGGCGGGCGCCCTTGGAGCGATCATGTCGGGCAGCGGGCCGACCGTCTTCGGGATGGCGCGATCCCTGGACCACGCACGGCAGATCCGGACGCGGGTGAGCCGGGCGGGCTGGGCCTGCTGGGCGGTGCGGACGAACTCCGGCCCTGCGATCCGCGTGACATGACATCCTTGGGGCGTCGTTCAGTGGTAGGACTCGGGGCTTTGGCCCCCGCAATGGAGGTTCGATTCCTCCCGCCCCAGCCACGCCTCTCACAGGAGACGGCATGTACGACCTAAAGCTCTTCTCGGGCAACGCGAACCGGGCGCTGGCGGAGGAGATCGCCAAGACGCTCCACCTGCCGCTGGGCGACGCGGACGTCTCGCGCTTCTCCGACGGCGAGGTGTACGTGCAGATCAACGAGAACGTCCGCGGCCAGGACATCTTCGTGATCCAGCCCACCTGCCCGCCGGTCAACGATCATCTGATGGAGCTGCTCGTGATGATCGACGCCTTCAAGCGCGCCTCCGCCCGGCGCATCACCGCGGTGCTGCCCTACTACGGCTACGGCCGCCAGGACCGCAAGGTCCAGGGGCGGATGCCGATCACCGCCAAGCTCGTGGCCGACCTGCTCACCGCCGCCGGCACCCAGCGCCTGCTCGCGGTGGATCTCCACGCCGGCCAGATCCAGGGGTTCTTCGATATCCCGGTGGACCACCTCTTCGCGGCGCCCCCGGTCATCATCGACTACCTGGCCAAGAAGGATCTGAAGGACCCCGTTCTCGTCTCGCCCGACGCGGGCGGCGTGGAGCGCGCGCGGGCCCTCGCCAAGCGGCTCAAGGCGGGCCTGGCCATCATCGACAAGCGGCGCGAGGGCAACAACGTGGCGGTGTTCATGCACCTCATCGGCGACGTCAAGGACAAGGACGTCGTGATCGCCGACGACATGATCGACACCGCGGGCACCCTGATCCAGGCGGTGGACGCGCTCAGGCGTGAGGGGGCGCGACGCATTCTCGCCTGCGCGGTGCACGGGGTGCTCTCCGGTCCCGCCATCGCCCGCATCAAGGAGTCGGTTCTCGAGGAAGTCATCATCACGAACACGGTCCCGCTCACCCCCGAGCGGCAGCTGCCCAAGATCCGCGTTCTCTCGGTCGCCCCGCTGCTCGCGGAGGCGATCCGCCGCATCCACGACGAGGAGTCGGTCTCGACTCTCTTCGTGTGATCCACACTTTCGAGCTTGGCGAGCCGCAGCCGCAAGGCGAGGCGAGCGAATACAAAGGAGCTGATTCATGGAAATGCCTGAGCTGACCATCCGGAAGCGCGACGGTATCGGCAAGGGGCCCGCGAAGCGCCTGCGCCGCGCCGGCCAGGTTCCGGCCACCTTCTACGGCGGGGCGAGCGCGGTGAACGTCGCGGTGGCCCCCACGGACGTCCTGCGCCTCATCCACGGCCATGAGGGCAGCACCCAGCTGTTCCGCGTGACCTTCGAGGGGAGCAAGGACGCCAAGATGGCGATCATCCGGGACATGCAGTTCGATCCGGTCTCGGAGAATCTCATCCACGTGGATCTGCAGGAAGTGGCGATGGACCGCGCGATCCAGGTCACGGTGGCCGTGCACCACGTCGGCGAGTCGATCGGCGTCAGGGACACCCAGGGCATCCTCGAGATGGTGCTCCGCGAGGTGCGGGTCTCGACGCTTCCCGGCAACATCCCCGCGTTCCTGGAAGCCGACGTCAGCAACCTGGCCATCCACGACGTCCTGACCGTCAAGGACCTGAAGGTCCCCGAGGGCGTGCGGGTCCTCAACGACCCGAACCAGGCGGTGGTGACGGTGGCCCCGCCGGCGGCCGAGGAAGTCGCGGCGGTGGCCGCGGTGCCGACGGAAGCGGCGGCGGCCGAGCCCGAGGTGCTCACCGAGCGCAAGCCCAAGGAGGAAGCGGCCGAGGGCGAGGGCAAGGGCGGCGAGAAGAAGAAGTAGGTGGCCCAGGCGGTCGTCGGCCTGGGGAACCCGGGACCGGAGTACCGCGATACCCGGCACAACGTGGGCCAGCGCGTCGTCGACGCGCTGGCCCGACGCATTCATGCGCGGTTCGCGCGCGAAGGCGGTCACGCGGTGGCGCGCGGGCGCTGGCAGGGCGAGCCGCTCTACCTCATCAAGCCGAACAGCTACATGAACGTCTCGGGGCCGCCGGTGGCGCGGCTCGCCCGGAAGCTGCATCTGGGGCCGGCCGACCTGGTCATCGTCTTCGACGACCTGGATCTCCCCCTGGGCAAGGTGCGCGTGCGCCTCTCGGGCAGCGCGGGCGGCCACAACGGGGTCCGCTCGCTCATCGAGGCCTTCGGCACCGACGCCCTGCGGCGCGTGAAGATCGGCATCGGCCGGCCCGGCCCGCCGGGCGAGGACCGCGACCGCGTCTCCGATCACGTGCTCTCGCCCTTCTTCCCCGAGGAGCGCGACGCGATCGCCGCGGCCTGCGACGAGGCGGTGGAGCAGACGCTCACCCTCGTGGAGCGCCGCTGAGCGGCCCGCGCGGATGACCGCCGCGTTCAGGCTCTTCGCGGGCAGCGGCGGGCTCGAGTGGCCGCAGGTGCTGGCGCTGCTCGCCCGCGAGGCGGAGACCCCGATGGGCCGCGAGCTGGCCGCGGCCACGCTCCCCTCGACCGACCTCCCGGCGATCCGGCGGGCGCTCGACGAGACCCGCCAGGCGCGGGCCGCGATCGGGCAGGCCGGCGCCCCGCCCTGGGAGGGCATTCCCGACGTGCGCCCCACGCTCGAGACCGCGCGGGTCCCGGGGGCGGTGGCGGAGGCCGCCGACCTGGCCGCCTTGATCCCCCTGCTCGAGGCGGCGGGACGGCTGCAGGCCTACGGGCGCGCCAACCAGCCGGTGGCGCCCGACCTCGCCCGCGCCCTCGGGGACTTCCCCCGCCAGACCGAGCTGGCCGACCTGCTCCGCCGCTCGCTGGACGCCGACGGGCAGGTGCGCGACGAGGCGGCGCCGGCGCTGCGGCGGGTGCGCCAGCGCATCCGGGACCTGCGGCGCGAGATCGTCAAGCGGCTCGAGGCCTACTTCGCCGGCCCCAACGCCGACACCACGTTCCAGGACCGCTACGTCACCGTCCGTCACGGCCGCTACGTGCTGCCGATCCGCGCGGAGGCGAAGGGGCGTCTCCGCGGCATCGTCCACGACCGCTCGCAGAGCGGCGCCACGCTCTTCGTGGAGCCGGAGGCGGCGGTGGAGGCCAACAACGACCTCGTCCAGGCCGCCCGCGAGGAGGAAAGCGAGGTCCTCCGCATCCTGGCCGCGCTCACCGACGCGGTGCGGGCGGCGCTGCCCGAGCTCGACGCGCTCGTGGCCGCGATCGGCGGCCTCGACCTCGTCTTCGCCCGCGGGGCCCTCGCCGAGCGCATGGAAGCCGTCGAGCCCGCGATCGGGGAGGAGCGCGACGTGCTCCTGCCCGGGGCCCTCAATCCCCTGCTGCTCGCCCAGAGCTGGAATCGTGAGAGCGGCCGGCCCGTGGTCCCGATGGACATCGAGATCACCGCGGAGCGGCCGCTGCTCGTGATCACCGGCCCCAACGCGGGCGGCAAGACGGTGGCGCTCAAGACCCTGGGCCTGCTCGCGCTGATGGCGCAGTCGGGCTGCCACGTGCCCGCGCGCGAGGGGGCGCGGCTGCCCGTGTTCTCGCAGTGCTTCGCGATCGTGGGCGACGAGCAGAGCGTGGCCGAGAATCTCTCGACGTTCTCGGCCTTCGTCAAGCATCTCCGGGAGGTCCTCGAGCGCGTGGACGCCCGATCCCTCGTGCTCCTCGACGAGCTGGGCGCGGGCACCGATCCCGACGACGGGGCCGCGCTGGCCCAGGCGGTGCTCGAGGCGCTGGCCGAGCGCGGCGCGGTGGTCGCGGCCTCCACGCATCTCGAGCCCCTCAAGGGCTTCGCCTCCACGCATCCCCGCGCGCGCAACGCCTCGGTGGAGTTCGATCCCGAGCGGCTGGCCCCCACCTTCCACCTCGTCTACGATCGCCCCGGCCAGAGCTACGCCCTGTCCATCGGCGCGCGCCTGGGCCTGCCCGCGGCGCTGATCGAGCGCGCGCACGCGCACCGCTCCACCCAGCAGCGCCAGCTCCAGGAGCTCCTCGCCCGCCTCGACGACCGGGATCGGAAGGACGCGGAGCGGACGGCCCGGCTCGAGCGGCGCGAGGCCGAGAGCGCGGGGCTCCTGGCGCGCGCGCAGGCCGAGCTCGAGGCGGCGCGGGCCAGCGCGCGCGAAACCGTCGCGCGGGCCAAGGCGGAGGCGCAGCGCCTCGTCACCGAGGTGCGCCGGCACGTCAACGAGGAGTGGGACCGGCTCAAGCGCGCGGACCGAAGCCGGCCGGAGCTGGAAGCCGCGCGCAAACGACTGCTGGCAACCGCTCGCAAGGTGGAGCAGACTGCGGGGGCCGCCGCCCCGGGGCCGGAGCCGACCGGCCCGGTCGCGGTCGGCGATCGCGTGGAGATCACGCATCTCGGGCTCAAGGGAGACGTGCTCCAGGTCGACGACGGGACCGCGGCCGTGCAGGCGGGCGCGGTGACGGTGAAGGTGCCGCTGCAGGCGCTGCGCGTGATCGAGCGAAGCGAGGGCAAGCCCCCGCACCCTGCCCTCGCCCCCAAGGGGGAGAGGGATGCTGGTCACCCTCTCCCCAGAGGGCAGAGGGCCGGGGTGAGGGGCGGAGGAATCTCGACGCCCGGCAAGAGCGCAGTGGCGGTGGAGATGAATATCATAGGACGGACTACCGATGAGGCCCGCGATCTGCTAGAAAAGTATCTCGACGATGCGTTCCTGGCCGGGCTCACTTCGGTCCGTATCATCCACGGCAAGGGCACGGGTGCCCTGCGCCGGGCCGTCGAGGAAGTGCTGAGCGCCCACCCCCTCGTGGCCGAGCATCGCCCGGGGGCGCCCTCCGAGGGCGGCGGCGGCGCCACCGTCGCGACCCTTTCCCAGGGCTGAGGCGCGCCCCCCATGCCGGCCGGCTACTCCCAGCAGCTCCTCGACGAGATCCGCTCGCGCGCCGACATCCTCGAGATCGTCGGCCAGGTCGTGAAGCTCAAGCGGACCGGGGAGAACTGGAAGGGCCTCTGCCCCTTCCACAGCGAGAAGACGCCGTCCTTCACCGTGAACCCGAAGCGGAACATCTATCACTGCTTCGGCTGCGGCGCCGGCGGCGACGCGTTCAGCTTCCTGATGCGCCAGGAGCGGGTGGCCTTCCCGGAGGCGGTGCGCGCGCTCGCCGATCGCGCCGGCGTCGCGCTGCCGGACGCCTCCACGCGGGCCCCCGAGGTGGACGGCAAGCTCGAGGCGCTGCGACGCGTGATGGGGCTGGCCGCCGAGTTCTACCGCGAGTCGCTCTGGGACCGCGGCGGCGAGAAGGCCCGGGCCTATCTCGAGCAGCGCGGCGTGGATCCGGAGGTGGCCAGGCGGTTCGGGCTCGGCTATGCGCCCGAGAGCTGGAACGCGCTGCTGAGCGTCATGGCCCGGCAGGGCATCGGGGAGGACGCCCTGGTTCAGGCCGGGCTCGCCCTGGCGCGCCAGAACGGGCCCGGCTTCTACGACCGCTTTCGCGGCCGCCTCCTGTTCCCGATCCGCGACGTCCAGGGGCGCGTGGTGGCCTTCGGCGGCCGGGCGCTCTCCGGGGAGGAGCCGAAGTACCTCAACTCCCCGGAGACACCGCTCTACGTCAAGGGCCAGATCCTCTACGCCCTCGACATGGCCAGGACCGCGATGCGGGAGCGGAGCCGCGCCATCATCGTCGAGGGCTACCTCGACTGTCTGATGGCGCATCAGCACGGCTTCGGCGAGACGGTGGCCGCGCTCGGCACCGCCTTCACCACGGCCCAGCTCGGCCTGCTCCGTCGCTACGCCGACGAGGCGCTGGCCCTCTTCGACGCCGACGCGGCCGGGCAGAAGGCCTCCGCGCGGCTCGAGGAGATGATGAACGACGTGATGGACCTCCAGAACCTCGGCTGGTCCGTGGCGCGCACCGGCGGCTTCGAGAAGGCGGGCCACCTGCCGATCCGGGTGGCGCTCCTGCCGCCCGGCCACGACCCCGACAGCCTGCTCCGCACCGAGGGCGCCGCGGCGCTCACCGCGCGGCTCGACGCGGCGCGTCCCCTGCTCTCCTTCGTGCTGGAGCGGGCGCTCGCCGAAGAGGACCTGGCCACGGCCCGGGGCCGTGCCAACGCCCACGCCCGGGTGGCCCTGATCCTCTCGAAGGTCGCCAATGCCGAGGAGGCGACCGCGCTGGCGCGGGAGGCCGCCCGCCGACTCGGCGTGGACTCCACCCAGCTCTGGATCGAGGCGCAACAGCTGCAGGGCGCCCGCGCCCGGGGTCGCCGACCGGAGCAGCTCACCGAATCGGGGCGCGGAGCGGGGGAATCGGACACGTGGCCGCCGCCTATTCCCTTCGAGCGAGATCTGGTGGCCCTCCTCTTGCAAGTCGACGAGGCCCGGGCCGAGCTGCTTCCGATGCTCGCGGACGAGGACGTGGTCCATCAGGGGCTGCGCCTGGTCCTGGCCGCACTGCGGCGGGCTCCCGACGGGGCGCCCGAGGCGCTGATGGCCGAGCTCGAGGGGGATCGGGAGCGGGGGCTCCTGGCCGCCCTGCTGGTGGAGGAGCGCCAGTGGGGCGATACACATAGTCACGTCGCGGAGCTAAAGAGGCGGTACCATATCCGGCATCGTAAAGACCGGGTACGCCAGGTGACGCGGGCGATCATCGACGCCCAGGCCACCGGGGATCCGGCGCTGCCCGCGCTCGAAGAAGAGCTTCGCGCGCTGCAGCGCGATTTGCAGCGGGAGGCGGAGGCCGTCAGGGAGTTGGCCCTGGCGCGCCCGGGGTTGCCGAGCCAGGGGCCGGCGAACCCGCAGCGCCAGGCAGAAACACCCTAACCCTACCCCAGGAGAACGGCGAGGCATGGCGGACGAAACAAGAATCGGGGAAGAGCCGAAGATCGAGGAGCTGGACAAGCTCATCGCCAAGGGAAAGCAGAAGGGCTTTCTCACCTACGACGAAGTAAACGACGCCCTCCCCTCCGACCTCGTCACCCTGGACCAGCTCGACGACATCATGTCGATGTTCGGCTCGATGGACATCGAGCTGGTGGATTCGACCAAGGCGGTGCGGCTGCCGTCCGAGATGGCGGCGCAGGCCGCCGATCCCGAGCCCGACGACGAGGAGCCCGAGCCGCGGCGCATCGATCTGACTCCGGGCCCGGTCGGCCGCACCGAGGATCCGGTCCGCCTCTACCTGCGCGAGATGGGCAAGGTCGCGCTGCTCACCCGCGAGGGCGAGATCACGCTGGCCAAGCGCATCGAGGAAGGCAAGGACGAGGCCACCGCCGCGATCCTCTCCACCAGCCTGGCGGTGGAGAAGATCCGCGCCCTCCGCGAGGAGCTGCGGCAGGACATCATCCCGATCAAGGACGTGGTGGACTTCCCCGAAGAGGAGTCCACCGAGGAGAAGGAAGCGGCGCTGCGCCGCTCGGTGATCCGCGAGCTGGGCAACGTGGACCGGCTCCTGCGCGAGCGGGAGCGGCTGACGCATCAGTGGCGTCGCCTCAAGGCCAAGACCGGGGGGCGGAAGCGAGGCAAGACCGAGCCGGCGTGGAAACGGGTCGAAGGGCAGGCCGAAGGCAAGAAGAGCAAGGTCCTCTCGATCCTCCGCGGGCTCAACCTCCAGCAATCCCTCCTCGATCTCTGGGGCAACGACCTCAAGAAGCTCGTCGAGAAGATCCACCGGGCCGAGCGCGAGATCGCGCTCTGGTCGGACGGCAAGCGGCCCGCCCCCACCGCGGTGGACGCGTTCCTCTCCTCGCTGGCCGACGACGACCGCGACGACGGCGACCGCGATCTCTACCAGAAGGCGGCGGCCAAGCATCCCTCGATCAAGGAGCGGCTGGTCTGGGTGGCCCAGCAGAAGATCAAGCGCGCCGAGGAGCTGGCCGACGCCCGGGCCGAAGAGCTCAAGCACATCGTCAAGGTCATCAAGCAGGGTGAGGCCAAGGCGGCCCGGGCCAAGAAGGAGATGGTCGAGGCCAACCTGCGGCTCGTCATCTCGATCGCCAAGAAGTATACGAACCGGGGCCTGCAGTTCCTGGATCTCATCCAGGAGGGCAACATCGGCCTGATGAAGGCCGTCGACAAGTTCGAGTACCGTCGCGGGTACAAGTTCTCGACGTACGCGACGTGGTGGATCCGGCAGGCGATCACGCGCGCCATCGCGGATCAGGCCCGCACCATCCGCATCCCGGTGCACATGATCGAGACCATCAACAAGCTCATCCGGACTTCCCGGCAGCTCGTCCAGGAGCTGGGGCGCGAGCCCACCCCGGAAGAGATCGCGATCAAGATGGAAGTCCCGGTGGACAAGGTCCGGAAGGTCCTCAAGATCGCCCAGGAGCCCATCTCGCTCGAGACGCCCATCGGCGAGGAGGAGGACAGCCACCTGGGCGATTTCATCGAGGACAAGCAGGTGGGCTCGCCGGTCGAGAGCATGATCGGGCTCAGCCTGAGGGAGCAGACCAACCGCGTCCTCAATTCGCTGACGCCTCGCGAAGAAAAGGTGCTGCGGCTGCGCTTCGGCCTATCGGACGGCTGCGAGCACACGCTGGAGGAAGTGGGCCAGGACTTCGCGGTGACCCGGGAGCGCATCCGCCAGATCGAGGCCAAGGCGCTGCGCAAGCTGCGGCATCCCTCGCGCTCCAAGAAGCTGCGGAGCTTCCTCGAGTCGTGAGCGCCCTGCCCGGGATGGTATGATGACCGCCGGGCCCATAGCTCAATTGGCAGAGCCCCCGGCTCATAACCGGTCCGGTCTTGGTTCGAGTCCAAGTGGGCCCACCAAAACCATCTTCGAGGGGGGGTAGTGGACCAGAAGCTCCAGACCCTGATCAACCTGCAGGCGATCGACTCGCGCATCGCCGCTCTCGAAGCGGACGCCGCGCGGCTCCCCAAGGAGATCGCCGCCATCCACGCCGCCGTCGAGGACGCCAAGAAGCAGGTCGAGCAGACCAAGGCGCGGCTCGACACCGCCCGCAAGGACCAGCGCGCCAAGGAAAAGGACCTGGAGGTCGTCCAGGCCAAGCGCAGCAAGACGGAAGCCCGCCTCTACGAGGTCAAGACCAACAAGGAATACTCCGCGGTCCTGATCGAGATCGAGGACATCAAGCAGGAGAAGGGCCGGATGGAGGAGGAGGTCCTGGTCTTGATGGAGTCGCAGGAGCGGCTGGCCGGCGACATCCGCGAGGCGGAGGCGCGCTTCAAGCAGCGCGAGGCCGAGGGCCGGGGCCAGGAGGCCACCGCCAAGGAGCAGCTCCGCGCGGTCGAGACCGAGCTGGCCGCGGTGCGCACCGAGCGCAAGGAGCTGGCCGGCCAGCTCCCCGGCCCCATCCTGGCCGACTACGACCGGATCCTCCACGCCCGCGGCGGGGTGGCGGTGGCGCCGGTGGCCAAGCCGAACTTCTGCGGCGCCTGCCGGATGACCATCACGCCCCAGCGCCTGCAGGAGCTCCGTGCGCAGGCCTCGTTGATCCGCTGCGAGTCCTGCGGCCGCTACCTCTACTGGCCCTCCTGAGATTCCCCCTCTTCGGTTCCCTCTCCCCTCTGGGGAGAGGGCCAGGGTGAGGGGCCCGTGATGCCGACTGATTCCCCGATCGTCATGTACACGGACGGCGCCTGCTCGGGCAACCCCGGACCGGGCGGCTGGGGCGTCATCCTCATCGAGGACGGCCGGGAGCTCGAGCTCTCGGGAGGCGAGAACCTCACCACCAACCAGCGCATGGAGCTGACCGCCCCGCTGGAAGGCCTCCGCTCCCTCGCGGGGCGGCGGCGCGTCGCGATCTACAGCGACAGCGCGTACGTGATCAACTGCTTCCGCGACAAGTGGTACGTCCGCTGGCGGAAGAACGGGTGGATCAACTCCCAGAAGAAGCCGGTGGAGAACCGCGACCTCTGGGAGCCGCTGATCGCGGAGGTCGAGCGCCACGACGTCACCTGGCACAAGGTCGCCGGCCACAGCGGCGACCCGCTGAACGACCGCGCCGACGCCCTCGCTCGCGCCGCGATCGCCCGCATCACGCGCTAGATCGGGGTCAGGTCTTACATTCCGACATTTTCAGCGCGATCGGGGACACGCAGCGCGTGGAAATGTCGGAATGTAAGACCTGACCCCAACTAGCCGATGAAGAGGCCGCCGTTGGGCGAGAGCCACTGGCCCGTGAAGTAGGAGGCGTCGTCGGAGGCGAGGAAGAGCGCGGTGGCCGCGATCTCCTCGGGCTCCCCCCACCGGCCCAGAGGCGTGCGGGCGATCACCAGGCGCTGCATCACGGGCGACATGGGCTTGGTCATGGGCGTGTCGATGTAGCCCGGGCAGATCGCGTTCACCCGGATGCCCCGCGAGGCCACCTCGCGCGCGACCGCCCGCGTGAAGGCCAGGATGCCACCCTTGGCCGCGCTGTAGTGGGGCGAGGCCTCGAGCCCCATCAGCGCGGCCACGCTCGACATGTTGATGATCGCGCCGCGGTTGCCCCGGGCCATCAGGCGCAGGGCCTCGCGGGTGCAGAAGAACGTGCCGTTCAGATGCACGCCGATCATCCGGTGCCAGGCCTCGTCGGACATGTCCTGGGTGAGGTCCCAGTGCGTGGTCACCGGCCCGCCCGCCATGAGCTCGCCGACGCGCGCCTCCGACCGCGCGCGGATCTTCTCCCGATCGCCGGGGGCCCCTTCCGCGATCCCCGCGTTGTTGACGAGGATGTCGAGGGCGCCGAACTCGCGCTCCACCTCCGCGAACATGCGCTTCACCTGACCCGAATCGGCCACGTCGGCGGCGAGCGCGCGCCCCCGGGCCGCCTCGCTCCCCGCCGCGATCGCGTCCACCGTCTCCTGGGCCTTCTCCGCCTTGACGTCGTTGACGATCACCCGCGCGCCCTCCTGGGCGAAGCGCAGCGCGATGGCCCGGCCGATGCCGGAGCCGGCGCCCGTCACCAGGGCCACTCGATCCTTGAGTCGCACGGGCTACCTCCCCACGCCGGCCGGCGTCTCGGCGAGCAGGACCGCCGCCGCCTTCGCCACCGCGGTGCCCGTGAAGAAGCTCGGGTTGCCGGTGCCCCACAGCCGCACCGCATTGGCGAACGTGAAGTCGCGGAAGTCGTCGCGGGTGATGAGCCCGTCCTCGACCAGCTCCCAGGCCTCCGGCAGCACCTCCCGCATGTCGGGCACGTCGAAGTGGCCGATGTCGGAGCCGAAGATCGCGTTGAGGCGGGCGCCGCCCGGGTTCACCCGGCGATCGAAGGCCCACGCGTTCATGCGGTCGTCGGCCTCGCACCCGAAGTAGAAGCGCGGCACGAAGAGCTCGTGGAGGTCCTCCCGCCGCTCGATGCGGCAGGCCGCGTAGTCGTCGAGATCGGCGAGGCCGCCGGTGGCCCGGACCGCGTCCGGGTCGGGCCAGCCGTCGCGCGCCCGCAGCGCGTCCACCATCGCCGCGCTCCCGTACCGGCCCGCGAGCTCGGCGAGCAGCGCCCGGTCCAGCGCGCGCGGGTCGGTGTGCTCGAGGGCCTTGCGGTTGCGCTTCTCCCAGTGGCCGATCAGATCGGCGTAGAGCATGCAGGCCCAGCCGACGCCGCCCTCGAGGAAGCCGACCCGCAGCGCCGGGAAGCGGCGGGTGACGCCGCCCAGGAACAGGGCCTTGCACACCGCGTGGCCGGCGGCCGCGAAGTGACCGATGTGGTTGTAGGTGAAGTTGGTCGGCGACAGCCGCAGCCCCTGCCGGCGCGCCCCGGTGTGGAAGGTCGGGGCGACGCCGAGCTCGACGCACTTGGCCCAGAGCGGATCGTAGTCGTGCTCGCTGTCGAGACCGAGCGTGTCGTACCAGGTGAGGAACCGCACCGCGTCGGGGTCGCCCGCCCGGCTCGCGGCCACCGGCCGTGGCACCAGGCTGCCGAACATGGCGACCTTGAACCCGAGCTGGCGCACCGCGTGCTCCAGCTCCTCGATGGCCTCCTCGGGCGTGTGCACCGGAATCACCGCGGCCGGCGTCATCCGGTCGGCGAAGCCGCGGAAGTAGTCCATGGTGAGCACGTTGAAGGCGCGGCAGGCGGCGCGGCGCCGGGTGTCGTCGGCGATGCGCGGGACGCGGAGCCCCGCGGTGGGATAGAGGACCGCGAAGTCGATGCCGAGCTCGCCCAGCCGCTCGTAGAGCAGGCGCGGCAGCAGCCCGGTGGCGCGGTCCCGCGTGTTCCGCTCGGGCGAGGCCCAGAACGCCTCCTGCGAGATCCGGCGCGTCCGCCGCTCCGCGACCGACATGCCGAGCGCCTGGCGCACCGCGCGCCCCACCGAGAGGAAGCCCTCCGCCGCCGCGTCGCCGCCGATGCGCCGGAGCTCGTCGCTCAGCACCGGCCCGAACTCGAGCCAGTGGCCGTCGGCGTCGATGATCGGATGGCTGAGACCGGCCCGGATGCGCTCGGGACTCTGATGACCGTTGGTATCCATGGATCACCTCCTCGAGGGATCGTCTCCTCGGAGCGTGCGTCACCGCCGTGGGGCTGAGCCGGCCGCTGAACGCTACGTCGCCGGGGCCGCCGAGTCAAGAGACCCCTACCCGTGGGGGTTACTCTGGCTGCCGCGCAGCGTCACTTCCGGCGACTCTTATTCTTGCCGGAGGGCGGCGGGGGCCATGCTAAGAACGAACTATGCTGACCGATCACGAGACACGACGCGAGCGCGACGAGCAGGACGCGCCACGCGAGGGCGAGAGCCCGCGCGAGCAGGACGCGCAGATGCAATTCCCGGTTCTCGAGGAGCCCAGATACCTCGACGAGGATCTCGACGACGAGATGGACGCGCCGTCGGACTCCCCGCTCCGCGGCATGTGGATCGGGATCGCGACCGCCGCGGTCACCTTCGTGCTCGTCTTCGCGATCCCGCAGTGGCTCGGCTGGTACGACATCGGCCCGCCGCCTCAGGCCCGGCGCGACGCGACGCCGGAATCGGTCATTTCTACCGTGACCGCCCAGCCCTCGAGCTCCGCCGTCGTCCAGACGGGGTCGCCGGCAGTACCGGCGGCCGCGGCGCCGCCCGCCACGGCGCCGCCGGTCACCCTCCCGAAAGCGGCCACCCCCAGCGCGGCGAAGCCCGCGCCGCCCGCGGCGACCGCGCGGCCGGCGAGCCCGTCCCGCCGGACGTTCTCGGTCCAGATCGCGGCCTTCAAGAACGCCAGGCAGGCCGGCGAGCTCGCGGCGCGCGTGAAGCGCGACGGCTATCCCGCCGATGTGCGCCGGGTCGGGTCGTCGTCGGTGCCGTGGGTGGTGCGGGTCGGCGGGTACGCCTCGCGCGAGCAGGCCCAGTCGGCCCGCGACGCGCTGGCCCGCAAGGGCTTCCGCGGCTTCATCCTGTAGCGACCGCCCGGGCGCCCACCCGGTGCGTCTGGGTGCCGAGCCCGTCGATGCCCATCGCCACCCGGTCGCCGTCGTCGAGATAGCGCGGCGGCCGGGCCCCGTGGCCCACCCCGGCGGGCGTGCCGGTGGAGAGCAGGTCGCCCGCCCGCAGTGACATGAAGCGGCTCACGTAGGCGACGAGCGCGCGCACCGGGAAGACCATGTCCCGGGTGTTGCCCTGCTGGCGCCGCTCGCCGTTGACCGTGGTCCAGAGCCCGAGCGCCTGCGGATCGGCGATCTCGTCCGCGGTGACCAGCCACGGCCCGATCGGCGCGAACGTGTCGCAGCTCTTGCCCTTGGTGGTCCCGCCGCCGTGCTCCATCTGGAACGCCCGCTCGGACACGTCGTTCATCAGGCAGTAGGCGGCCACGTGCCGGAGCGCGCTGCCCTCCTCGACGTTCAGCGCGGGGCGGCCGATCACCGCCACCAGCTCCACCTCGTAGTCGAGCTTGACCGCGCCGCGCGGCCGCGCGATCGGATCGTCGGGCCCGCTGATCGCGCTGTTGGCCTTGATGAAGATCGTCGGCTCCTTCGGCAGCGGCAGCCGGACCTCCTCGGCGTGATCGGTGTAGTTGAGGCCGATGCAGACGATCTTGCCGATGCCGGCCAGCGGGCAGCCGAGCCGCGGCCGGCCCTTCACCAGCGGCAGCCGCGCGGGCTTCAGCGCGCGCAGCCGCTTCAAGCCGGCGGGGGTGAGCGCCTCCGGGGTGATGTCCCGGATCGCCCGAGAGAGATCGCGCAGGGCCCCGTCCGCGTCGATCAGCCCGGGCTTCTCCGCGCCGGCCCGGCCGTACCGCACGAGCTTCACGGCGGGCGCTCAGCGAGCCGCGAGGCCGGGGACCGGCATCACGCGGCAGGTGGCCGCCGCGATCGCTGATCCGGCGAAGACGATCGTGCCCATGCGGGCCTCCTTGGAAAGCGGTCCGTCGCGGATCGTAGCGGAAGGGCTTCGTCGACGCAAGTCGCGCGGGGCGCCTCGATCGCCGGGCGCGCGCCTTGCGGCGCCGATGCCCAGCGACTAGACTGGGGCGTCCGGGAGGGACACCGACATGGCCCAGGCACTCGACGACCTGCTCCGCACCCACGTGGCCCGCTTCACCGACCGACGCGCCGACTGGGACGCCTTCGCCGACGCGCGCGTGGAGGGCTTCAAGCGCGCGCAGCATCGCTTCATCGGCTCCGGCGCCTCGGGCAAGGCCGACGCCTCGGTGATTCCGGCCCAGCACTTCACGCTCTCCGTGATGTTCGTCCCGCCGGGCCAGGGCAATGCGCCGCACACCCACGAGGTCGAGGAGGTCTTCTTCATCCTCCAGGGCAAGATGCTGGTCTTCATCGAGGACGGAGCGGGCAACCGCGCCGAGACGGTGCTGGGTCCGTGGGACTGCGTCTCCTGCCCGGCCAACGTCATCCACGGCTTCACCAACGTGGGGCTCGAGCCCGCGTACCTCCAGGTGATGCTCGGCAAGGCCAAGCCCGAGCTGATGACCTACACCGACGGCGATCTGCAGTCGCGCCGCGACGAGCACCTCCGGCCCGCGGGCTCCCGCGGCTAACCTTCCAGGTCCCCGCCCTCGTGCTGGTCGGCGCCTCGCCGAAGCGGAAGGAAGACGGCCGCTTCGTCGCCGGACGCGGCCGCTATCTCGACGACGTGCGCATGCCGGGCCTGCTCCACGTGGCCCTCGTGCGAAGCCCGCACGCCCACGCCCGCGTGGCCGGGATCGACGCGCGAGCCGCGCGCGGGCTGGTCGGGGTGGTGGCGGTGTGGACGCTCGCCGATCTGCCGGAGCTGGCCCACGCCACCGTGCCCCCGCTGATCCCGGAGCCCAAGAGCCGGCCCCACGTTCACCCGGTCATGGCGGGCGCCCGGGCGCGCCACGCGGGCGAGATCGTCGCGGTGGTGGTGGCCGTGGATCCCTACGCCGCGGCCGACGCCGCCGAGCGGGTCGTCGTGAGCTACGAGCCGCTCCCCGCGGCGGTGACGGCGGAGGCGGCCGCCGCGCCCGGCGCCCCCCGCGTCAACGACACCTGGCCGGACAACCTGGTCTCGGTGACCGCGAGCACCAAGGGCGATCCCACCGAGGCCCTCGCGGGCGCCGAGGTGGTCGTGTCGGCACGGCTGGCCTACCCGAGGGTGGCCGGCATGCCGCTCGAGACGCGCGGCGTCCTGGCCGCGCCCGATCCCATCGGCGGCGGGCTCACGGTGTGGACGTCCACCCAGGTGCCCTTCGCGGTCCGCAGCGCCATCGCCCCGGTGGTGGGGCTCCAGGAAGAGCGCATCCGCGTGCTCGTGCCCGACGTGGGCGGCGGCTTCGGCGTCAAGGGCCATGTCTACCCCGAGGAGATCCTGGTGCCGGTGGTCGCGCGCCGTCTCGGCCGTCCCGTGAAGTGGGCCGAGACCCGCAGCGAGCACTGCCTCACCGCGGCCGGCGATCGCGACCAGGTCCACCAGGCGCGGATCGGGCTCGCGCGCGACGGCCGCATCGTGGCCATCGACACCGCGTTCACCCGCGATCACGGCGCCGCGCCTACGCTCGGCGAGGCCATCACGCTCAACACCATCAACCACCTGCCCGGGCCCTACCGGGTGCCGCACTACCGGGGCGTCGGGCGCAACGTCCTCACCCACAAGACCTTCGCCGCCGCCTACCGCGGCGCCGGCCGCCCGGAGGCCGCCTTCGTGCTGGACCGACTGCTGGATCGCGCCGCGCGGCGCATCAGCATGGACCCGGCCGAGCTCCGGCGGCGCAACCTGATCCGCCCCGACGAGATGCCGAGCCCGACCGGGCTCACCTATCGCGACGGGGCGTCCATCACCTACGACCCGGCCGACTACCCGGCGGCCTTCGATCGGCTGCTCGCCGCGCTCGACTACCCGGGCTGGCGGGCCGAGCAGGGGCGGCGGCGCGGCGGGCCCCGGCCCATCGGGCTCGGCCTCTGCGCCTACGTCGAGGGCACCGGCATCGGGCCGTTCGAGGGCGCCGACATCCGCGTGGATCCGGACGGCACCGTCTTCGTGCACCTGGGCGTGTGCGCTCAAGGCCAGGGGCACGAGACCACGCTCGCCCAGATCGCGGCCGACGAGCTGGCGGTGCCGCTCGAGTCGGTGGTGGTCGTGGGCGGCGACACGACCCTGGTCGGCTACGGCATGGGGACGATCGCGAGCCGGGTGGCCGCGGTCGGCGGCCCCGCGGTGCAGCGCTCCGCCGCCCAGGTCGCGCACAAGGCGCGCCTCGTGGGCGCCGAGCTCTTCGAGTGCGCGCCCGAGGACGTGGTGCTGGCCGAGGGCCGCGTGCACGTCAAGGGCGTGCCGGACAAGAGCGTGACGCTCGGCCAGGTGGCCCGCGCCGCGGTGCGCAGCCGCGCGGTGGCGAACGCGGGAGGCCCCGGGCTCAGCGCCTGCGCCTTCTTCTACCCCGACACCGTCACCTGGGCTTTCGGGGTGCAGGGCGTCGTCGCGGAGGTGGACCTCGAGACCTGCCGCATCTCGCTGCTCAAGCTCGCCGCCATGCACGACTGCGGGCGTCCGATCAACCCGGTGATCGTGGAGGGCCAGCTCCACGGCGGCATCGCCCAGGGCCTGGGCAGCGCGCTCGGAGAGTCGCTGATCTACGACGACGCGGGCCAGCTCCTCACCGGGACGCTCATGGACTACCCGCTGCCGCGGGCCGACGAGATGCCGCCGCTGGAGGTCATCCACATGGACTTCCCCTCGCCGATCAACGCCCTCGGCATCAAGGGCGTGGGCGAGAGCGGCGTCATCTCCCCCGCCGCGGCGGTGGCCAACGCGGTCGAGGACGCGCTCGCCGACTACGGCATCGAGATCGATCGTCCGCCGGTGACCGCGGCGCGGGTGTTCGAGCTCCTGCGGGCCACCGGTCGCTGGCCGGCGCGATCGTGACATCCCTCACCCCGGCCCTCTCCCCAGGGGGGAGAGGGGGACACGCGGAGAGCACGCCATGATCGAGCGACGGCCGTTCGGACGCACCGGGCATCAGAGCTCCGCGACGATCTTCGGAGCCGCCGCGCTGGCCCGCGTCACCCAGGACGAGGCCGACCGCGCGCTCGAGGTCCTCCTCCGCCACGGGGTGAATCACATCGACACCGCCGCGCGCTACGGCGACTCCGAGCTTCGCATCGGGCCGTGGATGGCCCGGCATCGGAAGGACTTCTTCCTCGCCACCAAGACCGGCTCGCGGTCGGCCCGCGCCGCGCGCGAGGATCTCCACCGCTCGCTCGAGCGGCTCCGGGTGGACGCGGTCGATCTCATCCAGCTCCACTCCCTCGGCCATCCCGACGACTGGGACCAGGCGATGGGGCCGGACGGCGCGCTCGAGGCGCTGGTGGAGGCCCGGGCGCAGGGGCTCGCGCGCGCCATCGGCGTCACCGGCCACGGCTGGACCATCGCCGCGATGCACCGGCGGAGCCTCTCCCGCTTCGACTTCGATTCGATCCTGCTGCCCTACAACTTCTTCATGGTCCAGAACGACCGGTACCGCGAGGCCTTCGACGAGGTCGTCGCGATCTGCCGCGAGCGCAACGTGGCCGTGCAGACCATCAAGGGGATCGCGCGCGGCCCGTGGGCCACCGCCGACCGGAGCCACACCACCTGGTATCAGCCCCTCGAGCGGCAGGACGACATCGACCGGGCCGTCCACTGGGTGCTCGGCCGCCCCGGCATCTTCCTCAACACGGTCGGCGACCTCACCCTGCTGCCGCGCGTGCTCGACGCGGCCGCCCGCTTCACCCGCCGCCCATCCGACGCCGACATGGCGGCGATGCACGACGCGACCCGGATGTCCTCGCTCTTCGGCCTGCCCACGTGACCGCGGCCCGCTAGCCCGGCCTATCCATGAGCGGGCTCGACCGAGACCGGACGGGTGGCGCCGCGGGCGCCTCCCGGGCGAGCGAGCGCAGTGGGCCCCCCGAGTCCGGTGCGCCGCTCGAAGAGCGGCGAATCCGGCGAGTGGGTGACGGAGCCGGTCGCCCGGGAGGCGCCCGCGGCGACAGGACCCGGCCGCCTCGCGCGGTCTCTGTTCATGGATAGGCCGGGCTAGCGGGCCGGCCGGTGGAGAGCTGGGAGCGCAACGTCTGGGCGCTGGCCCTCGTCGTCTTCATCGCCTTCGTCGGCTTCCAGTTCTTCTCGCCCTTCCTGCCGCTCTATGTGATCGAGCTGGGCGTCACCGAGCCCAGCCGGGTCGCGCTGTGGTCCGGCGTGCTGACCGCGGTGACCCCCGGCGTCGCCGGGCTGCTGGGCCCGCTCTGGGGCCGCCTCGCCGACCGCGTGGGCCGCAAGTTGATGATGATCCGCTCGCTGGCGGGCTTCGTGATCATCGTGGCCGCGATGGGGCTCGTGACCTCGGTCACCCAGCTCCTGATCCTGCGCCTGCTCCAGGGCGTCATCGCCGGCTTCTCCGTCTTCGCGATGGCCCTCGCGAGCGTGTCGTGCCCCAAGGAGAAGGTGCCGGTGGCCATCGGGCGCGTGCAGGGCGCCCAGCTCCTGAGCGTGGCGGTGGGCCCGGCCGCGGGCGGCTACGTGGCCTCCCACTTCGGGCTGCGCTACGCCTTCTTCGTCACCGCCGGGATGTGCGCGCTGGCCCTCATCGGGCTGATCGCGCTCTTCACCGAAGGCCGGCCGCACGCCGACGCCGGGGAGGCGGTCGCCGCGCGCGAGGCAGGCTTCACGCTGCGCGACATCCTCGGCCTGCGCGGGTTTCCCCTCGTGCTGGGCCTGCTGTTCATCGGCCAGTTCATCGACCGCGGCCTCTCGTTGCTGGTGCCGCTCCGGGTCGCGGTCCTGCCCGACGTGACCCGCATCGCGGCCACCTCCGGCGAGATCATCTCGCTCGCCGCGGTCTGCGCCACCGGCTCGGCCGTGGCCGCCGGCCGGCTCGCCCAGCACTGGCCGGCCGAGCGGCTGCTGCTGATCAGCCTGCTCCTGGGCGGCCTGCCCTGCGCGCTCATGGCTCTCGCGCCCGGCTGGCAGAGCCTCATGCTGCTGCGCTGCCTCACCGGGCTCTGCCTGGGCGGCGCGCTGACCCTGGCCTACTCCCTCGGCGGGACGCTGGTGTCCAGCGAGCGGCGCGGCGCCGCGTTCGGCTGGCTCGCGCTGGGCGTGCAGGTGGGCACCGCGGCGAGCCCGCTCGTCAGCGGCGGGCTCGCCGCGCTGAGCCTCTCGGGGGCCTTTCTGCTGGACGGCGGGCTGGCCTGGCTGGGCGCCGCGGCACTCCTGATCGGCGCCCGCCGGTTGCGTCGCGGGGCCGGACACTGAGCAGGGCGCTACGCTTCGCGGCTTTGGCGGGGATCGAACGCGTCGCGGATGCCGTCGCCCACCAGATTGAAGGCGAGCGCGGTCAGGAGGATCGTGGTCCCGGGCATGAAGACGAGCCAGGGGGCCAGCCGCATGAAGCGGTAGCCGCGGCCCACGTCGGTGCCCCACGAGGGCTCGGGCGGCTTGATGCCCACGCCCAGGAAGGACAGGGCGGTCTCGGCCAGCAGCGCGAAGGCGACCCCGATGGACACCTGCACCACCACCGGGGCCACCACGTTCGGCAGCACGTGGCGGGCCAGCACGCGCGCGTGACCGGCGCCGACCGCGCGCGCGCTCTCCACGAACGGCTCCTCGCGCAGCGAGAGCACCTGCCCGCGCACGAGGCGGGCGAAGCGCGGCGTGTAGACGATGCCCACCGCCACCATCACGTTGAAGAGCCCGGGGCCGAGCGCGGCCGCGATGGCCATGGCCAGGATCAGCGCCGGGAAGGCCTGCAGCGCGTCGATCACCCGCATCAGCGCGTCGTCGATCACCCCGCCCAGGTAGCCCGCCACGAGGCCGACGGGCACGCCGGCCAGGGTGGCGATGGCCACCGCCAGGCACGCGGCGCCGAGGGAGAGACGCGCGCCGTAGAGCAGGCGCGTGAGCACGTCGCGGCCCAGGTCGTCGGTGCCGAGGAGGTGCGCGGAGGACGGCGCGGTCAGCATGCGGCCGAGATCCTGCTTGATCGGATCGTACGGGGCCACCACCGGCGCGAGCAGCGCGCCCGCGATCAGGAGCACGAGGTAGACCGCGCCCACGACCGCGGCACGGCGCCGCACGAACCGCCGGAGCGCGAGCCGCGTCTCACCCATAGCGGATACGCGGGTCGATGAAGCCGTAGAGCAGGTCCGAGAGCACGTTGACCAGGATCACCGCGAGCACCGTGACCAGCACCGCGCCCTGGAGCATCGGGAAGTCCCGGGTGAGCACCGCCTCCAGGTTGAGCCGGCCGAGGCCGGGCAGCGCGAAGATGGACTCGACCACGACGGTATTGCTGACGAGCCGCGAGATGGTGAGCCCGGCCACCGTCACCACCGGGATCAGGGCGGGGCGCATCGCGTGCTTGGCCACCACGCGGGCCTCGGCCAGCCCCTTGGCGCGCGCGGTCTTGACGTAGTCGGCGGCCAGCACCTCGCCCAGCGAGGAGCGGAGCTGGCGCGTGACCTCCGCCACCGCGGAGGCCCCCAGGGTGAGCGTGGGCAGCAGCAGGTGGCGGAACGCGTCGCCCGCCGACTCGAACGGGCTCACGTAGCCGGTGGCGGGCAGCCAGCGCAGGTGCAGGGCCAGCACCAGCACGAACATGGAGCCGAGCCAGAAGTTCGGCACCGCGACCCCGAAGGCCGCGAGCCCGCTCGCCGCCGCGTCCACCAGGCTGCCGCGCCGGTGGGCCGCCACCACCGCCAGCGGCACGCCCACCAGCAGGCCGAAGGCGGTCGCGGCCAGCGCCAGGCCGAGCGTCACCGGCGCGCGGTCCCAGATCGCCTCCGTCACCGGCTGGCCGGTGCGGAGCGAGACGCCGAGATCGCCGCGCGCCATCCGCCCGAGCCAGCTCCCGTACTGCACGATGAGCGGCCGGTTGAGCCCGAGCCGCTCGCGGATCGCGGCCAGCTTCTCCTCGCTCGCGTCCTCCATGCCCACCAGCGCCACCGCCGGATCGCCCGGCAGCAGCAGGACGAGCGAGAACACCATCGAGGTGACGAGCAGCAGCAGCGGCACCACCGCCAGCAGCCGGCGGCGGAGGAAGCGCGCCACTGCCGCGCCGCCCTACTTGCCCTGCAGCCAGGCCCCGCGGAACATCGGCTTGCCGAGGAAGTTGGGGTGGTAGCCCTGCAGGGTGACGCTCATGGCCTCGAGCGAGTAGGCCACGTAGATGGCGGTATCCATCGCCTCCTGCTGGATCACCTCGCTGAGCTGCTGGTAGAGGCGCCGCCGATCCTCCGGGCGATAGCTCGCCTTGGCCTGGTCCATCAGCTCCTCGATGCGCGCGACCTTGTAGCCGCCCGGGTTGTAGAACCCGGTGGAGTGGAACATGCCGCGCACGCTCTGGTCCGGGTCGGGCCGCCCGGTCCAGCGGTAGTTGGCCGCCATCAGCTCCTTGCCGCGGAAGAAGGACTGCACGCCCTTGGCCAGGTCCATCGGCTTGAGATCCACCTTGATGCCGACCGCGCCCCACTGCGCCTGGATGGCCTCCGCGCGCCGCACGTGCTCCGGGGTGGGCTCGAGGACCATGTCCATCGTGAAGCCGTTGGGCACGCCGGCCTCGGCCAGCTTGGCCTTCGCGCGCGCCGGATCGTGGGGCCACGGCTTGAGCGACGGATTGTGCGCCCAGTAGCCGACCGGGAACGGCGAGGTCGCCACCTCGCCCAGGCCGAAGATGATGGTGCGCAGCAGGGTCGGGCGGTCGAGCGCCAGGTTCATGGCCTCGCGCACCGCCTTCTTGTCGAGCGGCGGCTTGGCCATGTTGAGGTAGACGCGCCAGTAGGCGAGCGTCGGCCCCTCGATGGCGCGCAGGTTGCGCTCGCCCTTGAGCGACGCGAAGTCCTGGGCGGGCACCTCCATGATGAAGTCCACCTGGCCGCTGCGGAGCGCGGAGACGCGCGTGTCGGCGTCCGGGATGATCCGGAACACGATGGCGTCGAGATACGGCCGGCCCGGCTCGTAGTAGTCGGCGAACCGCTCCATCCGCACCTCGCTGCCCGGCTGCCAGCGCACCATCCGGAACTCGCCCGCGCCCACCGGCTGGCGCCCGAACTGGTCGCCCAGCTTCTGCACCGCGGTGGGCGAGATCATCATGCCCGCGCGGTCCGCGAAGGCCAGGATCAGCGACGCGTCCGGCGCCTTGAGCCGCAGCCGCACCGTGTGCGGGTCCACCACCTCCACCTGCTCGATGCTGGTCAGCTCGGAGGCCATCGACGAGGTCTGCCGGTCCTGGGCGCGGGCCAGGTTGAAGCGCACCGCCTCCGCGTTGAACGGCGTGCCGTCGTGGAACTTGACGCCCTTCCGCAGCTTGAGCACGAGCGTCTTCGGATCCGGCGCCTCCCACGACTCGGCCAGCCCCGGGCGCGCGTTCAGCTTGTCGTCGAAGCGCACCAGGGTGTCGAACACCGGGTAGAGGTACATGTGGTCGGAGCCCGACGCGCCCTTGTGCACGTCGAAGGTCGAGACCTCGGCGCGCAGCGCCGCGCGGAGGGTGCCGCCGGACCGGGGGGCCTGGGCGGCCGCGGGGGAGCCGGCGACGAGCAGCAGGAGAGCGGCGAGCCAGGCGGCTACCGCCGCGTCGAGGGAACGGGCCATGGGAGCTTTCCTCCTTGAACGGTGAGCGGGCGCCGGGGCGATGGAGACGCGGCGAGTGTACGTGCGGGCGCCGCGGGCTGTCAATGCGCGCCGCTCGACGAGGCGTGCCTTGACGACGGGGGCGCGATTCTCTACTGTCGCCGCATCACCAGAGCCTCACCGGGGAGGACACGCCATGCCGCTCGATCCGCAAGCCCAGAAGATCGTGGACGCCATCGCCGCGCTGAACCTCAAGCCGATCCCGCAGTCCACGCCCGACGAGGCGCGCGAGGCCATGCGCACGCGCACCGCCGCGCTCGGTCCGGTCGAGGAGGTGCCCGCCGTCGCGGACCATCGGGTGCCGGTGACGGGCGGCGAGGTCACGGTGCGGGTCTACAGCCCCGCCGGGCACGGGCCGCATCCGGTGCTCGTCTACTACCACGGCGGCGGCTTGGTGATCGGCGACCTCTATACCCACGACGGCATCTGCCGCTCCATCGTCAACGCGGCCGGCTGCGCGGTGGCCTCGGTGGACTACCGCCTGGCGCCCGAGTTCAAGTACCCGACCCCGGTGGAGGACTCCTACACGGCGCTCCAGTGGGTCGTGGCCAATGCGGCGCGGCTCGGGCTCGATCCGGCCCGCGTGGCGGTGGGCGGCGACAGCGCGGGCGGCAACCTCGCCGCGGTGATGGCGCGGCTGGCGCGCGACCGGCGCGGGCCGCGCCTGGCCCTGCAGGTGCTCGTCTATCCGGTCACCAACTACGACTTCAACACGCCGTCCTACCGCGAGAACGCCACCGGCTACCTGCTCACCACCGAGGACATGCGGTGGTTCTGGCGCCACTACCTGGCCCGCGAGGCGCAGGGCCGCGAGCCGAACGCCTCGCCGCTCCTGGCCAAGAGCCTGGCCGATCTGCCGCCCGCGCTGGTGATCACCGCGGGGTGCGATCCGCTGCGCGACGAGGGGGAAGCGTACGCCAGGCGGCTGCGCGAGGCGGGCGTGGCCGTGACGGCGACGCAGTACCCCGGCATGTTCCACGGCTTCGTGCGGATGACGCGCATGCTCGACCAGTCGCGTGCGCTCCTCGGCGAGATGGCGGGCGCGCTGCGGAAGGCCCTGGGCTGAGCGTGAGCCGGCGCTCCCGAGCCGGCCGCTCGTGACGGGGCCCCCGCCCGGACTCGCGCGCTGATCGCCCATGGGTGAGACCCGGGTCGATCTGCTCCGCCTCCTCGAGGACCTGCGCGACGCCTATCCGGGCCCGACGGACGAGACGATCCTCACCGAGATCGTCGCGAACGCCCTCGATTCGGGTGCGGGCGCGATCTCCGTCCTGACCGATCCGGCCGCCGGCACCTTCACGCTGGTGGACGACGGCCTCGGCATGCGGCGCCGCGAGCTGGCCCGCTACCACGACCTCGCGATCAGCTCGAAGACGCGCGGCGCGGGGATCGGCTTCGCGGGCGTCGGCATCAAGCTCGCGCTCCTGGTGAGCCGGGAGGTCGTCACCGAGACCCGGCGCGGCGGCAAGCACGTGGCCACGTCGTGGGCGCTCGGAGGCCGGCAGCGGGCGCCCTGGCGCTGGGTGCCGCCGCCGGGACTCGTGGGGGCTCGTGGGACGGCGGTACGCCTCACCCTGGAGAACCCGCTGGCGCCGCTGCTCGACCCGGGGTTCATCGAGGCCTCGCTGCGGCGGCACTTCCAGACCCTGCTGGACCCGTTCTTCGACGAGATCCTGGCGGCCCAGTACCCGGGCGGGATTCGATTCGTCGTCAACGGGCGCGCCCTCACCCCCGAGCCCCGGCCGGGCGATCAACCGGCGCGGCTGGCGGTGCGACTGGCGCGCAAGCGCAAGCCCTCCGCGGTCGGCTACCTGGTGCGCGACAGCGCGCCGCTGCCCGAAGAGCGGCGCGGGCTCGCGGTCAGCACGTTCGGGAAGGTGATCAAGGGAGGCTGGGACTGGCTGGGTGTGACACCCGCGGCCGGCGACCGCATCGGCGGCCTCATCGAGGCGCCGGCCCTGGCCGAGTGCCTCACCCTCAACAAGGGCGACTTCGTGCGCTCGGGTCCCCGCGGCGCCCTCTACCTCGCCTATCGCAAGGCGATCCAGGAGGCGGTGAGCGCGCAGCTCGCGCAGTGGGGCGACGTGCCGGCCGAAGCCGACCGGAGCCGCCGCCGCGCGGCCCGGCCGGTCGAGCGCGACCTCGAGACGGTGCTGGTGGACCTGGCCGAGGACTTTCCGCTCCTGGCATCGCTGGTCGAGCGGCGCAGCGGGGGACAACGTGCGCTGCCGGTCGGCGGGCGCGGTGGTGGGGGACTCGCGCCGCACGCGGGTTCCACCCTGATCGGCGTGCCCGACACGCCGCGCGCCTCCGAGCCGGACGCCGGCCCCGCGCCGGCGCCGGCCGAGCCCGGGGCTCCCGGTTCGCCCGATGCGGCGAGCAACCCGGCGCCGGCACGCGAGGTCTCGGGACCGCCGGGTGTGGGTACGCGACACTCGAGCGGCGACGGCCCGGCGCGCCGACCGGGCCGGTACGGTCTGAGCATCCAGTTCGCGGCTCGGCCCGACGACTCCGAGCTGGGCCGCCTCGTCGACGCGACCGTGTGGGTGAACGAGGCGCATCCGGCCTACCGCCGCGCGGTGGCCTCACGCTCCGAGGGCTATCACGTCGCGCTCGCGGTGGCGCTCGCCCTCGGGCCGCTGGCGGTGGAGCCGGCGCGCGAGCACACCTTCGTCACGGCGTTCCTCGCGAGCTGGGGCGAGGCGCTCGAGCGCCGCGGCCGCCGCGGCCGCCGGCGCGCGCGTGATTGAACCTCGGAGACCCCCTCACCCCGGCCCTCTCCCCTTCGGGGCGAGGGGGAGCAGGTCCGGGGTCAGGCGAGCAGGAAGGGGACGCTCGCGGCCGCGGCGACGCCGCGGAGCTGCGCCATCAGGTCGTCCGGGATCGGCACGCCCTGCTCGAGCCGCTCCGCGCGCGTGAGCCGCTCCGGATCGCCCGCCACCAGCACCGGCTGGCCCGGGTCCACGCGCCTGGCCCCGTGCAGCACGTCGATCACGTCGTCGAGATCGCGCTCGAAGTCCCCGTCGTCGCGGAAGGCGCGCGGGTCGATCGCCATGAAGAAGTGGCCGATGTTGTGCGGATCCGAGTCGCGCTGGGTCCGGTTGCGCAGCGGCGAGAACGACGCGCCGGCCAGGGTGCCGCCCAGGATGTGCACCAGCACCGCCAGGCCGTAGCCCTTGTGGCCGCCCAGCTCGCGGCTGCCGCCGAGCGGCGTGATGCCGCCGTCGGGGCGCTCGAAGACGTGCTGGAAGGCGCGGGTCTCGTCGGTCACCGGGTGCCCGTCGCCGTCCACCACCCAGCCCGAGGGCACCGGCTTGTGGTTGAGCTTGTAGACCTTCACCTTGCCGGCCGCGACGGTGGTGGTGGCCATGTCGAGCTCGAACGGTGCGTTCTTCTTCGCGGGCGCCGCGAAGGCCAGCGGGTTCGTTCCCATCACCGGCTCCGCCGCGAAGGTGGGCACCATCGTGACGCCGCGGGTGGCCGAGGTGACCATGCCGATCACGCCGCGGTCCGCCGCGATCTTGGCGTAGCAGCCGGCCGCCCCGAAGTGATGCGAGTTGAACACCGCGACCACCGCCACGCCGGTGGTCAGGCACTTGTCCACCACCAGGTTCATGGCGTGCGCCGACACCGGATGGCCGAGCGAGCGATCCGCGTCGATGCGGGCGATCCCCGGCATGTCGCGCACCGTCTTCCACTGCGGGCGCATGTTGAGCCGCCCGGCGCGGAACTCCTTGTCGTAGGTCGGCAGCATCGAGATGCCGTGCGAGTCCACCCCGCGCAGATCGGTCTCGACCATCATCTCCGCGGTGGTCGCGGCGTGCTCCCGGGACATGCCCCAGGCGGTGAACACGGTCTCGAGCTGCTGACGGATCTGGCGGGCGGGGACTCGCATGGCTCACTCCTTAGAAAAGCGGGCGGGCTGGCGCTGGCACGGCGACTACCGCATCATCAGGAGGGGGAGGATCACACATTGCGTCGTATCCTGCCAGGGCTCGCGCTCATTCTCGCCGCCACGGTCGTCCCCGCGGCGGGCGAGGAAGAGAAGGTCGTCGAGGGCATCATCGCCCAATCCGATCCCACCGGCACGTACCTCGTACTCAAGAGCGGGATCGAGCTGTACGTCCCGCCCGACCTGCCCGGCGTGGTGCGCACCGAGCTCAGGTGGGGCCGGCCGATCAAGGCGTACTACAAGACGGTCGATGGCCGCAACGTCGTCACCTTGATGTTCACCGTGGGCGTGCATCCGGGCGGCGGGGGCTAGTCAGCGCGCAGCGGCGAGCCGCCGGCGCACTTCCGGTACGACCTCGCGGCCGAGCAGCTCGATGCCGGCCAGGACGTCGGCCTGCGGCATGCCCGGCCAGCTCACCCGCATGGTGAGGTGCGTGGCGCCGGCCTCGTGCTGGGCGAGCAGCATGCGGGTCACCTGGGCGGGCGAGCCGATGGCGAAGCGGTTGGCGGCGAGCCGGCGGAGCTGGTCCTCGGGCCGGGCGCCCGGATCGAGCGAGACGCCCTCGAGGCCCCAGGAGAAATAGGCCGCGTACTTCTCCAGGAGGTACGGCGCGGCCCGGCGGATCGCGGTGTCCTCGTCCGGGGCGCAGACCACCTCGAGCAGCCGGCAGATCTCGGCGGCCGCGGGCAGGCCCTCCTTGGCCCGGGTCGCGGTGAAGGCCTGGACCTGCGCCGCGAACTCGTCCACGCGCGGCACCGGCACCACCAGCCAGCCGTCGGCGATGCGGGCGGCCCGCGCGATGCCGGTGGGGACCTGCGCACCCACCAGGATGGGTGGGCGCGGCCGCTGGACCGGGCGCGGGCGGATGGTGACGTTCTCGAGGCGCCAGTGCCGGCCGCGGTGCGTGACCTTGTCCTCGGTCCAGAGCCGCCGGATGATCTCCACCCCCTCGGAGAGCCGGCTCACCCGCTCGGCCATCGGCACGCCGAAGATCGCGAACTCCTCGGGACGGTAGCCGAGCCCCACGCCCAGCATGAAGCGCCCGCCGGTGACCACGTCCAGGAACGCCCCGACCTCCGCGATCTCCACCGGGTTGTGCAGCGGCAGCAGCACCAGATTGGTGCCGATGGCGAGCCCGGGCACCTCCGCGGCCAGCCGCTGCAGCATCGGCAGCAACGGAAAATAGTGGAACCCCGGGGTGGCGTGATGCTCTCCACCCCAGATCGAGTCGAACCCCAGCGAGCGGATCAGGCGCGCCTGCTCCACCATCTCGGCAAACCGCCGCGCCGGGTCATCCCCCGCCGGCTGCTGCGCGTTCAGATAAATCCCAAGCTTCATGGCGACGAAGGGGTCAGGTCTTACATTCCGACATTTCCGCGTGCCGCGTCGCGTGCCTGAGAAGCACGATGAAAATGTCGGAATGTAAGACCTGACCCCCGATTTGACCCTCAAGCGCTAGCCTGGGGCGGCGCCCTGGGTCTGGGTGTAGAGCGCGTAGAGCGACTGGCTGGCCGCCATGAACAGGCGGTTGCGCTTGGGCCCGCCGAAGCAGACGTTGCCGCAGACCTCGGGCAGCCGGATGCGTCCGATGAGCTGGCCCTGCGGCGTCCACACCGTCACGCCGCTGTAGCCCACGTTGCGGCCGGCGTTGCTCGAGCACCAGAGGTTGCCCTGCACGTCGGCCCGCACCCCGTCGGGGCCGCACTTGACGCCGTCGACCATGAAGTTGGAGAACAGCTTGCCGTTGCTGAGCTTGTTGTCGGCGCCCACGTCGAAGACGTACACCTCACCCTTGCCGCCCGCGTGGGTGTCGCCGGGCCCCCGCCCGGTGCTCACCACGTAGAGCTTCTTGAAGTCGGGCGAGAAGCAGAGCCCGTTGGGATCCGGCACGATGTCCTCGCCCGCCACCTGGGTGAGCGTGCCGTTCTTGTCCACCCGGTACACCGCGGTGGGCAGCTCGCGCTTGTAGCTCCCGATCTCAGGCGGCTGCCCGAGGCGGGGGTTGACCCGCCCGCCCGGATTGGCGGGCCCGCCCGGCGCGTCCACCGTGCCCTCGTAGAGCTGGGCGCCGTAGGGCGGGTCGGTGAACCAGTAGCTGCCGTCGGGGTGCGGCACCACGTCGTTGGGCGAGTTCAGCCGCTTGCCGTTGAACATGGAGGCGATGATGGTCGCCGAGCCGTCCAGCTCGTAGCGCACCACGCGCCGGGTCAGATGCTCGCAGGACAGCTGGCGGCCCTGGAAGTCGAACGTGTTGCCGTTGCTGTTGTTCGACGGCGCGCGGAACACGCTGACGTGCCCGTTGTCCTCGATCCACCGGAGCTGCCGGTTGTTCGGGATGTCGCTCCACACGAGATAGCGACCCTGCGCGTTCCACGCCGGCCCTTCCGACCAGAGCGCGCCGGTCCACAGCCGCTGGATCGGCGCGTTGGGCTGCCGCAGGCCGTTGAACGCGGGCTCGATCGTGAGCACGTCGGGATCGGTGAAGTAGGTGGTGGGCGCCCCGCGCGGGCCGAAGTCGCGCGGCGGGCTGGTGATCGTGCTGGGCGGCGCCACCGGCCCGCTGGGCGGCGTCTGCGCGCCCGCGAGACGCGGCGCGAGCACCGCGGCGCCCACCGCCGCGCCCACGCTGCGGAGCATCACCCGACGCGACATCGATGTCTCCACTTCCGGATCGCGCGCTTCTTGCGCCATTGCCGACCTCCCTGAAACGCCGTCGGTCGAGAGGACACCCGGAGAAGCGATTCGCGGGGCAACCGTAGCAGACGACCGCAGGGGCGTCAAATCGAGGCGTATGATGGGGCGCACCGGGAGAGATCCGAGGGAGGTGGACCATGAGCAAGCGGAAGCCCACACGGAGCAGGGCGAAGACGGCGAAGACGAAGCGCGGCCCGGCCCGCCCCAGGCGGGCCAAGAGCCGCTCACGGAAGCGGACCCCGGCCACGCGGCGCGGCCGGGCCGGCATGGAGGATCAGGGGCGAACGGTCGGCCTGCTGCGCGACGTGATCGAGCACCACGAGACCGGGCCCGCGGCGAGCGCCGGCGACGTGGATGCCGACTGGCAGCGGGCGCAGAGCTCGGGCGAGGAGGCGGTCGGCGGCAGCGTGTCCACCCCCGACCAGGACCGGGTCGACGACATCGGCCACGCCCTGGGCGTGGAGCAGCCCTCGACGGCGCCGCTTCGCACCACGGAGGAGATCCTGGAAGACCGGGACCGGCGATACTGGGAGCTCGAGCGCCGGGCGCAGCGGAAGGCGACCAAGCGGCGCGAGCCCTGACGGGCTATACTCTGCGGTAGCGACACACGCTCTTTGATTGCGCCAGAGAAGGCTGGATGATCGCCGGCGCGGGCATTCCCGCGCGGGAGGAAAGTCCGGGCTCCGCAGGGCAGGGTGCTGGCTAACGGCCAGGGGGGGCGACCCCATGGACAGTGCCACAGAAAGCAAACCGCCGCCCTCACGGGCGGTAAGGGTGAAACGGTGAGGTAAGAGCTCACCAGCGGCTCGGGTAACCGGGTCGGCTCGGTAAACCCCACCCGGAGCAAGGCCAAATAGGAGAGCGATCCTGCTCGCGAGAGCAGGTGAAGCGCGGCCCGCGTGGGGCTCTCGGGTATGGCCGCTTGAGGCGCCGGGTAACCGGCGTCCTAGAGAAATGATCATCTCGCCGTCACGGGAAACCGGGGCGGTCAGACAGAACCCGGCTCACAGGCCCTCTCTGGCGCATTTCTTCTCCCCTCACCCGGTGCGCGCCACCCCGCGGGACGCGCTCGCGGGCGTGACGGCCGCGAACAGGTAGCGCTCGAACCAGTCGGGGAACGCCCGCACCCACTCGCGCCGACCGTCGAGGACGAGGCCGGCCTGCCGCGCCTGCCGGAACGACAGGTCGCCGCGCCACCAGCGGATCAAGGTTCGCCGATCCGTCTGCACGCAGAGCTCCTCCGGGAAGCCCGGGTTGGTGCGGCAGAGCGACACCTCGCTCCGCCGCAGCAGCAGATAGTGGTGGGCCGCCGGGCCGCGCATGTCGGTGAACTCGATGCGCACGACGAGCGGCTTCTCCGGCAGGGCGTCCAGGCGCACGCGGCGGTGGATGTCCCAGACGAGCGCGCGCACGTCCAGCTCGCTCGCGTGCAGGTCGCGCGAGAGCCACCGCTGGCCCCACGTGCCGAGCTCGCGGACCACCGACGCGAGCTCCGCGCCCGCCGCCGTCAACCGATACGCGGGCCCGTCCTCGCCGTCCTCGCGCGCGACCACGCCGGCGTCGATCAGCTCCCGGAACCTCGCCGAGAGCATCGTGCGCGAGATGCGCGGGATGCCGCGCTGCACCTCCCCGAAGCGCCGGCTCCCGCACAGGAGCTCGCGCACGATCAACAGCGTCCACCGCTCCCCGAGCAGATCGAGCGCACGCGCCATCGAGCAGAACTGCCCATAGCGTTTCATGCCAAGACGATACCCCGACCGGGCCCGGCGGGCGGTACGGATTTCGTACCACACCGGCCACCCGCCCGGCCGTAGGGTGGTGCTCGACCGATCGATCCCACGCGGCCGAGAACGGCCGCCACCGGAGGAGACGCCATGAAGAAGGTCGAGATGGAGAAGGTGCTACGCTGTGCCGACGTATCGGGCACGCGGTGCCAGTTCGTCGCCCGGGGCCGGACGATGGACGAGATTCTGGCGCAGGCGGGCCAGCACGCGGTGAAGGACCACGGGCTCACGGTGACACCCGAGCTGGTCGACGCGGTGAAGGCCCGCGTGACCGAGGAATGAGCGATCGGGCGGCGGGCGGCGACAGCGGCCGCCCGCCGCTGTCGCTCCCGCCCGGTCACGCTCTTCCCGGGGCGCCCGACCCGAGCGGCACGCTCATCCGCAACGTCGCCGCCCTCTTCAGCGGCGTCTTGCTGTGGACGATGTGCCACTTCGGCATCCTGGCCGTGCTGCCGCTGTTCCTGGACGATCAGGGCTGGGACACCCGCGCCATCGGCTTCGCACTCGGAGTGTCCGGCGTCGCCCAGGTCTGTGTGCGGCCCTTCGCCGGCTGGCTCATCGACGCCTTCGGGCGGCGGCTGCCGCTGGTGCTGGCGCTCGTGCTCCTCTCCGTCGCCACGGTCCTGCTCCTCGTCCCCGCCGGCTGGGCCGTCCTGGCGAACCGTGTGCTCACCGGCATCGCGTTCAGCGTCGGCACCACCGCCTTCTACACGCTGACCGTCGAGGCGGCCCCCGCCGGGCGTCGCAGCGAGGTGCAGGGATACATCGCCCTGGGGATGACGCTCGGGATCGGGTTCGGCCCGCCGATCGCGGTGGCCGCGTTTCACGGTCTGTCGCGCGGGAGCGCCGCCCCGCCCGAGCGCCTCGCGATGCTCGCGGTCGCCACCGCCGTCGGCGCGCTGGCGAGCGGCGCCTGCTTCCTGGCGACCGTCAGCGCGTTTCGCCCGCTCGGCCGCGCTCACCCCTATTCGCTGCGAGCGCCGTTCCGCCGGGAAGGCGCGGCGGCGGCCTTCCTCAACTTCTGCATCCAGGTGCCTTACACCGGCTTCTCGGGATTCCTGCCCCTGTGGGTGATCGGGCACGGGGTCGCCAACCCTGGGCTCCTCTTCGTCAGCTCGCAGGTGGGCGTCGTGGCCAGTCGACTCTTCGGCGGGCGCCTGGCCGACCGCCACGGGCATCGCGCGGTCCTCGTCCCGGCGATGATCGGGGCCGGGGGCGCGCTCGCCCTCACGTGCATCACCGCGGGCCTGCCCACGTTCCTGGTCCTGGCGGCGGCCTACGGCCTGTTCTACGGCGTGTCCGTCGTGGTGGCCCTGAGCGTGGCCGCCGAGGCGGCCCCGCCCGAGGGGCGGAGCGCGGTGATCAACACCTACGGTCTCGGGTCGGACGTGGCGCAGCTCCTCGGGCCGTGGGCACTCGGTCTCGCCGCCGGGACGTGGGGGCTTCGCGGCGCGCTCGTCGTGGCCGGCGCAGTGCCGTTCGTCGGCGCGGCCGTACTCCTGGCGACCAGGAGCGCGGCCCGGCTGACGGGTCCCGCTGTCCGCACACCCCGCCCTGCCCGATCGAGATCCTGAGGCCGAGCGCCCCGAGCATTTTCCTCCCCGTGCCCTTCCGATGGCCGCTACGATCGAGCAATGTGCCGGCCGCTCCTGCTCGCCCTGCTGCTCCTCCTCCTCGCCGGCCCCGCCCTCGCCCAGGTGCCCACGCCCGCGCAGACCGCGCGCGCGATGCTGCGCCAGTACCAGGAGGATCCCGCGCGCATCGACCGCGCCCGCGACCTGCTCGAGGCACACGTGGCCCGGGGCGGCGCGGCGGATCTGCCCACGCTCCTGGCCCTGACCCGCGCCTGGTTCCTGGTCGGCGAGGAGCGCGCGAAGACCGAGGAGGACCGCATCGCGGCCTACGAGCGCGCCCGCGACTACGCCAAGCGCGCCACCGAGCTCGCCCCGAGGGACCCCGATGCCCACCTCTGGTACGCGATCACGCTGGGCAGCTGGTCGCAGGCCAAGGGCCTGCTCCGCTCGGCCCTGGCCCTCCGCGAGCTGCGGAAGGAAGTCGACACCGTGCTGCGCCTCGACCCCAACAACATCGAGGCGCATATCATGGCGGGCAGCATCGCCCGGGAGCTGCCGGTGCTCCTCGGGGGTGATCGCCGGGAGGCCGAGCGGCACTTCAAGACCGCGCAGCGCCTCGATCCCAGGCTGACCGGCGTGCGGATCGAGCTGGCGCAGCTCTACATCAATAGGGGACGCTACGCCGAGGCCCGGCGGGAGCTCGAGGCGGTGCTGGCCGAGCGCGCGCCTACCGACCGGCCGCGCTGGACGCTCAAGGAAGCGCCCCGCGCCCGGCAGATGCTCGACTCGATCCGCGACAGGAGGTGACGGTATGCGCTTCAGCGTGTGCGTGATGGCCGACGTCGAGGAGATCGGCTTCTACAGCCAGGCCGAGGCCCTGGGCTACGACTCCGTCTGGGTCGCCGACAGCCAGATGATCTTCTCGGACTGCTACGCGGTGCTGGCCCTGGCCGCCCGCGAGACCAGGCGTCTGCGCCTGGGCCCGGGGGTGGCCATCTGCGGCACCCGCATCCCGCCCGTGCACGTGGCGGCGATGGCCACCCTCAACCGGCTCGCCCCCGGCCGGGTCTTCCTCGGCATGGGCACCGGCAACACCGCGATGCGCAGCATCGCCGCCCCGCCGATGCGCATCGCCGACTACGCCGAGTACCTGCGGGTCCTCCGAGGCCTGCTCGAGGGCGACGTGGTCGACTACGCCTACGAGGGCGCCCGCCGCCCCATCAAGATGCTGATCCGCGAGAAGAAGTACATGAGCCTCGAGCCGCGCATCCCCCTCTACGTCTCCGCCTTCGGGCCGCGCGCGATGGAGGTGGGCGGACAGTACGGCGACGGCCTCGTGATCGCCATCCCGCCCCGCGGGGTGCCCCCGGCCGAGGCCCTCGCCCTGGCGGGAGGCGGCGCCCGGCGCGCCGGGCGCGAGCTCGGCCGGGACTTCCACCTGTGCGCGCTGACCAACATCGTGCTGCTCGAGCCGGGCGAGGC